>JBKGHK010001730.1:0-330 GCA_046520375.1 Pyxidicoccus sp. 3LFB2
AGGCGAAGGACGACAGCTGGTCCACCATCGTGTTGATGGTGTTCTTCAGCTCCAGCACCTCGCCCTTGGCGTCGACCGTAATCTTCTTCGACAGGTCACCCTTGGCGACGGCCGTGGTGACTTCCGCGATGTTGCGCACCTGCGCGGTGAGGTTGGACGCCATGGAGTTCACGTTGTCCGTGAGGTCCTTCCACGTCCCGGCCACGCCCTTCACGACGGCCTGACCGCCCAGCTTGCCTTCGGTACCGACTTCGCGAGCGACGCGCGTCACTTCCGAGGCGAAGGACGACAGCTGGTCCACCATCGTGTTGATGGTGTTCTTCAGCTCCA
>JBKGHK010001731.1:0-330 GCA_046520375.1 Pyxidicoccus sp. 3LFB2
AAAGCGCGATGCCCCAGTTGTTGAGGGTGTCATGCATATCCGGCTTGAGGCGAAGGGCCTCGGTATACTTCTCGCCGGCCTCCCCGAAGAGGCGGTCCGCCTCCGCCCCCGTCTTCGTCCTGGCCCAATCGGAGAGCGCGGAGCCCCAGTTGTTGAGGGCCTCGTGCATATCAGGCTTAAGGCGAAGGGCCTCGGCGTACTTCTCGCAGGCCTCCCCGAAGAGGCGGTCCGCCTCCGCCCCCGTCTTTGTCTTGGCCCAGTTGGAGAGCGCGGCGCCCCAGTTGGTGAGGGTCTCGTGCTTGTCCGGCTTGAGGCGCAGGGCTCGGCATT
>JBKGHK010001732.1:0-321 GCA_046520375.1 Pyxidicoccus sp. 3LFB2
TGCGCGGGCTTCGGCGAGGGCGCCTGCGCGGGCTGCTGTTGCTGCTGCGGCTTTGGCGGCTGCTGCGCCGAGGCAAGCGGGGCGACGAACAGGACGGCGGCACAGGCTGCGATGAGCGGGCGAAGCATGGTGTGTCTCCGCGACGGCGGGTGGGCTGCGGTGGCGGAGGCTATCCCGCCTCGCGCGAGTCCGCCCGAATCCGGTGCGCACAGTGCGTGGGGGCAACGTTCCACCAGGCCCACGCTCCGCGAGCCCGGTGCCACCCATGGAGCCGCGCGCAGGGGGCGCTGTCACACCTCGCACACCCGCTGGTACACACTC
>JBKGHK010001733.1:0-319 GCA_046520375.1 Pyxidicoccus sp. 3LFB2
GATGCCTTCCATCCCTGGGAGGGAACCATGCTCACCACACTGCCGGCTCTGCCGCGTTCGTGGATTGACTGGCAAGGTGGACGAGCCTCGGACGCCGCCCACGGAGTTTCTCGGAGTCCGCGGCCTTCGGGCGTCCCACTGCGAACCCGGCCCCAGCCCCGACTAGGCCCCAACTGACCGGGTAGCTGAAGGCCGGGGACGGCGAGCCGAATGCTGCTGTTGCTAGTAAGGCTGCAGCCGACCCCAGCCGCGTGCACCTCGGACCATCGAGACGGATGACATCGAAGCCGAGGTGAAGCGGCTGGAGGCGCTGGGGGCC
>JBKGHK010001734.1:0-304 GCA_046520375.1 Pyxidicoccus sp. 3LFB2
CCGTGCCTGGAACGAACGTTCCTTCCGCCACCTCGCCGGCGCCTGCCGTGCCTGGGAACGAACGTTCCTTCGGCTCTGTCCTCGACCCCGTCTAGAGGGAGGGGAGTAGCAGCCGGAGCGGCCCGGGGTTATGGGGGTATGGCCACCCGTGGAGTCATTCGTCCGGTGAAAGTGGCGCCGTGTCCGCGCTGGCGGCCGCGGAGGCGGCACTGCCCCGGTACGCCAGTCGCTACCAGCCGCCACGACGGCCTGTACCTTGCCCCAACTGGCCGCCTGCCTGGTGCTGCGCGCCTTCTGGCGCACC
>JBKGHK010001735.1:0-304 GCA_046520375.1 Pyxidicoccus sp. 3LFB2
TGCCAGATGCTGGCCCTGTCAGCACGTCGTGCATGCGCTCGTCGCGGATGGGCGGGCGTGGGAATCACGTGGTGAGATCTTCGTTGAGCAGACGGGCCTCTTTCGGCCCGGGGGTTCCCGACTGGCATCAGCGGGGAGAGGGCGATGGGGAGATGCTTTGCGAAGGCTGAATCCTCCCGCGGCGGGCGCCACTGCGAGCCCTCCCGGGCCGCGTGTCGGCGCTGTCGGATGACACGTCCATGGGCGCTGGCCGCCCGAGGGCACGGTGGCGCTCGTCTTCACCGACGTGCAGGGCTCCACCCGG
>JBKGHK010001736.1:0-302 GCA_046520375.1 Pyxidicoccus sp. 3LFB2
GCTGGACGGCGCGGCTTACGTGCCCTGCACCGACCCGGTGACCTTCCCTGGCCTGGCGCAGGGCTCCCACACGCTGAACGTGCGCGCCCGTGATCCCGCCGGCAACGTGGATCCGACACCCGCCACCTAC
Source organism: Pyxidicoccus sp. 3LFB2 (assembly GCA_046520375.1). GTDB lineage: Bacteria > Myxococcota > Myxococcia > Myxococcales > Myxococcaceae > Myxococcus. Next base: position 131 of record JBKGHK010001736.1, read on the forward strand.
ACGTGGACCGTCGATACCGCTCCGCCGGACACCGCCATCGTGAGCGGCCCGGCGGCGGTGACGGCCTCCACGACGGCCACCTTCGACTTCAGCTCGCCCGACAGCCCGGTGACGTATGAGTGCCAGCTGGACGGCGCGGCTTACGTGCCCTGCACCGACCCGGTGACCTTCC
>JBKGHK010001737.1:0-296 GCA_046520375.1 Pyxidicoccus sp. 3LFB2
CGAGCTGTGGAAGAGCGACGGCACCGAGGCCGGCACCGTGCGCGTCAAGGACATCGTCCCGGGCCCCTCCAGCTCCTCTCCCCAGGGGCTGGTGGTGATGAACGGCGCGCTCTACTTCAACGCCTGGGATGCCACCACGGGTTCCGAGCTGTGGAGAAGCGACGGCACCGAGGCCGGCACCGTGCGCGTCAAGGACATCTACCCCAAAAAGCTTCACCGGTGCGCCCGGTTCTCGCGCTGCCCGGAGGACATCGAGCGGACGTTGCGCCTGCATGGGGTGTACGGCGCCCGGGACG
>JBKGHK010001738.1:0-295 GCA_046520375.1 Pyxidicoccus sp. 3LFB2
ACTCCGGGCCCGGGTCTCTGTCACCACCCTCGGACGGCCGGGGTGACACCCTCACCGTCGACCTAGGCGGTCCGCCAGCGCAGGCCAGGAGCGAGAGCGCCACCAATGCGCTCCCGCCCCCACCACCGCCATCACCGGCCGGCGCAGCGTCGCTCAATGGCATCCAGGACGCCGCCGGTCACGCTCGTGGCCCACCTCGCGCACCACGCGCTCGCGCCGCACGGCTTGCGCCAACGCCGGCCTGCGACTCCAGGGCCCCACCCGCCCCCCGGACGGTGGCGGCGGCGGTGCGCTC
>JBKGHK010001739.1:0-293 GCA_046520375.1 Pyxidicoccus sp. 3LFB2
GGCCTTCTGGGAGGAGCTGGTCGGCTGGGCGCTGCGGCACGCCGACCTCTTCAGCTTCACCTTCCTTCACTGGCACGCGCACGAGTATGGGCCGCGCTCGGAGCCGGCGCCCGGGCCTCGGATTGCCGGCGCGCACCTTCCCCAGTCGAATGGAGGGGCCACCCGGGCGCTGGTGCGCAGCGTGCTGCAGAAGGGCGAAACGGAGGGCGTGCTGGCCCCGGGCCGCACGCAGGTGGGCGAGGGGCTGGTGTGGGGCACGCTGCTGGAGTTGGTGCGCGCGGCCTGGCAGGGCG
>JBKGHK010000173.1:0-16007 GCA_046520375.1 Pyxidicoccus sp. 3LFB2
CTCGTCCGCCAGCAGCAGCCAGCGCTCGTTCGCCGCCGGAAGCTCCGGCTTCGGGCCCGGCTGCTCCCGGAAGCGCGGCGCGTAGCCCCAGCGAGCCACGTCCTCCTCGCGCACCAGCGGACGGTCGCCCTCGCGCCGGGCCATGAAGCTGCCCGCGCCCGGCTCCACCCAGTGGCGCTCGCGCTCGAAGGCATACGTGGGCAGGCCGATGCGGCGCCGCTTCTGGCCCTCGAAGAGCACGGCCGCGTCCAGATTCACGCCCGCCGCCCACAGCCGGCCGAGCGCGAGCTGGAAGAAGGCCAGGTCCGCGACGGTGTCATTCGGGTGCCGCAGCGACGGCACCAGTCCCTCGGCCGCGGGCTTCTCGGCCTGGGCCCGCAGGAGCGACAGCAGCGTCTGCCCGGGACCGACCTCCAGGTACACGCGCGCCTTGTCCGCCAGCAGCACGCCCGCGCCCTCGGCGAAGCGCACCGGCTGGCGCAGGTGGCGCACCCAGTAGTCGGGCGACGTCGCCTCCTCGGGGGTAATCCAGGTGCCGGTGACGTTGGACACCCACGGCGCGGTGGGCGCGGAGAAGCGCACCTTCGCCAGGTACTCGCGGAACGGCGCGAGGATGGGCTCCAACATGCGCGAGTGCGCGGCGACGCGGATGTGCAGGCGCCGGGCCTCCACCTCGCGCGCCTTGAGCTGCGCCTCCAGCGCGTCGATGGCCGCCACCTCACCGGAGACGAGGCACAGGTTCGGCGCGTTGTGCGCGCCCAAATCCAGCCCCGGCCCCAGCAGCGGCTTCAGCTCCGCCTCCGGCAGCTCCACGCTGAGCATGGCGCCCGCGGGCAGCTGGTCGAACAGCCGGCCGCGGCAGGCGACGATGCCCAGCGCATCCTTTATAGAGAGGACGCCCAGAATCTGGGCACAGGCGTACTCGCCCATGCTGTGGCCCAGGCACGCGGCGGGCGTCAGGCCGCGCGACTTCCACAGCGCGGCGAGCGACAGCTCCACGGACAAGAGCGCGGGCAGCGCGTACGTGGCCTGCTCCAGCTGGGTGCGCGCCTCGGCCTCCTTGCCGGCCTCGGGGAACAGCAGCGGGCGGAGCTGGAGCGACTCGTGCTGCTCCAGCAGCTTGAGGCACTCGTCCAGCGAGCGCCGGAACACGGGCTCCTGCTCGTAGAGCCCCTTCGCCATGCCCGGGTACTGCGCGCCGCCCCCGGGGAAGAGGAACACCACCGCGCGGCCCTCGGCCTCGGTGTGGGCCTGGGCGGTGCGCGCCGGCTCCGGCTGCTCCAGCAGGCGGACGGCCTCCTCGCGCGAGGACGCCACCACCGCGCGGCGGTGCGCGAAGCGGCGGCGGCCGGCCAGCAGGGTGAAGGACGTGTCGCCCAGGTTGGGGGGGTTCTCCTCGCCCAGCCGCTGGGCGAGCCGGCGGCAGGCGCGCTCCAGCGCGGCGGGAGAGCGGGCGGACAGCCACAGCGTCTCGAAGGGCCGGGCCGCGGACGTCTGCGGCTGCGCCGGGGCCTCCTCCAGGATGACGTGCGCGTTGGTGCCACCCACGCCCAGCGAGTTCACCGCGGCGCGGCGGGGACGGCCGCCCTTCGCCGTCCATTCGCGCAGGGTGGCATTCACCGCGAAGGGCGTGCGGGCGAAGTCGATTTGCGGGTTGGGCTTCTCGTAGTTGAGGCTCGGCGCCATCTGCTTGTGGCGCAGCATCTGGACGACCTTGATGAAGCTCGCCACGCCGGCGGCGGTGTCCAGGTGGCCGATGTTCGTCTTCACCGAGCCGATGCGGCAGAACCCGCTCTTCTGCGTCTGGGTGCGGAAGGCCTGGGTGAGGGCGGTGATTTCAATCGGGTCGCCCACCGGGGTGCCGGTGCCGTGGCACTCGATGTAGTCGATGCTGTCCGCCGGGACGCCGGAGACGTTGAGCGCCTCCACGACGGCGTCCGCCTGGCCATCCACGGACGGCGCGAGGTAGCCCACCTTGCGCGCGCCGTCGTTGTTCACCGCGCTGCCCTTCACCACCGCGTAGATGGTGTCCCCGTCCGCCAGCGCATCCTCCAGCCGCCGCAGGGCCACCACGCCCACGCCGCTGCCGAAGAGCGTCCCCTGCGAGCGGTGGTCGAACGCGCGGCAGTGCCCGTCCGGAGAGAGGATTTCCCCCTCCTGATACAGGTAGCCCCGGTTGTGCGGCAGCTCCAGCGTGACGCCGCCCGCCAGCGCCAGGTCACACTCGCGCGCGAGCAGGCTCTGCACCGCCGAGTGGATGGCGACCAGCGACGTGGAGCACGCCGTCTGCACGTTGAGGCTGGGGCCGCGCAGGTCCAGGCAGTACGAGACGCGGGTGGTGAGGAAGTCCTTGTCGTTGCCCGTGTGCCGCACGAGGAACAGGCCCACCTGCTCCATCAACTGCGGGTTGGTGAAGAGGTTGTACGGCATGTACGCGTTCATGCCGGAGCCGCCGAACACGCCGATGGGGCCCTTGAAGGACTCGGGCGGGTGCCCGCAGTGCTCCAGCGCCTCCCAGCACACCTCCAGGAAGTGGCGGTGCTGGGGGTCCATGATGGACGCCTCGCGCGGACTGAAGCCGAAGAAGCCGGCGTCGAAGTCCTCCAGCCCCTCGTACACCATGCCGGCCTTCACATAGTGGGGGTCTCTCAGCAGGGACGGGTCCACGCCCGCGCCCAGCAGCTGCGCGTCGGTGAACCACGTTATCGACCCCACTCCGTCGCGCACGCGACGCCAGTAGGTGTCCACGTCCCGTGCTCCCGGGAGCCGGGCGGACATCCCCACCACCGCGATGTCTGGAGAATCCGAAACCGTCTCAGCGTCGTCCGTCATGGCAATCGCTCTTCAACCTGGCGTCTTTGGGGGGGGCCATTCCAACACACTCGGGGGAGCGGGTCGTGCGAACCCCGGTCCAGGACGCGAGCTTCCTGCCTGCCCTCCGGGCGACTGTTCGTCCCGGGCCCCCCCGGTGATCATCGACGACAAGACGAACGACGTCAGATTCCTTGAAGCCCCCGGCCCATTTGCGCGGCGCCGCATTCATCGCATCTCCGGCGGTGCGCGGCCAACCGGCTGAAGAATGTCTCATGGTGTCATCCGGGCCCGGAAGTAACTCTATTGCGCGGGCCCTCGACCGAACGCAGGCCCCCCGGGGGGGAGTCTTTTCGCTCCCACCCCTGCCGGGCCTCGCGCCCGGGTTCAGCGCCGCGAGGACACCTTCGCGTCCCCGAAGCGCAGGTAGCGCGCGGGGGCCTCACAGGCGGCGGGGCCCTCACAGGAGAGCACCGGCATCCGGGCGGCTCCCTCCAGGGCGAACACCACATCGCCCGCGGGCAACGACTCCGGCAGGGGAACCTCGAACTTCCGGTCGCCCGTCAGCGGCGCCTCCGTGTATTGCCAGGTGATGATGCGGCCTTCCGGCCCGAGCAGGGTGAAGTGCGCGTAGGAAGAGGCCGGCGCTTCCTCGAGAAGGTCCGTTGCGGCGTCCCAGTCGTAGACCAGCGTCTCGCCCGCCGCGAAGAGGGAGTATGAGAGGCGGGGCTCCAGCCGCCAGAGGCCATGGGGCGCGGTGAGGCCCTGGACGGTGACGCGGAACACGTCCTGCCTGTCGCTCAGCTCCACGACGTCCTGCTTCGGCTCGCGCTCCCGAAGTCCGGGCACGTCGGTGAACAGGAGCCGGAAGGACGTCGCCCCGCAGGCCTCGCTGTCGCGCTCACCGGGGACGAGCTTCATCGCGTGGCCCCCCAGCGTCGCCTTCACGTCGGACGCGAAGGTGAAGCAGTCGGTGGGCGCGCCCGGGAAGGTCACCTCCACCCGGTCGCCGGCCAGGTCGGGAGGCGTGTTGGGCCCGCCCTCGTACAGGTACGACACCCGCATCGTCGCGGTCTTCAGCTCCGCCAGCCGAAGCTCGGGCTGCTCGGGAAGCTCCTGGCAGGCCACGCTGCCCACCCCGACTGCCGCGCCCAGCACCCTCGGCGCGAGGCGTCCCACCGTCTTCAAGCGCATCATGCTCACACCCTTCAGGAGAAGGCCGGCCCCTTCCCCATTGTCGGGTGGGCCCCGGCGGACAGTCCAGACGAAGGGGTCCCCTCCGACCTGGCGCCGACAGAGCGCATGAAAAAGCCCCAGGCTCACGAGGAGCCTGGGGCCTGGCGGTGCTCGCTGAAGCGGGCCGCGCGACTACGGATGCGAGTTGCTGCTCCAGCAGGTCCGGTACGCCTCACGGCCGCAGAAGTTGTTCGCGTACGCCGTGCAGTTGCCGTAGGCCACCGTCTGCGTGGCCCACATCCACTCGCTGGTGCTGCGGCACTTCCACGAACAGGTGCGGCCGCCGCTGTCCCAGCCGGCACAGTTGGCGGTCCACAGCGCGTTGACCTCACCGGCGACCGGGTCCCGCGTCACCACGGACTCCGTCGACTCGGGGAGCGCCGGGGGCGCCTCGGTCTGCTCGAGGTTCTCGGGAGCACCGCCGCAGGCGGTGAGAATGAACGCGGAGACCAGACCCAGGAACAGGGGCTTCATCGTCTTCATGGTGGAGGATTCCTTGTGGGAGTCAGGGGTGGCGTGAATCAGGGAATGCTCCAGCAGACGCTGTACGGCTCGCGGCCGCAGTCCCGCACGGCGACGTCGTGGCACCGGCCGTAGGCGACGTCGTTGTAGCCATACCAGTGGCGGAAGTCGCCGGCGGTGCACTTGAAGGTGCAGTGGCGCGCGCCGTTGTCGTAGCCCTCGCAGATGCCCTGCTCCGCCTCGCCCACCGGCGTCTCCTGCTCCGTCCCGGTCAGCTCCTCGGGCGCGCCGCCGCAAGCAGTGACAAGGCCGCCCAACGCCAGACCGATGATGAGGCTCTTCAGCTTCATGAAAGTGATTCCTTGGGGTGTGGACCGGCGCCATGACCGGCCACCCCGAGGATAACAGTTATTAACAGGACATCACAAATCCCCTGGATTACAGAGTTTTACCAGGCCAGTGGAACACGGCTGGTATTGGCCGGATGTAACAAGCCGTGGGTGCACTTTGAGTGAACCCATTGACGCTTAAACGGAAACCCGGTGGGGGCCGGCTGGTCATCATGGCCAGACATGTACCCCCCGCCGTCCCAGCAAGAAGCGTCGCCACTCCGCCCGCGCGGCCCCGCGGGCGGGGTGGTGGGCGTGTTCCTCCTGGTGATTGGCGCCTGTGCACGCCCTTCCCTGCCCGAGCCCGCCGCGGCCCCTGACGCCGCCGCGGCCTCACGCTCCGTGCAGGCCCGGGATGCGTCGGTGGCCCCTCGGGACGTGGAGGTGCAGCTCACCGTGCGCAAGCCCCTGCGCCTGTCGGCCTCGCGGCTGACCGGGGGCCTGGTCCTCACGGTGAGAAACGCAGGCACCACGCCGGTGGAGGTCCTCCACCCGGACGTCCACGGGCTGCGCTTCGTCGACACCACCACCGGGGCCACGCACTCCGTGCTGCACCCGTGTGACTGCGCCTTCGTGCTCGGGCTCGAGCCCTACCCTGAATCCCGTCTGCTGCGGCTCGCGCCCGGGGCGTCGGCGGAGGTGCTGCTCGACACGTGGGACTGCGGCGGAGGGCCCTTCCGCCTCCCGCCTCCGGGACGCTACCGGGTGAGCTGGCGCCTCGCCGCGCCCGCCGTGCCGGATGGCCAGGGCATGAAGCAGCTGGAGGAACGCTGCCACGCCGTGCTCGGCCGCGAGGACGTGTGGCGCGGCGCGCCCGAGTCCAACGCCGTCGAGCTCGAACTCTCTAGAGAAACGTCAAGGAGCCGCAAATGACCAAGGTGCGAGACCGCCAGAACGATGTCGTCTTCCTCGGGATGAACAAGTTCGCCGCCAGCGAGGCGAAGCCCCTGAACACCCAGGGCACGCAGGTGTCGCTCATCCAGGACGCGAAGGTGGACGACACCATCACCGTCGGCACCGGCAAGGCGAAGAAGACGTATGACCTGGCGACGCCAGGGGGGCGCAAGGACTTCGTGGCCACGCTGGGGCTGCCGGCGGCGCAGTCGGCGAAGCTCGAGAAGATTCTCGACGACGCGGGCTCCGACGTGCGCGACGAGGTGGGGCAGCTCGCGCAGATATGGGCCGAGGGCGAGAAGGGCGGCAAGGTGCCCGGCCGGCTGGTGCTGTCGGGGCACAGCGGAGGCGGCTCCATCTGGGGCCACGAGGATGGGTTCTCCAATGGCTCGCTGAATCGCCAGACGCTCACCGACCTGGCCAAGGCGATGCCCAAGGCGGCGGCCCAGGTGCAGGACCTGGCGCTCTCCGCCTGCTACTGCGGCGGCGAGAGCTCCATCACCGGGTGGAAGGAGGGCTTCCCCAACGCCAAGACGGTGCTCGCCTACCATGACAAGTCCCCGAGCGGCGCGGACGGCGGCTCCACGTCCCACCTGAAGCGCTGGGAGCAACTGACGCGCGGGGATGTGGACGCGCTCAAGCCCAAGCAGTTCGAAGGGCTGACCAAGGCGAAGAACGTCGCCACCTGGAGCGTGAAGCACGGCTACCTCACGCCGGGCGCCAAGGAGAAGCCGGAAGTCGTCCGCCAGCGAATCAATGACTTCCAGCCGCAGTACGCGAAGTACTTCTCCGGCGAGACGCCCCCGCCCGCCTCCGAGCCCAACCCGCTGCGCACCCACTACCGGGACTTGCAGGACCTCGCCAGCCGCTCGGACGTGCCGGACGCGGAGAAGGCCAGACTCCAGGGGCAGATTTCGCAGACCATCCGCCTCATCAAGTACGAGGGCGTGAAGGGCGCCTTCCAGCGCACCCACGGCGCCGACGTGAAGGCGGGCTTCGAAGCGGCGGGGCTCAAGGCGCCCGACCTGTCCAGGCTCAGCCGGAAGGAGGCCCTGCAGCAGCTCGCCGACCTCGAGAAGGCGACCGCTGGAAAGGCCTCCGTCCCCGCGGAGACGAAGAAGGCGCTCGAGCTGCTCCAGAAGGGCCTGAGGGACTTGGACCCGGCCCTCATTCCCGACAACTGGATTGGCTGACCTCGTCCCACGCCCGGCCGGTCGGGGCGCCTCTGGCGGTAACAGTCCGCAGCCACTGCAACACTTGTAAAACACGAAAGCCCTGCCACCATGGCGCAGCGCGATGGACCTGCACCGTCCTCGCGCTCGCCAGGCCCGCGCCACTCCGGACGTCACTTCCTGACGCCTGGCCGCGGGCGGAGGTCCCGCTTCGTGTCCCTGCACCGAAATGCCAGCCCGCAGCCCCTTCGCCGCCTCGCCGCGTCCGCGCTGACGCTCACCACCCTCCTCTTCACCGCATGTGGCCCGGCGCCCACGTCGCCCACCGAGAGCCCCGAGGGCGTCGCGGCCTCGGCCCTCACCGAGCTCGTCGTCAACGGCACGTTCAGCGGCACCACGACGGCGCCCTGGTGGAGCGGAGCCAACACCGCGTCGCGCGTGGACGCCGGCAGGCTGCGCGTCGACGTGGCCGGCGGCACCGTCAACCCGTGGGACGCCATCATCGGCCAGGACGGAATCTCACTGGTGAATGGACAGGCCTATACGCTGGCCTTCACCGCGTCCGCCACGGCGAGCACCACCGTGCGAGCGACGGTGCAGCTGGGCAGCGCGCCGTACACCGCGCCGCTGGACAGGAACATCACCCTGGACGGCACGCCCCGCCGCTTCTCCTTCCCCTTCACCTCGTCGCTGGCCACCTCGGGCGGACAGGTGACGTTCCAGCTTGGCGGCCGGGCCAGCGCCGTCACGGTGTTCCTCGACGACATCTCGCTCAGTACCGGGAGCAGCACCAGCTCGGGGCCGCTGGGCATGACGAGCGGCTTCTACGTCGACCCCAACTCCAACCCCGCGGCCTGGGTGCGCGCCAACAGCGGTGACTTGCGCGCGTCGCGCATCCAGTCGGCCATTGCCAGCAAGCCGGGAGCGCGCTGGTTCGGCAACTGGAGCGGGGACATCGCCTCGGCGGTGTCCAGCTTCGTCGCCGCGGCGGACGCGGCGGACAAGCTGCCGGTGCTCGTGGCCTACAACATCCCCGGCCGCGACTGCGGCAGCCACTCGGGTGGTGGCGCGGGCAGCCCGGAGGCCTACCGCGCGTGGATTTCCGCCTTCGCGTCGGGCCTGGGCAACCGCCCCGCCATCGTCATCATCGAGCCGGACGCCGTCGCGCAGTTGGACTGCCTGTCCAGCGACACCGAGCGGCAGACGCGGCTGGGCCTGCTGCGCTACGCCACCGAGCGCCTGCGAGACCTCGCGCCGAACACGTGGGCCTACCTCGACGGCGGCAATGCCCGGTGGATTGCGGCCGACACCATGGCGCAGCGGCTGGAGTCCGCGGGCGTGCGCAACGTGCGGGGCTTCGCCCTCAACGTGTCGAACTTCTACACCACCTCCGAGTCCGCCGCGTACGGCTCGGCCGTCAACACCGCGCTGAACAACCGCTACGGCTACACCCGCACCTTCGTGGTGGACACCAGCCGCAACGGCAATGGCTCCAACGGGGAGTGGTGCAACCCCGGAGGCCGCAAGCTCGGCACGCCGTCGCAGATTGGCGGCGGCGCGGAGCTGCTGCTGTGGGTGAAGGTGCCGGGCGACTCGGATGGCCAGTGCGGCATCGCCCCGGGCACGCCCGCGGGCCAGTTCAGCCCCGACCTGGCCACCCGCCTCATCGACGGCATCTGAGCGCGGACCGTGAACAGGACGGAGGGCCCCTCGTGCCCCCGTCCTGGAGCTGCATCCCGCCCTGGCCATTGCCGCGCCAGCTGCGCCTTCACCTTCACCATCGTGGGGAGGAACCCCGCCAGCACCGGCGACAACGTCGCCCTCGACTTCATCAAGCGCGTCCGTCAGTGGCCCGCCGGGCTCACGAGGTGAGAGGCCGGAGGAAGTCGGGGTCCGCGCCGACGGTCTTCCGGTCCTTCAGCTGCTCCAGCATGTACTGGTAGGTGTCGCGCTGGAGCGGCCCGTGGATGCGGTAGGCGCGGCGCCAGATGGCCTCCACGTACCGGGCGACCTCCTCCGAGGGCAGCTCGGGCCGGGGGTCCGCCAGGGGCTCCCGGTAGAGCGCGTAGTAGCCCTCGGAGCGGCGCGCCATCCACGGGTGGAAGTAGGGGAAGTCGAGCGGCATCACCCTCCCCTCCCGCACCATCCTGCGCAGCCAGGCGCTCTCCCGCTCCACCTCGCCCAGCACGTTCGCCAGCTCGGTGCCGCCCTCGCGTCGGGCCTGGGCGCGGAACGTCTCCAGGAGGTGCTCACGCAGCGCGCCGCCGAGCCCGCGGCCTCGCAGGTCCTCCCGCACGGCGAGGTACGAGACGAAGCCGGCGTTGACCGCCTGGAGGTAGGCGCCCGCCGCCGCCGCGATGGGCGCCTCGCCATCGGGCGCGAGCATGGCCAGCAGGTGGTAGCCCCCGCCCCGCGCGAGGCCGCGCCGCGTCTCCTCCAGCTCCCGCAGCAGGAAGCCGGTGGGGTGCACGTCCCAGATGGCCTCCTGAATCAAGGCGATGGAGCGGCGCGCGAGCGGAGTGCGCTCGTCCGTCACCTCCACCACGCGGTGCTCAGGCAGTCCGGTCGTCTCCACGGGGGAGTCCTCCACTGCCCTCCAGCTCCAGCCGGAACAGCCGCGCGGCGTTCCGCCACAACAGGCCCTCCCGTTCCTCCGGAGTCGCCTCGAGCTGCTGCACGAAGTGCAGGTAGCTGCCGATGTCGGAGATGGGCCAGTCGCTGCCGAAGAGCAGCTTCGATGGGTCATTGATGTAGGCCAGCGCCTCGTTGACCTTGCCCAGCGCGAAGCGCTCGAAGCGCTCCTCGAAGGCGCCCAGGGTCAGCCCGGAGATGTCCGCGAAGACGTTCTGGTTCTTGTAGACGACCTCCATGGCATCGGCGAACCAGGGGTTGCCCAGGTGGCAGATGATGAAGGTGACGTCGGGGAACTCGACGGCGGCGTCGTCGACCGACAGCGGGTGCGCGTACTTCACGCGGGCTTTGGGCGCGTAGGTGTCGCCCGTGTGAATCATCACCGGCACACCGAAGCGGCCGGCGAGCGTGTAGAGCTCTCGCAGCCCGGAGTCATGGACGTAGAACGGCTCGTAGCCGGGGTACAGCTTGAGCCCCTTGATGCGCCCTGCCTCCAGGAGGCTTCGCAGCTCGGCCAGCTCTTCGCCCCGCTCCCGCCCCAGACGAACTCCGGCGACGACGCCGAGGCGCGAGTCGCTTCCCACCGCCTCCAGCAGCTCGCGGTTGCTCGGCCGGTCCTCCGTCACCGCGTACGAGCCCAGCACCAGCGCGTAGCGGATGCCGTGGGTCTCCATCTCCGCGCGCAGCAGTGCATGGCGCTCGGCCAGTGTCGCCGGTGCCTCCGGCGTGTAGCGATTCAGGTGGGTGTGACAGTCGATGACCACGGGCCGGGTGGCACTCCATGCGCGGGGGGAGCGCTCCCTCGTGGAACCCGCTCGCGCGGCAGGCGACCGGCCGGAGCCCTTCCCCGGACGGGCCGCCACGAGGCGCTCCGCCCGCGTACCTCGGAGCGCATGAACAGGATGGGGCCTCGGCAGGTGCCCCGCAGCCACCACGCGCACGGTCGGCTCCTCTCTCGCCAGCCCGTCACCAACGCGCCTCGACAGGCCCTGCACTCCTACGCATGGCTCCGAGGGCCAGGTGGTCCTTCGGCCTGCGCTCACACCTGCGATTCGCCCCCAGCGCCAGGGCCGCCACCATGCTCCGGAGCCCCAGCCGCGATGCGAAGCGCTTGCGTTTTAAATAAGCACTTATATTATCCCTTCATGAAAGCGGGCCTGGGAACGCAGCTGCGGCATCTGATTGAGCTGCTCGATGGAGCGGTCAGTGAGGCCTATGCGCAGGAGGGACTCGACTACCGGCCGCGCTACACGCCGGTCATGCGGGCCCTGCTGGAGCGCGAGCCTTTGACCATTGGCCAGCTGGCCACGGCCGCGCGCATCACCCAGCCGGCGGCGACGCAGACTGTCGCGCTCATGGTCAAGGAGGGCCTCGTCGCGGTGAAGGCGGAGCCGGACGACAAGCGGCAGCGCCTGGTCCACCTCACGGACACGGGGCGGAAGTTGATTCCGCGCCTGCAGGCCTGCTGGCGGGCCACGGAAGGCGCGGCGGCCGAGCTGGACGCGGAGCTGCCCACGCCCCTCTCGCAAGTGCTGGAGAGCGCCATCCTCGCACTCGAAGCCAGGCCCTTCGGCGTGCGCATCGCCGAGGCCCGTGCAAGGACGACAGCGCCCGCGCCCACTGGCACGTCACGCAAAGCCGGGCCCCGGGCACTTGCCACATCAGTCGAGCCCCGTCGCAAGCTCCGAAGCCCGTGACACCTTCCGGCCTCGCGCGGTGAGCGCCGGATACATGCAAGACGCTTCAAGGCTGCCCTGAAGCCGGGGTGCGCGGCCACGTGCGCCCCTGCTGCCTGGCACGCGTGCGTCTCCCCTCCGCCCTGATGTCCCAGGCCACTGAACCGCCGTGAGCCTCGCACCGCCCCACCCGTTCACTGGAGCCGTCATGAAGAGCGTGTTCATCAATGCCGACAACCACCTGCGCAACGGCTGGAAGGTCCTTGGCGCCTTCCTGCTGACGGGCCTCTTCGTGGTAGGCCTCATCTTCCTCCGCAGGCTGCTGCCCGCGTCCGTAAGAGCGCTGCTGCCCGAGCCGCTGCTCGCCTTCGTGGGGGCATTGCTGGCGACGTGGCTCTGCACCCGGCTGGAACGCACCTCCCTTGCCGCACAGGGCTTCGCCCTCGACGTGCGAGCGGGGCGCCACCTGGGCCTTGGCGTGGCCGGGGGAATGGGACTGGTGGGACTGGTGGCCCTCGTCGGCTGGCTGCTCGGCGGCTTTCACTGGGTGCGGACGCCGGACGCGGCGGTGTCGGGCCTCTTGAAGGCGGCGGGGACGATGCTGGCGGTCGCCCTCTTCGAGGAGACCCTCTTCCGTGGCTACGCGTTCCAGCGGGCCATCCGTGGCCTCGGGGCACGCTGGGCACAGGTCCTGTTCGCCGCCATCTTCACCCTCGCGCACTCGCTGCCCCCGGGCATGGACGGAGGCGTCATGGCCGTGGCGATGCTCAACATCTTCCTGGCGGGGTTGATGCTGGGCCTGTGCTACCTGCGCACGGGAAGCCTGGCGCTCCCCGTCGGCGTGCACCTCGGCTGGAACTGGATGCAGGGCAGCCTGGGCTTCGGCGTGAGCGGGAAGGCCGCCAGCGGTTGGTGGACCCCGGTGCTCCACGACAGGCCCGAGTGGCTGACCGGAGGCGCCTTTGGCCTCGAAGCCTCCGTCATCAGCGTCGTGGTGATGGGCCTGACGGTCCTCGGCCTCTCGCGCTACCACCAGGCCTCGATTTGCGTGCCCACCGTCCAGCCCCGCGTGTTGTCACCGTAGGGCGCGTTCCCCGGCCCGCTGCCGACGAGCCCGGAGAACGAGCGGCTCCACCACGCCCCCGTCCCGAACAGCCGCAGCACCGGGCGAGAGAAGTACTCGCGGGCCCGGCCGAACTGGAGCACCCCGGTCAGCTTGGTGAGGTTGCCGACGCGCGCGGCCCCCGCGTCCTTCACATGGTCATAACCAAGCTCCAGCGCGAGGTGCACGTGCTCGCGCAGGAAGTACATGGGCCGCACGCCCGTGCTGAGCCAGCGCAGGCGGTCCTCGCCGCCCAGGCCCCGGTCCTCCCAGCGCAGCACCACGGCCCACTGCACGGCCCACCGCGAGTTCGCCTCGAACAGGAGGCTGCTGTTCAGCTCCCACGTGCGCGCCCCCTCCAGGTCATAGCCCTGGTCCTCGCGGATGGGCCGCGCATTGGTGGGGCTCTGCGTGAGCGCGGGCCCCTCCCGGTACAGCAGCGCGAGCGTGTGGTCCGCGCTCAGCCCGAGCACCCGCTTCTGGTCATGCCAGAACCCCACCCCGAAGCCCTCGCGCTCGGGGAAGCCCGCTGAGTCGTTGGCGTGCCGCCACACATACTGGGCCCAGAGCGTGAGCGCGCCCCCCGGGAGCGTGTCCACGCCCGCGAGCCGCAGGTCCACGCTCGTGCTGTCGAGCAGGCTGTCCTCGGGCGCGTTGGAGTCCTCCAGCCGGAACACCGCCACCTTCAGCTCGCTGCCGAGCACGGCCAGCCCTTCCACGCCGAGCCCCGCGTGTGCGCCCTGGCCGGGGTTGAGCCAGAAGTAGTCGTTGAGGTGGATGTCCTTGCGGTCGTAGTAGCGCCGCCCGGCCCACACCCGGGTCTTCTTCAGCCCCGACAGGCCGAAGGCCAGCCAGGCCTGGACGATGTCGTTGATTCCCAGCGACGCGCTCTCACCGAAGGGCGCATAGCCCGCGGACAGGAAGACGCCCTGCACCGTGGGCGCGTCGTCCCCTGTCGCCGCCCCCAGGGCATAGCGCCCATCGAACCCCAGCTCGAAGTACGTCTCGGGCTCATTGCCGAGCCGGTACTTCGCCCGGGCCCCGGGCGCCTGGAACACGGCCTGCGTCGCACCGTCCCGGCTCAACCCCAGTCCCGCGCGGATGTAGCCATCGAGCCGGAGGTCGAACCGCCCCCAGCTCAGGTCCGGCGTGTCCGGAGTGGCGGCCCGGCCCTCCAGCGCGAGCGTGAGCATGAGGGCGACGAGCAGGCGTGCCCCGATGCGGTACGCCTCTGCCCGGCTCGCAGCCACAACGGACCTCCAGTGCGGTGTCCCGGGACGGCATGGAACCCCGTGAAGATGCGCCCCACTGGAGGCCCGCCAAGCAGGTGCGAGGCACCGCGCGTGCCGATTCGCTCATTCGGGGACACGGCGTGGAGCGCGATGTCCCCGCGTGGCGCGGCGCCCTCCCTTCAGTACGGACTGGCGGTCGGCCGGACGATGATTTCGCTGACGTCGACATCGTCGGGCTGCTCGATGGAGAACAGGATGGCCCGGGCGATGGCATCGGCGGAGAGTGCGATGCGCCGGAACTCCTTCATCCCCTGCTGCGCCGCGGGGTCGCTGATGCTGTCGGCGAGCTCCGACTCGGTGACACCGGGGGAAATCACCGTCACCCGGATGTCGCCCCCCACCTCCTGGCGAAGCCCCTCGGAGATGGCCATGACGGCGAACTTGGTCGCGCAGTACACGGCGGCCGTGGGGACCACCGAGTGCCCTCCGATGGAGGAGACGTTGATGAACTGCCCGCGGCCCTGCTGCTTCATCACCGGCAGGCCCGCCGCGATGCCATGCAGGACGCCCCGGATGTTCACATCAATCATCCGGTTCCACTCGTCAATCTTCAGCGCCTCCAGCTTCGACAGCGGCATGACGCCCGCGTTGTTGAGGATGACGTCCACGCGGCCGAACTCGGTCCGCGCGTAGCCGATGAACGCCTCCATGTCCTCCAGGCGCGTCACGTCGAGCTTCCGGAAGTGCGCCGTGCCTCCCGCGTCGCGGATGTCCCGGGTGAGGGCTTCCAGCCTGTCCGTGCGCCGGGCGCCCAGCACCACGCGGGCCCCACGCCGTGCCAGCAGGCGCGCCGTCGCCTCGCCAATGCCGCTGCTGGCCCCCGTAATCGCGACGACCTTCCCTTCGATTCCAGACATAGGTGTGCTCCCGTCTCGTGAGTCCGGGGCGCAGTGCCCCGAGGCCTGAGCAGATGTAGAGGCGGGGGTGCCTGGGTCGGTAGACCATTCCTGGCGGGTTCTTGCCTGTTCCTGCAAGCGGCCACGAATCCCGGGCCGCGCCCAGGGGGAAGCAGTAGTCTGATTCTCCATGGGAACGAGCGCGAGGGTGAGACCGTCAGGCCATGGCAATCGAAGGGAAGCCAGCCCCGAGCTCGCCGAGCGGCTGGCCGAGCTGGCCTCGATGATGGAGCGCCTCACCCCGGGCGACGGCATTCATGGGACGGCCCTGGAGCGCGTGGTGCTCATCCGCTCTGCGCGGACAGGCGAGCCCCTGCGCGCCCTGCATCAGCCCGCGCTCTGCCTCATCGCCCAGGGCGCCAAGCGGGTGATGCTGGGCGAGGAGGTGTACCCGTACACGGCCTCGCACCACCTCGTGGTGTCGGTGGACCTGCCCGTCACGGGGCAGGTGACGCAGGCCACGCCCCAGGCGCCCTACCTCTGCTTCCGCCTGGACCTGGACCCGGGCGAAATCGCAGACCTGATGCTCCAGGCGAAGCTGCCCGCCGCCCCCCAGCGAAGCCCCTCCCGGGGCCTGTTCGTCTCCGAGACGACGCCGTCCCTGCTGGACGCGGTGCTCCGCCTGGTGCGCCTGCTGGATTCGCCCGAGGACATCCCGGCGCTGGCGCCGCTGGCCATGCGGGAGATTGTCTACCGGCTGCTCAAGGGGGAGCACAGCTCGATGCTGAACCAGATTGCCACGGCCAACAGCCAGGCCTGGCGCATCGCTCGGGCCATTGGCTGGCTCAAGGCGCACTTCGCGGAGCCGCTGCGCATCGAGGACGTCGCGCGCGAGGTGCACATGAGCACGTCCTCGCTGCACCACCACTTCAAGGCCGTCACCGCCATGAGCCCGCTGCAGTACCAGAAGCAGCTGCGGCTCCAGGAGGCGCGCCGGCTGCTGCTCAGCGAGGACGTCGACGTGGCGACGGCGGGCTTCCGCGTCGGCTACGAGAGCCCCTCACAGTTCGGCCGCGAGTACAGCCGCCTGTTCGGAGCACCGCCCGGGCGTGACCTGCGACGGCTGCGACAGCGCCCCGAAGTCGTCGCCGCCACCTGACCGCAGGCTCGACCTTCGCCATCCTGACCCGATACCCTCGGATTGCCCGCTGGAGGGCAGCTCGCGCAGCGGCGCAGCCCCGCTCCGAGACGTGCCGACATGCAGAAAGACCGGGCCAGACACCAAGCCGCGTCACCCAGGGGTCCGACCTTCCAGATGGCGAGCGCGAAGGGCGGAAAGCATCCGTCCTCGTCGCCATGAATCCGTGCTCCGGGCCGAAAGGGCGGAACGCAATGGGCCCCGCCCTCATTGCCAGCAACCCCCGCTCCGGGCCGAAAGGGCGAAACGCAGTAGGACCCTCCTCATTACCAGCCGCCCCCCTCCCGCTCCGGACCGAAAGGGCGGCA
>JBKGHK010001740.1:0-293 GCA_046520375.1 Pyxidicoccus sp. 3LFB2
CCGCGTCCAGCACGTAAGCGTGGGTATTGGAGATGGGGCGGCCGATGGGGACGGAGGCGCCGAAGGAGGAAGAGGCCTCCAGCCGGTGGCAGGCGGTGAAGGTGGTGTTCTCAGTGGGGCCGTAGCCGTTGACGAGCACCGCACCGGGGGCCAGGCGCGAGAGGTGCTCACGCACGCGAGCCGCCGGCAGCGCGTCACCACCCGCCAGCACCTGGCGCACCGAGGCCAGGGCGTGAGGCTGGTGCACGGCCATCTGCTCGAAGAGGGCGGCCGTCAGCCACAGCGTGCTGACA
>JBKGHK010001741.1:0-288 GCA_046520375.1 Pyxidicoccus sp. 3LFB2
TGGGCGACATCGGCAGGGCGTCCAGCACCACGTAGGCCGTGGGCACCATGTACTCCGGCAGCCGCTGCTTCAGGTGGGCGCGCAGGGTGGTAGCTTCCAGCGCCGCGCCCTCCTTCGCCGTCACGTACGCCACCAGCCGCTTGTCCTCGGCGCCTTCGCCTCGGGCCATGACCACCGCCGTGCTGACGTCCGGGTGGGCCGTCAGGGCGACTTCCACCTCACCCACCTCGACGCGGAAGCCGCGCACCTTCACCTGGCCGTCGCGCCGGCCGATGAAGTCCAGCGTGC
>JBKGHK010001742.1:0-285 GCA_046520375.1 Pyxidicoccus sp. 3LFB2
TGTGGTCCTTGGGGGGTGTCTGCTTGGCCTGTTTGGCCAGCGTCGTGAGGGACTTTCTTCACCGAGGCAAGCTCCCGCATCAAACGACCTGGGTGGTACGCGTTGTGGTTTTGCCCTTGTGCTGGACCACTTTGGTGCATGGGCACGGCCCAGGAGCAGGCCGGGGCGTGATGCCGTTGTGCCCGTTGTTGACGTCGTAGCCCGACTTCTGGATTTGCAGCTGGTAAACTCATGTCCCCGAGGT
Source organism: Pyxidicoccus sp. 3LFB2 (assembly GCA_046520375.1). Classification (GTDB taxonomy): domain Bacteria; phylum Myxococcota; class Myxococcia; order Myxococcales; family Myxococcaceae; genus Myxococcus. The sequence continues at coordinate 245 of JBKGHK010001742.1, forward strand.
TCTTCTCCGAGACCAGCTCGTGCGGGATGAGGTGGTGGGCC
>JBKGHK010001743.1:0-280 GCA_046520375.1 Pyxidicoccus sp. 3LFB2
GCGCACGCGCGCCTGCCGGTGGCGGAGGTGCACAACCTCTAGGCCCCACCGAGCCGCGGTGGACGGTCACCTTCTGGGAGTGCCCCCGGGGCCGATGAGCGGCCGGAGCGTCGCCCATTGGCCGCCCCGTGGCCGAACACCCGCAGTCCACCTGCTGGACCGCCATGGCAGCCGGTGCCCCCGGCGTGCCCGGAGAGGCTCTTCATCGGTGGCGTGCAGGTGGGCCCGTGGCTACTGGCGCCGGCCCCAGCTGACCGCCGAGCGCTTCCTCCCGGACCCC
>JBKGHK010001744.1:0-277 GCA_046520375.1 Pyxidicoccus sp. 3LFB2
TCTACCTGTCCGCCGACAGCGTCATCCGGACGAACACCACGCCGGGGCCGATGGAAGACACCCTCGTGGGCAACGCCCCCACGGGTCCCCTCTTCCCGGGCCAGTGCGCCGACCGTGCCTGTCCAGGGCCCGGCCTATCTGCCTGCCCCCCGGGCATGCAGGGTGCCGTACCACCTGGGCCGCCGTGGTCGACCGCCTTCAACCACCGCCCGGACGCTCCTCCGAGGACAACAACGCTTCGTCGGGCTACCGCATTGGCGTGGGCAGCCGGCCCGAC
>JBKGHK010001745.1:0-274 GCA_046520375.1 Pyxidicoccus sp. 3LFB2
CAGGCGGTGAGCGCCCAGGCCCGGCTGCTGCTTTCGTCCATGTCCCGCGCGAGCTCGCAGCTGGCGCGAGCGCCGCGTCCAGCGAGGCGCGCGTGTCCTGGACCGGTCGAGGTCCTCGGCCCTGGCCAGCGCCTCGTTCAGCGTCTGCCCGCCGTTGTTGCCGCGCTGGATCTTGATGAAGCCGACGATGACGATGGCCAGCACCACCACCGCCACCACGCGCCCGCGAGCTTCACGCCGTGCCGGGCGATGAACGAGGTCTTCCGGGCCTCGC
>JBKGHK010001746.1:0-272 GCA_046520375.1 Pyxidicoccus sp. 3LFB2
CGCCGAGGCCCACCGAGCCCCTCCAGGTGACGCAGTCACTTGGAGCGCGAGGTCCACAAGCTCCCCGCCTCCGCCCGCGCTCATCCAGGACGCCGCCCGCGCGACGCGAGGTGCCCGCCTGGGTCGCGGCAGGCGATGAGCGCGGGCTGTCGCTGGACCCGGCCGGAGCGCTTCGCCTCCATGACGGAGCTGCTGGGGGCCCTCTCGCAGGAGCAGCCCGCGTGGCCCGTCGCCGTCGCTGGCTCTCGGCCACGGGCGTCGTGACGGTGGGC
>JBKGHK010001747.1:0-261 GCA_046520375.1 Pyxidicoccus sp. 3LFB2
TAGCCCGGGTCCTTGTTCGTCTCCATCAGCCGGCGCAGCTCGGCGGCGCCCTCGCCGGCCTCCGCTCGGTCCGTCTCGCGCTGCAGCGACTGGAGGTCCCTGGCCACCGCCTGCGTTCGGGATCCGCCACTGACGTGAAGCCGAGCCGGGCCTGCTGGTCCTTCATTGGACAGGCGCGCCGCGTTCCACCGCCGTCTGGATGCGGTTCGAGGCCCTCAAAGGGCGCCCTCTTCCCGGCCAGGCCCGCCTGGGCATTGGCGT
>JBKGHK010001748.1:0-259 GCA_046520375.1 Pyxidicoccus sp. 3LFB2
ATGCGTCGCCCGGGGCCTCACGCACCGCGGGGCTCCGCGTCGGGAGCGCGAGGGCGACCACCTGTCGGAGGGTAGTCACGGGTCCGCCCCGCAGCGCGGTGGCCACCTGCTCCGGGGAAGCGTAGGTGCTCAGGACTGGGCCACAGCAACCGTGCTCCCCAGGAGCGCGAGCCCGCCGCCCAGCAGCGTGTTGACGATGCGCACCCCCGGCCAGGCTCCAGTCGCCTGTCTGCAGCTCGGAGAGCAGCACCAGCGCGGG
>JBKGHK010001749.1:0-258 GCA_046520375.1 Pyxidicoccus sp. 3LFB2
GTTCGCCATGGGGATGAAGCGTGAGCTGCACGCCCGGGTGATGGCCGGCGCGCTCCTGTGCGCGGCTGCGGTCTGACGGACTGAAGCAGGCGGCTCCTCCACCTCGTGTAGAGGGGGCCCGCACTTCAAGAAGGGCGATCGCCTTTCACTCACTGCCGGCACGCACCTCGAGGCTTCCCATCCTCCTGGAGGTACCGGGACTCCCCAGGGCGTCCAAGCACTCGCGGGCCTGGGCGTTCCATCCGGGGTCCATGAGAC
>JBKGHK010000174.1:0-15976 GCA_046520375.1 Pyxidicoccus sp. 3LFB2
CCCAGCGCCTCGAGCTCGGCGCCGCCCGGCGGGGCCAGCCGCCGCACCGCGTCCATCAACCGGATGAGGGCCGGCTGCAGCGACAGCCAGGTCAGCCCCGTGGACAGCGAGCCCAGCAGGAACGCCACGCTGGCGATGCGCCACTTCACCGCGAGCCCGCCGGCTTCATGGCAGGCCCCCGAGCATCATCGCGATGTCCGCCGGCAGCACCCGGGACAGCCAGGGCCCCAGCAGCAGGATTTCCAGCCCCGCCAGCGCCAGCCACGGGCCGAAGGGGATGCTGGTGCGGTCCGGCACCCAGTCCTCCTCCTCGCCATGCTCGTCCAGTGGCGCGTCGGGAATGGGCTGGAACAGCAGGCAGAAGGGCACCAGCACCAGCCGCTTCCAGAAGGGGAGGCCGGGCCGGGTGAACTCCCAGGTCATCGTGAGCGGGGGCTCGTCCCCGAGCGGCTCCTCGGGCGCGGGCGTCGGGTCCTCCGCCCCACGCGGCCCCGCGCGGCCCGTCAGCGCCAGCATCAGGATGCCCACCACCGCGCCCTGCATGGAGGCAAAGAGGAGGATGCCCAGCAGCGCGCGCCAGGTGAGGAACGCGCCCAGCATGGCGACGAGGTACTTGTCCCCTGCCCCCAGCGCTTCCTTCTTGAAGACCTTCCAGCCCACGTACTCCATCAGCCGGAAGGCCAGAAAGCCCACCCCCGCCCCGATGAGCGCGTCCCAGAAGTGCTCCATGCCCGAGGGCACCGCGAGCACCAGGCCCACGAGGGTGCCCGACACCGTCATGGACAGGGGCAGAATCCAGTGGTCCAGGTCGATGAAGGTGAGCGGCACCAGCAGGGTGACGAGGACCAGCGCGGGCACCAGCTCGTAGTTCCAGCCGAAGCGGCGCAGGCAGGCGAACCAGAGCAGCCCCGTGAGCAGCTCCACCAGCGGGTAGCGCACGGAGATGGGGGCGGCGCACCCCCGGCAGCGCGCCCGCAGCGCCATCCACGACAGCAGCGGGATGTTCTCGTACCAGGAGAGGACGTGCCCGCACTTCGGGCAGCGCGAGCGCGGGTGGACGATGCTCTGCTCCAGCGGCACCCGCGCGATGACGACATTCAGGAAGCTGCCCACCACCAGGCCGGTGACGAACAACCAGGCGGCGAAGAAGCCTTCCACCATGGACCTCTACCGGAGCGGGTGGGGAGCCGGAGGCCCCAGCCCGCTCACTTGAAGTCGCGCCGGCTGAAGATGAAGACGGCGAGCGCCACCATGACCCCGGCGTAGCCGACTCCATAGGCCGCGGATTTGAGGATGTCCACCGCGGGTGTCACCACGTCATACGAAGCCTGCGGCCGGAAGTTGAGCCGCGCCAGGTTGGGCAGGACGTAATAGATGCCCTTGCCCACCCACTGGATGAGCCCGGAGTCCGAGCGGCTCGCCAGGTTGTAGATGTCCGCCGACAGGTGGCCCGCGAAGTACACGCCCGTCGTCACCACCGCGGACACCAGCTGACTGGCGAAGCTGGACAGGGCGAAGCCCACGCTGGAGATGACCAGCAGCTCCACCCAGAGCATGCCCGCCGCGACGAGCTGGGGCGACGTCACCGGAAGCCCGAACAGCGCCACCTGGGAGAAGAACACCACCGACATGGCCGCCAGCAGCACCGCCAGCGTCAGCATGTTGCCCGACAGCCGCCCGACGATGAACAGCGCCCGCGACACCGGCTTGGACACGACCAGGAAGATGGTCCGCCGCTCGATTTCCCGGCTGAGCAGGCCGCTGGACAGGAAGATGGCCAGGAGCACCAGGGTGATGGCCATGGCCCCCAGCCCCACGTCGCCCAGCACCCGCTGGAAGGTGTAGACGGTGACGTTCGTCACCAGCGTGGAGGCCAGCAGCAGGCCCAGGGTGAAGACGGCGACCACGACGCTGACGCGGTTGCGCCGCGCCTCGCGGAAGCCATTGAGGGTCAGCGCACCGAACTCGCGAATCATGAAATCTCTCCTCCCACCGTGCCGTGCTTCGCCTCCTTGAGCGCGTCGAGGAAGAGGTCCTCCAACGAGTAGCGGGTCGGCTGCACCTGCGTCACCCGGCCCCCCTGCTGAAGGGCCTGCTGCAACAGCAACTGCGCGGCCTCGTTCCCCGTGCGCAGCAGCACCCGGTCCCCGAAGTCCTGCGCGTACGTCAACTCATGGCCGAAGCCCTGGAGCTGCCCCAGCGACAGGCCCTCCACCGTCATCTCCACCACCGGCGCCTGGCCCGACAGCAGGTCGCGCACGCTGCCCTCGCGCACCCGCCGCCCGCCCACCAGCACCACCACGCGCTCGCAGAGGGCCTCCACGTCCGAGATGATGTGCGTGCAGAAGAGGATGGTGGTGCCCCGCTGCCGCTCGGCGAGGATGAGGTCTCTGACCTGGCGGCGGCCCACGGGGTCCAGGCCGGAGGTGGGCTCGTCCAGGATGAGCAGCTTGGGCCGGTTGACGATGGCCTGCGCCAGGCTGATGCGCTGAATCATGCCCTTGGAGTAGCGGCGAATCTGGAGCTTCGCGGCGCGCTCCATCTCCACCATGCCGATGACCTCCTTCACGCGCTGGTCCAGCTCGTGGCCGCTCAGCCCCGCGAGCCTTCCCGCCAGCGTCACGAACTCGGCGCCGGTGAGGTACTCGTAGGGCGCGGGATTCTCCGGGAGGAACCCCACCTGACGCCGGGCCTCCTCGTCGGTGGGCTGCAGGCCGAAGATGCGGGCGGTGCCCGACGAGGCCTGCACCAGGTTCATCAGAATCTTGATGGTGGTGGACTTGCCCGCGCCATTCGGCCCGAGCAGCCCGTAGACCTGCCCGGGCTGCACCTCCAGGTCCAATCCCTGGAGCGCCCGGACCTGACGGTTCATCCAGAACCCCAGGCGGTACGTCTTGGCGAGCCCACGGACCTCGATAGGCAGACTGGTACTCACGGCGATTCCTCCATGCTCGTGCGCGCGAAATCCGTCAGGCGCTTCTCCTGGGCCGTCGAGATGCCACGGCCCTCTTCATCCAGTTGGATGAGGCCGCCGAGCGGATCCTCCGGCACACGCGGCAGGTCCCCCGCGTCCACCAGGGCCTGGAGCCCCGAGGGCAGCCGGCCCTCGCGCTGACGGTAGGCCTCGACGGCCGCGTCCACCTGCTTCAGCTCCCGCTCCAGCTCCAGCTCCAGCACCCGGCGCTCGAAGAGCTCCCGCGTCTCGGGGTCGGTCGAGGACTCCGCCAAGGAGCGCGCCAGTTCCAGCCCCGCATCGAAGTTGCCGGCCTGGGCGTGCAGCCGCGTGGCAAGAGCCGGCAGGTACTCGGGGGCCCCGGGCAGCCGCGAGGTCTCCTCGAGAAGCTTCGCGGCCCGCTCGTACTGCTGATGAAAGGTGCTCAGGTTGTAGGCGAGGATGATGCGCAGGTGGATGAGGTCCGGAAAGTTCCGCAGGCCCTTCTCCAGCAGCCGCGTGGACTCCTCGGTGTTGAGCCACTTGCCGCCCCGTGCGGGGAACGGGATGGACACCCCGGCGAAGACGTAGACCTGGCGGAACTTCGGGTCCAGCTCCGTCACGAGGTTCGCGTAGTCGTAGATGTCCCGGTACTCATGCCGGTTGGAGGCCTTGCCCACCGCCTGGATGGTCTGAATCCAGAAGTAGTCCGTGACCAGGTGGTGGATGGGGGCGCCCACCGCGCGCACCACCTCCAACCGGGGCAGCAGCGGGGGCAGGTGGCCCTGACGCGTCGGACGCTTCGGGGGCGCGGCAAGCACCACGCACAGCATCAACGACAGGGCAAGAACCAGGGACCAGAGGAGACGGCTCGGCATGGCGGCGGCGGCCATTATCGCTGGTGGACCTTCAGGATGTCAGCAGGCACGTTGAAACGTGAACGAAGCCTGCTCGCACTACGAGATACCGTTCCACGAAGAAGGGGAGGACAGGCGTGCGGCCTGTCCTCCCCCTGAACTTCAACTTCAGTCAATCAGGAGCGACGAATCACTCGCAGTTGACGTCGTTGTTCATGTTGTAGGGCAGGCCCTCGGACGCGTTGTTCTCCTCGCCCGTGGTGGCGTTGCAGGCGGCAGGCGTCACGGCGGCGGACTCAGAGGAGATGAACCACTGGTCATAGCCAGCGCCGGCGGTCACATCGTTGTCGATGTTGCCCACGGCGGTGTGCATGAAGTGCGACTTGCCGGCCGTCTGGAACAGGCCCTGGACGCCGCTGGCCGGCACGCCCGTGAGGACGGTGAACGGGGGGTTCGCGACGGTCGGGGTCGCGTTGTCCGGCTGGTTCACGAACTTGAACGTGTCGACTTCGATCTGGTGGTTGGTCAGCGCGGGAATGGTCGCGGCGGCGCGGACCTGCGCGACGGCGCCGGAGCCCGCGGGAACCGCGGCGGACAGGACGTAGGCGTAGCGGTTGCCGCGCTCGGGAGCGAAGCCGATGGCGCCGGCGATGCCGGAGTAGCGGTCCTTCTCCTGGAAGTACGACTTCTGCGAGGTGAACAGGCCCTTGAGGTTGGCCTTGGCCTCGGACTGCTTGGAGCGCGCCTGGAACTTGATGAAGTTCGGGATGGCGATGGCCGCCAGGATGCCGATGATGGCGACGACGATCATCAGCTCGATGAGGGTAAAGCCACGGTTGCGGGGGTTGAAGCGGGAGACGCGCATTGGGGAGTCCTCAGGGGGTTACAACTTCGAGGGCGTGTTGCCCTGCCCTGACTCTCTTAGCACATGAGATGCCAACCCGATGCCCCCCCCGGCACTCCGCCAACGTCGCGAAATTCCAATGCGCCCCCCTTCCCCACGCCCGGCCCCTCGCTTCTCAGGTGCCAAAAAACGGCACCTGGAGGTGACCAGAACTGTCGCTCCCCTCCAGGCCCGCCCTGTAGCTCCGCCAGAGGGGAAAACCCCAGGCGAGCCCCGGGACTTCAGGACTCGCGGACCTCGTCCAGCTCATCCACGAGGCCGTGCTTGGCGAGGCGGTAGCGGAAGGAGCGGAAGGACAGCCCGAGCAGCTCGGCCGCGCGGGTCTTCACCCCGTCGGTGCGCTTGAGGGCGGCCAGCAGGTAGCGCCGCTCGCTGTCATCCAGGTGGCGCTCCAGGTTGAAGCCGGTGGGCAGCTGAACGTCCCCGGTGGGGGCCGCGGGCTCGCCGCGCAGCGTGGCCGGCAGCGTGTCCGGGCCGAGGGCGTCCCCATCCGCCAGGGTGACGGCGCGCTCGACGATGTTCTGCAGCTGGCGCACGTTGCCCGGCCAGGCGTAGCGCTGGAGCACGGCGAGGGCCTCGGGGGTGAAGCGCAGCCCGGGCCGGCCCAGCTCCTCCACCAGCCGCTCCAGGAAGTGGTTGGCCAACAGGGGGATGTCGTCCGCGCGCTCGCGCAGCGGGGGCAGCTCCAGGGTGATGACGTTGAGGCGGTAGAGCAAATCCTCGCGGAAGCGGCCGGCCTTCACCTCCGCGTCGAGGTTGCGGTTGGTGGCGGCGACGAGGCGCGCGTGGAAGGGCACCTCCTGGCTGCTGCCCACCGGCTTCACCTTGCGCTCCTGGAGGACGCGCAGGAGCTTCACCTGCGTGGCGGGCGGCACCTCGCCAATCTCGTCCAGCAGCACCGTGCCCTCCCCCGCCGCGGCGAGCAGCCCCAGCCTGTCACTGGAGGCGCCGGTAAAGGCGCCCTTCATGTGGCCGAACAGCTCGCTCTCCAGCACCCCTTCGGAGAGGGCTGCGCAGTTGACGGGCAGGAAGGGGTGGCCGGCGCGGGGGCTCTTGAGGTGCAGCGCGCGGGCGATGAGCTCCTTGCCGGTGCCGCTCTCGCCATAGATGAGGACGGTGGTGCGCGTGGCGGCCACCTTCTCCACCAGGTTCATGACGGACTGCATGCGCGGGCTGCGGCCCACCGCGAGCATGCCCGCGCCCGGCACCAGCTGCGCGCGCAGGCTCTGGTTCTCCCGCCGGAGCGTCTTCTTCTCCAGCGCCTTCTGGACGAGCAGCCGGAGCTCCTCGTTGTCGAAGGGCTTGCAGATGTAGTGGTAGGCGCCCTCGCGCATGGCCTCGACGGCGGAGGCCGCCGTACCGAAGGCGGTGATGACGATGACCTCGGGCGCGTCCTTCATGGCCCGCGCGGCGCGCAGCACTTCCATGCCGCTGCCGCTGCCGAGCTTCATGTCGGTCAGCACCAGGTCCACCTGGGCCCGTGACAGCGCCGCGGAGGCGTCCTTCACGTTGCCCGCGCACGTCACCTCGAAGCCGGCCCGCGTGAAGAGCACCTCGAGCACGTCGCGCATGGACGGCTCGTCATCCACCACCAGAATGTGCATGGCGCGAAGGTACCAGAGGGCCCGGCCTCCATGGACAGCGGCCACTTGCGCCCGGCCTCCGGGAGGACAGTCGGCCGGGGCCCCTGCCCTACCGGCAGCGCCGGTGGGTGCGTGGCGCCTCAGTGCACCCGGGACAGCACGGGCGCCGTGGCCGGGGCCCCGCCTGCTCGCCGCCCGCCCCGCCCGAGACGACCGGCTCCTCGGGAGGCGCAAGCTCCCCGCCGGGCTCAGGGGCCGGGAGGACGACGGCGAACTCGGTGCCCGCGCCCTCCTCGGAGTGGACCCGGATGTCTCCCCCATGCGCGCGGACGATGGAGTGCGCGGTGGCCAGCCCCAGCCCCGTGCCGCCCTCGCGCGTGGTGAAGAAGGGCTCGAAGAGCCGAGGCAGGTCCGAGCGCGGAATGGGCGTGCCGGCGTTCCAGACCTTCAGCACCACCTCGCCGCCCACGTGCTGCAGGGCCACGCGGACCAGCCCCTGTGGCCCGGTGGCCTGCAGGGCGTTGCGCGCCAGGTTGAGCAGCACCTGCCGGAGCTGGTCCGGGTCGAGGCTCACGCTCAGCGCCGCCTCCCCCGGCTCCACCTCCAGCCGCACGTCGCGGGCGAGCGGGTCGCCTCGGAGCATGTCCACCGTCTCCACCACCAGCCGGTCCAGGCGCACCTCGCGCCGCGAGGGCGTGGGCGGCCGGGCGAAGCGCAGGAAGTCCTCCACCAGCCGCGACAGCCGGTCCGCCTCGCGCACCAGCACGCCGGTGAGCTTCACCGTCATGGCATCCGCGGCCCGGTCCTGCCCCAGCAGTTGGGCGGAGCCCTTCATGGCGGCCAGCGGGTTGCGAATCTCGTGCGCCAGTTGCGCGGACATGGTGCCCAGCGCGGCCAGCCGGTCCGCGCGCCGCAGCCCGTCCTCCATGCGCCGCAGCTCCGTCAGGTCCTGGAAGACCACCAGGAGCGCGCCCTCGCTCTCGTCCAACAGCGGCGTGGTGCTCAGCCCCAGCGTGCGCACGCCCGCGGGGGTGCGCACCGTCAGTTCCCGGCGGCTGGTGCGCCGCCCCAGGTGGAGCGCGCCCGGCAGCAGGTCCTCCAGCGTCCGGCTGCGCGCCGCGTCCGCGTCCACGCCGAGGATGGCGCTGCCCGCGCGGTTGACGAAGGTGACGCGCCCCCTGACGTCGCAGGTGACGAGCCCCGAGGGCATGCAGGCGAGAATCTGGGCCTGCAGCGTCTCCAGGCGGTGCAGGTCCTTCTCGCGGGCGGACAGCGCGCCGCCCGCCGCCGACAGCTGGCGGCTGAGGTAGCCGGCCAGCACCGCCACCAGGAACATGGCCAGCACGTGCGAGCCGAGCAGGAACGCGACATGCCGGGACGGAAAGAGCACCCTTTCCAACCCGTCGTGCACCTGCAGCACCACGCCGGCATAGACGAGCGAGCCCGCCGCCGCCATGGCCAGCGCGCCCCGCCGCTCCAGCAGGATGGCGCCGCTGATGACCGCCAGCGAGTACGTGAAGGTGAAGGGCGAGTCGCCCCCGCCCGTCAGCACCACCAGCCCCGTGGCGATGACCAGGTCGCCCAGCACCTGGATGAACACGGCGGGCGCCGTCCACCGCCCGCGGCGCACCACCACCGCGGTGACGAGCGACAGCAGGTAGACGAAGCCGATGATGGAGAAGGCCGCCCAGTCGCCGCGGACCGGCTCGGCGGGAGCCTGGTCCAGCAGCCGGAGGACGACGGCCACCAGCGACAGGCTGGTGGCGACGATGCGGAAGGCGGTGAGCCAGGTCAGCTTGCGTCGCAGCTCATCCTGGATGGAGCCGGGCCTCAGCTCCTCCGGGTCCGCGCGCACGCGCTCCCCTTCCGCGGGCGTCACTACTTGATGGCACCGGCGATGGAGAAGATGGGCAGGTACATGGCGATGAGGAAGCCACCGACCACGCCGCCGAGGAACACCATGAGCAGCGGCTCAATCATCGCGGTGAGCGAGCTCACGGCGACGTCGACTTCGTCGTCGTAGAAGTCGGCGATCTTGTTGAGCATGGTGTCCATGGCGCCGGTGGCCTCACCGACGCCAATCATCTGCACCACCATGGAGGGGAACACCTTGGTGTCCGACAGCGGGCCCGCGATGTTCTTGCCCTCGGAGATCTTCCCGCGCACGTAGTAGATGGCCTCTTCCACCGTGCGGTTACCGGCCGTCTTCGCGGTGACGTCCAGCGCGTCGAGGATGGGCACGCCCGAGGAGAGCATGGTGCCCAGCGTGCGGGTGAAGCGCGCCACGGCGACCTTGCGGAGCACCGGCCCGAACAGCGGCGCCTTGAGGAAGACCTTGTCCCAGAACTTGCGGCCCTGGGGCTGGCGGTAGCTCCAGGTGAAGGACGTCACCAGGACGATGATGCCGCCGAAGAAGTGGAACACGTATGTCTGGGCGAACTCGGAGAAGTCCACCACGAACTGGGTGGGCGCCGGCAGCGCGGAACCGAAGTCCGCGAACATCTTCGCGAACACCGGCGTCACCTTGAGCAGCAGCAGCGCCGTCACGCCGATGGCCACCAGGATGACGATGGCCGGGTAGGTCATCGCGCCCTTGACCTTGCGCTTGAGCTTCTCGTTCTTCTCGCGGTAGGCCGCGAGCCGGTTGAGGATGGAGTCGAGGATACCGCCCACCTCACCCGCCGCGCACAGCTGGGTGTAGAGCTCGTCGAAGACCTTGGGGTGCTCCTTCAGCGCATCCGCGAAGGTGCTGCCCTGCTCCACCTTGCCCTTGATGGCGAACAACACCTTCTTGAAGGCGGGGTTGTCCATCTGGGACGCGAGGATGTCGAGGCACTGCACCAGCGGGAGGCCGGCGTCGATCATCGTGGCGAACTGACGGGTGAAGACGAGGATGTCCTTGCCCGTCACCCCGCCCATGCCCGGCAGGGAGATGTTCCCGTCCAGGGCGCCCTTCTTGCGCACCTTGGTGGGGTTGAGGCCCAGGGACTTGAGGCGCGCGTTGACGGCCTCGGTGTCCAGGGCCTCCATCTCGCCCTTCTTGACCTCTCCGCTCTTGGTCTTCGCCTCCCAAAGGAACTGGGACGTGTTCTTCTTGGTGGCTACGGCCTTCTGCTGCAGTGCTGGGGCTGCCATGACCTGGACCTCCGCGGACGCCGCGCGAGTCTAACCGGTGATTCCAAATTCCTGGAACTAACGACCACCCGCTCCCCCGGCTGGTCGCTGCTGGGGCATGCCGGGGAGGTTCTGCCCACCGGTGGCGAGGATGTTGCGCAGTTCCTCCGGGTCGCTGGAGCGGCCGAAGGCTTCGTCCTGGGAGATGAGCCGGCGGATGAGGAGCGCCGCCAGCGCCTGATTGAAGGTCTGCATGCCGAACTTGGCCTGACCGACCTGCATGGACGAGTAGATTTGATGGACCTTGTCCTCGCGGATGAGGTTGCGGATGGCGGGGTTGGGCACCATCACCTCCAGCGCGAGGATGCGGCCGGGGCCGCCCGCCTTGGCCACCAGCGCCTGGCTCATGACGCCTTCGAGCACGAAGGACAGCTGGGCGCGCACCTGCGGCTGCTGGTACGGGGGGAACACGTCCAGCACGCGGTTGATGGTCTGCACCGCGCTGTTGGTGTGCAGCGTGGCGTAGCAGATGTGGCCCGTCTCGGCGATGGTGAGCGCCGCCTCAATCGTCTCCAAGTCACGGAGCTCGCCGACGAGCACCACGTCGGGGTCCTGGCGGAGGATGTACTTGAGGGCCGTCTTGAAGTTGCGCGTGTCCGCACCGACCTCGCGCTGATTGACGAGGCAGTTCTTGTGCGGGTGCAGGTACTCGATGGGGTCCTCGATGGTCATGATGTGCTCATGACGCTCGGTGTTGATCTTGTCGATCATCGAGGCCAGCGTGGTGGACTTGCCCGAGCCGGTGGGGCCCGTCACCAGGATGAGGCCGCGGGGCTTCTTCACCAGCTCCGCGACCACCGGGGGCAGGCCCAGCTCCTGGAACGTCAAAATCTTGAAGGGAATGGTGCGGAACGCGCCGGCCACCGCGCCACGCTGCATGAAGATGTTGGCGCGGAAGCGCGACAGCCCCTTCACGCCGAAGGACAGGTCCAGCTCGTTGTCCTCTTCGAACTTGTGCTTCTGGGCGTCCGTGAGGATGGAGTAGCAGAGCTGCTTGGTCTCCACGGGGGTCAGCGGCGCCGTCTTCAAGGGAACGAGCTCGCCGTCGACGCGCAGCTGCGGCGGTGAGCCGGTGGTGACGTGGAGGTCGGAAGCGCCCTTCTCGACCATCGCCTTGAGGAGCTGGTGCAGGTTGGCCACGGTGGGGATGTCCTTCGGGTGAGGCGGTGGGGGAAGTCAGTGACTGACTAGAAGCGGTCCGGGGCGGTGTTGCCCACGACTTCTTCCAGGGTGGTGGCGCCGTCCATCATCTTCCTGAGGCCGGACATGCGGAGGCTGCTCATGCCCAGGCGGATGGCCTCCTGCTTGAGCTCGGCGGCGGAGGCGCCGTTGATGACCAGCTCCTTGAGGCCGTCCCAGAAGGGCATGACCTCGTAGATGGCCACGCGGCCACGGTAGCCACGGTCATTGCAGTCGCGGCAGCCAACCTTCTCGTACATGGTGAAGGTGCCAATCTTGTCCGGCGGGACGCCGGCGTCGATGAGGGCCTGCTCGTCGACCTTCTCCGCCGGCTTCTTGCAGGCGGGGCACAGGCGGCGCGCCAGACGCTGGGCGAGGATGAGGTTGAGCGAGGCCGTCACGAGGAACGGCTCGATGCCCATGTTGAGCAGACGGCTGACGGTGCCCGGGGCGTCGTTGGTGTGCAGCGTGGAGAGCACCAGGTGGCCGGTGAGCGCGGCCTTGACGCCGATTTCCGCCGTCTCGAAGTCGCGGATCTCACCAATCATGATGATGTCCGGGTCCTGGCGGAGGAACGAGCGCAGGGCGGCGGCGAAGTTCAGGCCGATGTCGTCATGCATCTGCACCTGGTTGATGCCGGCGAAGTTGAACTCGACCGGGTCCTCGGCGGTGCAGATGTTGGTGTCGATGCCGTTGAGGCTGGAGAGCGCCGAGTACAGCGTCGTCGTCTTGCCGGAGCCCGTGGGGCCCGTCACCAGCACCATGCCGTAGGGCCGGTCGATGGCCTCCTTGAACCAGGCCAGAGGCTGCGCGTCGAAGCCCAGCTTGGTCATGTCCAGCTGGAGGTTGCTCTTGTCGAGCAGACGCATCACGACCTTCTCGCCGAAGAGCGTGGGGCACACGCTCACGCGGAAGTCCATCTCCTTGCCGCCGCCGATCTTGATCTTGATGCGGCCGTCCTGCGGCAGGCGCCGCTCGGAGATGTCCAGCGAGGCCATGATCTTCAAACGCGACGTAATCGCGTTGCGCAGCTTCATGGGCGGGCGCATGACCTCGTACATCACACCGTCGATCCGGAAGCGGACCCGGAAGTCCTTCTCGTACGGTTCGATGTGGATGTCGGACGCGCGCTTCTTGATGGCGTCCATGAGGATGAGATTCACGAGCTTGACCACGGGCGCGTCGTCCGCGGCCTTGGCCATCTCGTCGATGTTCTCCTCGGCCTCCTTGGCGACCTCGATGTCGTCGCCCACGTCACCGACGATGTCCTCGAGGGAGGGGCCCTTCTCCGCGTAGTAGCGCTCAATCGCCTCGCGGATGGAGACCTCGGAGGCGACCACCGTCTCGATGTTGTAGCCGGTGAGGAACTTCAGGTCGTCCACCGCGAAGATGTTGGACGGGTCGCACATGGCGACGATGAGCGACGGGCCGGCGCGGTTGACGGGGATCACCAGGTGCTTCTCGGCCACTTCCTTCGGCACGAGCTTGATGATCTCCGGGTCGATGTCGAAGTCCTTCAGGTTGATGGCCGGCACGCCGTACTGCTTGGAGAGGAAGTCGGTGAGCTTCGACTCCTCGATGGCGCCCGTCTTGATGAGGGCGGTGCCGATGCGCGTGCCGTTCTTCTGCTGCTCTTCCTGGGCCTTGCGCAGCTGCTGGACGGAGATGAGGTTCTCGCGAACCAGCAGTTCACCGAGTCGACCGGACATTCGTTGAAGCCTCTTCCTTGAAGGAAAGAAGAAAGGACCGAGCGGGGGCCCGTTCCAAATTCAGGAGACGTAGGGAGATGCCAGAGGGCCACACAGGCCCCTGGCACGGTTCCTGATACGAATTAGAGAGGAGCCGCGCGTGCGCGTCAAGGCGCCCTCGCCTGCTCCCTCGGCAGTCAACCCGTTGAAGAGACACGGGAAAAACGCTCAGTCACCCACACCGGCGATGACGGTGCGAGCCGCCTCGACGTCGCGTTTGATCTGCCCGACGAGCTCGGCCACGGAGCCGAAGCGCTGCTCGGGGCGCAGCCGCTCCAGGAACTGCACCCGGAGCTCCTTCCCATAGAGGTCGCCGGTGAAGTCCAGCAGGTGGGCTTCAATGGTGACTTCGGTGCCGCCGAAGGTGGGCTTCACACCGATATTGGCGGCGCCCGCGTACCGTTGCCCCTGGGGCGATCCGGCCAGCGCCACGCGGATGGCGTAGACGCCGGGTGCGGGGCGCAGCTCGTTCTGCGTGTCCACGTTGGCGGTGGGAAAGCCGATACCCCGCCCCCGCCCCGCGCCGGCCACCACCGTGCCGTCCAAGTCAAAGGGGCGGCCCAGGAGCCGCCGCGCGGCGGACACCCGGCCCTCCAGGATGTACTCGCGCACGCGCGAGGACGAGGCCACCACGCCGTCCACGGTGACGGGCGCCACCACGTGCACCTGCGCGCCGCGCCGGGCGGCGCCTCGCGCAGCGTGTCCACGTGCCCTTGCGGGCCGAGCCGTAGGTGAAGTCGCTGCCCACCACCACGTGCGCCACGCCGAGCGCGTCGAAGAGGCCGGCCTCGAAGTCGGCGGGGGGCGTGCGCGCATAGTCCCGGGTGAAGGGCTGCACCACCGCGGCGGCCAGGCCGCAGCCGGTGAAGAGCTCCAGCTTGCGGGGCAGCAGCGTAATCAGCTTGGGGGCCAGGTCCGGCTGGAGCACCTTGCCCGGGTGGGGATGGAAGGTGAAGGCGGCGGCGTCGCCGTGGCGGCGGGCCTCGGCGAAGAGGGCCTGGTGGCCCACGTGGACGCCGTCGAAGTTGCCCAGCGCGAGCGCCTGACCGGCCAGCGCCCTTCCCGCCTCCGCCACCGAGTGGAAGACCTTCATGGCCTTCCGTATACCCCAGCCCCCGCGCGCTGTGCGCGCTGCGCGTTTTTCCCTGGCCAAACCCGGCGCCGCCGTGGTTGGAGGCCCCCCTTCCATGACCCGCCCCCGCCTGCTGCCAGAGCCCGTCGGGCTCAAGTTCGTCACCACGGAGCGCCCCCCGGACTGGGACGCGGAGTTCGGCCACACCGGCCCGCTGGAGCTGGAAATCGGCTCGGGCGCCGGGGGCCACGCCCTGGAGTACTGCCGCCGCAACCCCGGGGTGCGCTTCGTCGCCTTCGAGTGGCGCAAGAAGTACGCGCGCGACACCCAGTCCCGCGGGGACAAGGCCGGCCTGAAGAACCTGCGCGTCATCGAGGCCGACGCCCGCTTCGTCGTCCCCCGCATCTTCGAGGCCAACTCCCTGGCCGTCATCCACCTCCAGTTCCCAGACCCCTGGTGGAAGCGCTCCCACGCCAAGCGCGCGGTGATTCAGCCCGCCTTCGCCCAGCTGCTGTACGAGAAGCTCGCACCCGGTGGCCGCTTCGACATGCGCACCGACGTGCAGGACCGGGGCGAGTCCATGCTGGCCATCCTGGAATCCGTGGGTTTCCAGAACCCCCTGGGTTCAGGAGTGTTCCATCCTTATGACCCCGAGGAGGTTCCCTCCACCCGGGAGCGCCGCTACCTGGCGAGCGGGGAGCCGGTGTACCGCGCCCGGCTGGTGAAGCCCCGTTAACGCCCGGAAGACGGGCACTTGCTCGCCCCCTTGGCTTCCCCATCTCGACAGGTGAGAATTGCGGTCATTCCCGCGTCGCGGGAGGATTGCACCGGGGGCGAAAAGGCATGGCGGAGGGCGAACGGAAGAGGACGCTGGAGGTTGCACGCCGTGCGTCACCCGGGGGCGAGCTCAGCGGCCGGACGGTGCTCATCGTGGACGATGACCCGGCGCACGTGCGGCATGTGCGAGAGGGCCTGGCGCCACACGGTTACATCTTCAAGGAAGCGCACGACGGCACGCAGGCGTTGTCGGCCATCCGTCAGGCGCGGCCGGACCTCATCCTCATGGACGTGGAGATGCCGGGGCTCGGCGGGGTGGAGGTGTGCCGCATCGTCAAGGCGAACTCGGGGGAGGACGGCTTCGGCTTCATCCCGGTGATTCTGATGACGGCGCGGCAGGCGGCGGGAAAGGTGGAGGGGCTGGAGCTGGGAGCGGACGACTACCTGGTGAAGCCGTTCGACATGCTGGAGCTGTCGGCGCGGGTGAAGTCCATGCTGCGGCTCAAGGCGCTGCAGGACGCGCTGGTGGAGAAGAACCGGGAGCTGGACCGGGCCAACAAGGAGCTGGCGCGGCGGCGCGAGGAGCTGCTGGCGCTCAGCCGCACGGACGCGCTCACCGGGCTGTTCAACCGGCGCTACTTCGAGGAGCGGCTGAACGAGGAGTTCGCGCGCTCGCGGCGGTATGGCTCGCCGCTGTCGCTGGTGATGCTGGATATCGACCACTTCAAGCGCATCAACGACACCTTCGGGCACCCCTTCGGGGACCACGTGCTGAAGGCGGTGGCACAGACGGCGCGCTCGCGGCTGCGGGAGGTGGACCTGCTGGCCCGCTACGGCGGGGAGGAGTTCATCGCCCTGCTGCCGGAGACGTCGCCGACGGACGCGCTGCGGGTGTGCGAGCGCGTGCGCGAGGCGATTGCGGCCCTGGAGCTGGAGCACCTGGGCGCGGACGGGCAGGCGCAGGAGGTGCGCCTGACGGCCTCCCTGGGGGTGGCCACGGTGCCCTCGGCCGACCTGGCGAGCGCGGAGGCCCTGCTGATGGCGGCGGACACCAGCCTCTATGCGGCCAAGGGGGCGGGCCGCAACCGCGTCCACCAGCACGCTGCGTGACAACGTTGAAGCTCGGGCTTTCCCCCGGCGGCGCTTTGACCTAAATCCCTGTTTCCATGCGCCCGACCGTGATGATGCCCTGGCTGGTGGCCCTGGTCCTGCTCGGCCTGGGTGGCTGCCATCGTCAGGACACCCCGCAGGGGGCCTACCGAATCTTCCACGACAAGGTCCGCAAGGGCGAGCTGCGCGAGGCGTGGGGGGTGCTGTCCAAGCCCACCCAGGACGCGCTGGCCGAGCGGGCCAAGGCCGTGGGTGAGGCGGCCGGTGGCACCGAGAAGCCCGAGCCCCTGGCCCTCTTCTTCGCGAATGTCCCTCCCCCTCCGGATGTTACGGAGGTCTCGCTGGTCCGTGAGGAGGGCGACAAGGCGACCGTGCTCGTGCGCTCGCCCGGAAGCACCCACGAGGTCCGGATGGTACGGGAGCCGTCCGGATGGAAGGTGGACCTTTCAGCATCCCTCCAGCCGTGAAGCCGGGCATGCCCGGAAATCTCGCATCAGGTAACGTACGACTGTGAACGACAGGAAGACACGGCGGGTAATCCCCGCGGTCGAAGTCATCCGGCGCCCGGCCTCCACGCCCGGCAGCGCTCCCGTGACGCCGACCCCCACGGCCTCCACCCCGGCGCCCACGCCGCGCCCCA
>JBKGHK010001750.1:0-254 GCA_046520375.1 Pyxidicoccus sp. 3LFB2
AATGCCCCCGCCTCCCCCAGCCCCGTGGCCCCCGCCGAAGAAGCCCCGGGACTTGAAGCGCCTGCTGATACTGGGGGGCCCTCTTCTCCTGCTGCTTCGGCGGCGCCGTGTTCCGCCCACTGGGGCCGGCAGCACCCACGAGTACCCCCGGCGAGGTGACGGGGCACCCGCATGGAAGCGCGCCGTGGTGCAGGAGCGCCTTCCTGCCCGTGGCGAAGACGGGCTGGCGCGACGAGCTGCGTGGCACCGCGCCG
>JBKGHK010001751.1:0-253 GCA_046520375.1 Pyxidicoccus sp. 3LFB2
GGCCGTCAAGGCGCTGGCCCATGCCTTCTACGACGCCATGGATGCCGACGAGCCCCGTCCTCGCGCGGCCTGCACGAATTGGACGCGCAGGGCCGGGTGAACACGGGCACGCGCGAGCGGCTTCGGCCTCTTCCTCATCGGCTGGTTGGGGGTCCCGGCAACATTATATGGAGCGCCACGGCCACCCCCCGGCTGCGCCATGCGCCACGGCCACCTGCCCGTGGACGCCGGCATGCGCGACGCCTGGATGCGC
>JBKGHK010001752.1:0-252 GCA_046520375.1 Pyxidicoccus sp. 3LFB2
CCAGCTCCGCCAGCGCCCGCCGGGAGCGCTCTCGCACCGCCGGGTCGTCGGAGCCCAGCTCCTCGGAGGCCGCGGACACGTAGCTGCTCGCCAGTGACTCGAAGAGATACACCCGGTTCTCGATGGTCGTGTCGTTCTTCTTGCCCATAGGCCGGCCACTCTAGGCACGGCCCTCCGGGGCCGGGGAGGCCGTCCTCCCCGCCGCGTGCGGGACTGTCGGCTCGCGACACTCCAACGACGCGGCGCGCCCGG
>JBKGHK010001753.1:0-252 GCA_046520375.1 Pyxidicoccus sp. 3LFB2
GCGAGTGCGGCCCGTACTCCTGCGCGTGCCAGTGCAGGAAGGTGAAGTTGAAGAGTCCGCTTCGTCAGCGCCCACCACGCCAGCTCCCACCAGAAGCAGACGGAAGGCCTGGGCGAAGTCCACCCCTGGCTTGCCGTGCTTCAACCATGAAGGCCACGTACCCCTGGTAGCTCAGCTCCCTCTCGGTGAAGTCGCGCCACCGCCAGCGCCAGCCCCAACTTGCTGCCGTAGTGCCGGTACAGCGACCCCACC
>JBKGHK010001754.1:0-252 GCA_046520375.1 Pyxidicoccus sp. 3LFB2
GACAGCCCCCCTCCCCCGTGCGCGCCCCGGTGCCGCGCGCACTGGCTGGTGGCGGGCCACGGTGCCCGGCCTGCGTGCGCCGTCGCCGCCCTCGAGTGGGTGTGGACTGGCTGCGGTCGCTGGCTGGTCCTCGGTGTGGTGGCCCTGTCGTGGCGGCCGCTCGCGGTCGAGCCACTCGTACGATCGCCGGGACGCTGGCATGCGCTGGGCGTCATCTTCCATGACGCCGCCCACCTGAGCGCGCGACGCAAG
>JBKGHK010001755.1:0-250 GCA_046520375.1 Pyxidicoccus sp. 3LFB2
GTCCGGGTGGCGGCGGTGACGAGCGCCACGGACACCGCCTCGGCTGCGCGCCGGGGCTCACGGTGATGTTCGCGTACCAGGGCTTCGAAATCGTCCCGGTGAGTTGCCGGGCAGGTCGCGCTCGTCCGTCGCGCAGGCGTGCCCCTGGCCACGGTGGGCGTCGCTGCTCGCCGCCGTGCTCCTCTACGTGGGCCGTCGTCTGGGCGTGTGTCGCGGCGCTGCCGGAGCTGGCCACCTCCCCGGCGCCGCT
>JBKGHK010001756.1:0-249 GCA_046520375.1 Pyxidicoccus sp. 3LFB2
CGGGGCTGTACTGCTGCCAGTTCGTGCCCCCCTGGGCCGTCTGGCCCGTGCACAGCGCCGGCTGGCGCAGGTTGTTCGCCGCGGCCTGCCAGTTGAGGTGCCAGCCCCACTGATTGGCCAGGGCGGGAGTGATGCCCGGGCTCCTGAGGTAGACACGGAAGCCCGTGGCCGTCGGGGTGTAGATGGCCGTGGCACCAAGGTTGGTCCAGTGACTGCTCGTTCCGCCAAGCGACGTGAAGTACAGCGGCG
>JBKGHK010001757.1:0-249 GCA_046520375.1 Pyxidicoccus sp. 3LFB2
TCGTTGTCCGGCTCGGGGCAGCCGTCCTCGTCCTGGAAGCCGTCCTTGTCCTCGGACTGGTCCGCGCACTTGTCCTGGCCGTCGAAGATGCCGTCACCGTCGCGGTCCTTCGGCGCCTCCTGCGGGCAGCCCTGGTTCTCCTGGACGCCGGACTGCAGCGGGCACTTGTCGTTGCCGTCGAGCACGCCGTCGTTGTCGTTGTCCGGCTCGGGGCAGCCGTCCTCGTCCTGGAAGCCGTCCTTGTCCTCG
>JBKGHK010001758.1:0-248 GCA_046520375.1 Pyxidicoccus sp. 3LFB2
CGTCAGGGTGTAGAGCGCGGAGGTAGCCGGCGAAGGCGACGCAACTTCCACCCCAGGTTGATGGCCGCCGTTGCCCAGCCCCATCGACATGCTGGCGATGGAGTCCTTCCCAGGTATGGCCCACCAGCGGCCGGCCCTCGTCCCGCCAGCTTCTTCACCCAGTACGCTCGGCGATGACCGTGATGAGGAAGAGTGGGAATGGCGGGGGTGATGAGGTCGGGGATGCGTGCAGCGTCCATGCTTGGGCC
>JBKGHK010001759.1:0-247 GCA_046520375.1 Pyxidicoccus sp. 3LFB2
CTCCACCACCGCTTCGTTTGGCCTGGCTGGCGGCAGACGTGCGTGGTTTCCGCTGGCTTCTCGCGTTGCCGCTGGCGGCTATCACACCGCGGCGTTGAAGGCCGAGCGGCACCGTCTGGGGCCTGGGGCCGTCAATGACCAGGGCCAGCTCGGGGACGGGGACGGCGCACCAACCGCAGTACGCCGGTGCAGGTGCAGGGCCTGACGGGGGTTGCGGCCATTGCCGGTGGCGAACAGCACTCCGTGG
>JBKGHK010000175.1:0-15933 GCA_046520375.1 Pyxidicoccus sp. 3LFB2
GGCACCAGCGTGCACAGCGGGGCAGGGCGCCTGTCGAGCAGCAGCCCATAGGCGTCATCCTCCACTACGGCCAGCCCGTGCTTGCGCACCACGGTGGCGATGCGGCGGCGGCGCTCCTCGGGCATCACCGCGCCGGTGGGGTTCTGGAGGTTGGGCAGGCAGAAGAGGACCTTCGCTCCGCCACGGCACGCGGCCTCCAGCGCGTCCGGCTTGAGGCCCTGCTCATCCATGGCCACGCCCTGGAGGCGCAGGTGCAGCCGGCTCGCGAGCACCTTCAGGCCGGGGTAGGTGAGGGACTCGCACAGCACCGTGTCGCCCGGACGTGTGAGCGCGGTGAGGGCCACCTCCATGGCGTGCTGGCCGCCCGAGCACACGATGACCTGCCGCGGCTCCACCTCCAGGCCGAAGCGGGACAGCCATTCCGCGCCGGCCTCCCGGTGCGCGAGCAGCCCCGAGTGGGGCTGGTAGTCGAGCAGCCCGGAGAGGCCTGGCGAGCGCTGCAGCGCGTCCAGGGTCTTCCGCAGGGCCGTGCCCGCCGGGTCTCCTGGAGGCGTGGCGGGCCAGTTGAGCCCCAGCTCGACGAGGGCGTCATCTCCCGTCTCCAGCGCGGGGGTGGGGAGGCGGCGAGGCCGCTTCCCGGTGCCGCACGAAGGTGCCCCGGCCCACCTCTCCGCCAATGAGGCCCCGGCGCTCTGCCTCTGCGTAGGCGCGTGTGACCGTGCCCACCGTGACGCCGACCGTCTCCGCCAGCTCTCGGTGCGTGGGCAGGCGCGTGCCCGGCGCGAGGCGTCCTTCATCGATGTCCGCGGCCAGCGCATCCGCGATGACCCGGTACAGCGGGCCGTCCCGGCCCCGGAGCTGCGGCGTCCAGCTTGTCATGGTGACAATTCATACAGTTGACGCCGGCTCCGGCGCAATGCATCCATTGTGTCGATTTCTACTTGAAAGTGTATCGGTACAAATGAGGCGGACGGGGCCAGGGCTCCGCCGCGCACGGGAGAGGTGCACGTCATGCAACTGACCATCGTCGATGCCTTCACGAAGACTCCGGGGGTTGGCAACCGCGCCGGTGTGGTGCTGGATGCCGGAGGGCTGGATGCCGAGGCCATGCAGCGGATTGCCGCCGCCGTGGGGGCCTCCGAGACGGCGTTCGTGATGTCGCCTCCGGGAGAGGGGGCGGTGCACCTGCGCTACTTCGCGCCCGCGAAGGAGATTCCGTTCTGCGGCCACGCCACCGTCGCCACGTTCCATCTGCTGGCCGAGCGCGGACTGCTGAAGGCTCCAGGCACATGCCGATTGGAGTGCGCGATGGGCCCGCTGGACGTCGAGCTGGAGTCCCTGGCGGCGGGTGGGACGCGGGCGTGGATTGTCACTCCGAAGCATCCCTGGGAGGAGAGCCCGGTTCCCCTGGAGACAGTGATGCGGCTGATGGGCGGGACGGTGGAGATGGTGGACCGCTCGCTGCCGGTGCTGCGCACCGGGTATCGGTTGGTGGTTCCGCTGCGGCGTCGTGAGGACGTATGGGATTTGGCGCCGCGCGCGGATGCGTTGGCGGAGGTCCTACGGGCGCATGGTCTGAATGGTGTGTACGTGTTCACCCGTGAGACGAAGGACGCCAGCAGCGTGGCGCACTCGCGCTACTTCCCGCCGGTGATTGGCGTGGCGGAGGACCCTGTGACGGGCGCCGCGGCCGGGCCGCTCGGGATGTACCTGGCGACGCGGGGAGTGCTGGCGCTGCCCGCGGAGGGTGGCACGGTGCGAGCGCGAATCGAGCAGGGCGATGCCATGGGCAAGCCAGGGCGCATCGAGGTGGAGGTGACGGGCCGGGCAGGGCAGCCCGAGCGCGCGCGCATCGGCGGGGTGGCGGTGACGGTGCTCGAGGGCACGCTGCGCGCCTGATTCAAGGCTCGCTCAGGTGGCTCCTTCTCCCTCCTGGGCTGAAGAGCCCGGGACTGCCTCCCGCGAGAGGGGGCAGCCTCGGATGACTGCCTCGCGGAATGACGGTTCCTTCCGCGCTCGGCCACGTCGGTGCCGGGTCCCGGGGAATCGCGACCCGGCAGAAGTGTTCCGGGGCGCATGAGAGTGACTCGCTGGCTGTTGGCCGCCGTATGCCTGATGCTCGCGGCCTGCCGTACCGCTCAGCCGGAAGCGACCTCGCAGCGGTCGCAGTCCGCCGCCGTGATGTGCGAACTGCCGGCCTCGCCCTCCGAGCTCGTCCCTCTGTCGGACAAGCCGTACCCGGGCGAGTACAACGAGGTCTTCGACGTGCCGGATGCTCCCGCATGGTGGGCGCCGGCGCCGCCCGATGCCGAGCGGGAGCAGTATCGTGCGGCCCTGGCAGCCCGACTCGGAGCGCCAGCGCTGAGCCCCCGCGCGCTGCTGGAGCAGGTCCACGCCATCCACCTGGCCCTCGTGGGCACGCCGGGGGCGCGGGAGGCGGAGAACACCTCGCAGGTGCTCGCCGGCACCGCGGGCTCGGTGGGACCCATCTCCTGCCTGGAGTGGGTGCTCTTCCATCATCAGGCACGCCGCTTCCCGATGATTGCGCGCCCCACCGAGTTCGGAGCGTACGTGCTGCGCGGCCATGGACGGATTCGCGTCTACATCTCGGGCGCGGACCGCGTGGGCGGCCGGCTGAGCCACGAGGTGCGAGACCGGGTGATGGCGGATGTCGCCAGGGGCTTCGCGCCCGTGGCACATCTGCACAACCACCCATTCATGTTCGACCGGAAGCCGGGCGACCGCATGTGGACCACGCCTGAAACAGTGAACGATGTTGGCGGCGGAGTGGCCCCCAGCCTCACCGACGTGCAGGCGTTCCGCCGGATGCGTGAGGGCTTCGGGCTCCAGGGCGCGTGGGTGACGAACGGACTCGACACCGCCCGGTACACCGCCGCGGACTTCGACCGGCTCTCCGCCTGGGATTAGAGCACCGCTGCAAGCGACGAGACCGCTCCGCTAGACTGCTGACACTGGGTGCAGGTGTCGTGCTCATTGCTGCTGAAATCCACGGGTTTGCGAAGAGGCATGGGTATGCGAGCGGCGGAACCGGCCCGAGGGCGTAACAGCGCAGCTCCCCGACAACGACTCTGTATCCTGCTGGCCATGCTGACCGTAGCCTCCGTGGCTCAGGCGCGGGGCGCTCCGGCGGGACGGAAGCTGGAAGAGGCTCGGACGTTGTTCCGCGCGGAACGCTATGAGGAAGCGTGTCCTCGCTTCGAGGAGGTGACGCGCGCGCGGCCCACGGACGGTGCTGCCTGGGCCGACCTGGGCCTCTGCGAGCTGCGCCGGGGCCGACGCGAGGCCTCCATTCGAGCCTCGCTGCGCGCGGTGCGTGAGGGCGACGAGCGGGTCCGCTCGAGCGCGTATTACAACCTGTGGGTCGTGGGAGAGCGTCTCGCCGTCCCCACGCAAACCCCCTCCTGCATGGACGTGGAAGCGCCAGCCGAACTCGCATGCACGCGACGGGCGCGGCTCTGCACCTACGCAGTTGAGGATGGAGGCAACGGCGGAGGCAAGCACTACACCGGAGTGTGGCTCACCGACGCGGCCGCGCCCCTGGCACCGCCGGATTCCGACGAGGACGGCTCACGGCCAGACAGGGTCGCCGTCTTGCTATCGGCCAGCTTGTGGATCTCCTCGAAGCGGTGCGATTTCAACGGAGCCTTCAGGCCGCCCGTCTTCGACCGTGTCCTTGCACGCTGCCAGGCCGCGTCACCCAGGGGTGAACACTGCGTGCTGCGGGTCCGGGGGGCGTTGATGGAGGCCGTATTGCCGGGGACCTCGATTCCGGGCCAGCAACTCTTTCCCCTGACTGACGCAGAGAAACAGCAGGCTCGCGTGGCTTCACGGCAGTGCCTCCGGGAGCTGGCGGTAGAGGAACGGGAGAACTCGGGCAACTACTGTCACCTCCTCGTCGTAGACCCCTGCCGGCGAAGAGTAGGAGTGGCCTGCGACGTGCGTGCACGGCGGCGATTGGACTGGCGGTTCCAGCAAGAGCCGCCAACATCCCCTCAGGAGCAAATCCGCGTGGAGGAGCACTCGTGGCAGCCCTCGGAACAGCTCACTCCTTGACCGGATAGCGTGCGTTGAAGCCAGTCCGCACCGCCGCGAGCGCCACCGCGTCTCCGGCGGCCCGAGCCTCGCCCTCCCTGGGGCCCACCCAGGACTCGAACACGCCGAGGCTCTCGCGTATCGCCTGCCGCACCTCCGGGTTGACGGCCACACCGCGCGCTTCGAGCAGCCAGTTCACCGCGTCGTGGGCGTAGGAGTACCAGGCGTCCTCGGTGGCGGTGGCCTCCACGGTGATTTCAATGGCACGCACCACCGCGTCCGACAGCCCCATCCGCCGGAGGTCCGCGTCCTCATCATCGAGCAGCTCCGCACCTCGGTACGCGGCGTCGAGCGCGCTCAGCCAGCCATGGCCCTGTCCCAGCGCCTTCAAGATGAGCTGGACGTTGTGCTCCACCCCCACCTCCGGCAGGGGCTTCTGGTTGAAGAAGGTGTGACACCAGCAGTAGCCCGCGACAATGCCGTTCCCGAGATACACCCCCGTGTCGTGGTACCAGGGCCCCAGGTTGGCATCGAGGATGGCCTCGACGCCGTCCCTCAATTCCTTGCGGAGCGACTCCTCCAGCCTGCGCGCTCCCGGAGGAATTCGCGGCGACAGGTACTCACGCAGCAGGGCGGCGATGCGCTCCGGCTGATAGCTGTCGAGGCTGCGCTGGATGACTTCCCAGCTGGAGTCGTGCCCCGGGTTCCACTGTTTCATGCGTCCTCCTCGCACGGCGAATGTCCGGAGATGCTCCGCGCCACCAGCCGGACGAACCGCCCGTAGCGCTCCGCATCCCCGGGCGGCTTGGGCAGAAGCACCCACGGAGCCAGCGGCGGCGTGGGCAGCCTCGCGCGGCGCAGGCAGTACTCGAACCACAGCCGAGCGGCCCGGGCATTCCCATCCGGGAATGGGTGGAAGAAGGCGAGGTCCAGGTAGAGCCTCACCGCCTGCGAGACCGGATGACAGCCATCCCTCGCATCCGCCTCCACCTTCCGGATGAACATGGCCTCCAGCTCCGGGGAGTAGAGGTACCGGTGCGCCCCGCCGTGAGCGAAGGCCTGCCCCGTCCGGAAGACCATTGGCTTTCCAAGCACCTGGGCCTGCACCTCCGCGAGCCGCGCCCAGGTGAGGGGCGCCCGGGCATCGGCCAGGGCACGGACGTGGGCCAGGGCGGACAGGAAGCGCGCCTCCCGGAGGGCATCTCCCCCGTGGGCCGGCGTGTCGTGCCCGGTGAGGTACGCCTCCTGGGCCCCCGTCTCCTCGAAGGGACGGGCGCTGGCGGCCTCCAGGTCGGCACGCAGGTGCGGGAAGGCCCAGTCCACGGCGAGGGTGGCCTTCAGGTGCGGTACCAGCTTCTCGGCGGCGTCCAGGGTGGCCCTCCTCTGGGAGTGCGTCCGTTCACAGCATGGCACGGCCAGGGGTGGGCGTGGACCCGGCGCGTCATGGACCAGCCGTGGAGTGGAGTGCTGACGCGCAACAGCGTAAACAGGAGGGCTCAAGGGAGGGGTAGGTGCCGATGAAGACGTTCCTCGTGGTCAACCCGCGCAGCGCCAATGGGCAGACGGGAAAGCGCTGGGCGGAGATTGGCGCGCAGGTGGGTAGGGCGCTCGGTGACTTCGGACACGGGTTCACCCAGGGCGGCATGGACGCGGCGCGCATCGCCCGCCAGGCCCTCGAGGAGGGCTACGAGTGCATCGTCGCCGTGGGCGGCGACGGCACCCTCAACGAGGTCACCAACGGCTTCTTCAAGGACGGCAAGCCCATCAACCCCAACGCGGCGCTGGGCCTCATCCCTCGCGGCACCGGCGGCGACTTCCGGCGCACCTTCGGGTGGGAGCTGGACCTGGACTCGTCCCTGGCGCGCCTGCGCTCCGAGAAGACCGAGCCCTTCGACGTGGGCCGGCTCGACTTCGTCGGCAACGAGGGCCAGCCGGAGACGCGCTACTTCGCCAACATCGCCTCGTTTGGCGTGAGCGCGGTGGTGGCTCGCGAGGTGAACAGCGGCAGCAAGGCGCTGGGCGGCAACTTCAGCTTCGTGTGGGGCACCCTCAAGGGCCTGGTGAAGTACACCGAGCGCAAGGTGCGCCTGTCCTTCGACGGGGGCCCCGAGGAGACGCTCGACATCACCGCGGTGGCCGTGGCCAATGGCCGCTACTTCGGCAGCGGCATGTTCGTGGCGCCCGAGGCCGTCACCCATGACGGCCTCTTCGACGTCACCATCTGGTCCGGCTACGGGCTCAGCGACTTCATCCTCAAGTCGAAGGGCGTCTACAACGGCAACCACGTCACCTGGAAGGGCACGCGCCGGCTGCGCTGCCGCACCCTGCGCGCCGTGCCCATGGAGGGCGAGGACGTGTTCCTCGACGTGGACGGCGAGACGCCCGGGCGCCTCCCTTGCACGATGACCATCGTCCCCGCCGCCATCCGCCTCAAGGTGTAGACGCATGTGACTTCCGGCACATGGCCTGCTCCCGGGGCTCCCGTAAGGTCCTCCCATGAGTGAGGTGTCCGCCGTGGCGAAGCCCGCCGCCACCCATCGCCTGCTGTCGGTGGCCGGGTTGTTGACCTGGGCCATGGTCGGCATTCCGCACGTCGAGGACCTCATGCGCGAGCCCTCGCGGTGGGCGACTCCGTCCACGTGGGTGTGGCAGGCCGCGTTCCTCGCCTTTGGCATTGCCTTCTGGCGCCACGCCCGCGAGCAGGAGAAGGGCCAGGTGTCGCTGCTCGCCGTGCAGTCGGTGGCGGCGCTGACGTGCCTCGCCATGGGAGACAGCGGGCTGGATGGCGCGCTGTTCGCCATCATCGCCGGGCAGGCGCCCGAGACGCTCCCGCAGCGTCAGGCGCTGGCATGGACGGCCGCGCAGGTGGTGGGCATGTTCATCGTGTTCGCGCTCATGCACCCGCTGAGCCGGGCGCTGACACAGACGCTCATCTACACCGGCTTCCAGGGGTTCACGCTCGGCACGGCGCTGGTGATGGTGCGCGAGGCCTCGGCCCGCCGCGAGCTGGCCCGCGTCCACGCCGAGCTGCAGGCCACGCAGGTGCTGCTCGCCACCCGGGAGCGCGAGGGTGAGCGGCTGCGCATCGCTCGCGAGCTGCACGACTCGGTGGGGCACCACCTGACCGCGCTGTCCCTCAACCTGGAGGCCGCCGCGCACACCGCGAAGGACACCGCGGCCGCCGAGCACCTGCGTCGCGCCCGGGAGGCGGCTCGTACGCTGTTGTCCGAGGTGCGCGGCACGGTGTCCGCGCTGCGGGACACACCCCTGCCGCTGTTGCCCTCGCTGCGCGCGCTCGCGGAGGGAGCACCGGGGCTCGCCGTGCACCTGGAGGTCCCCGAGTCGCTGGCGCTGGAGTCCTCCGAGGCGGCGCACTCGCTGTTCCGCTGCGTGCAGGAGGTGCTCACCAATACGCTGCGCCATGCCCAGGCGCGCAACCTGTGGATTGCGATTGCGCCCACGCAGGACGGCGGGGTGCGGGTGCATGCCAGGGATGACGGGCGTGGCACGGCGAAGGTCACCCCGGGCTCGGGCCTCACCGGGATGAGTGAGCGCTTCGCTCGGCTGGGAGGACGGGTGGAGTGGCGCGCCGCGGCAGGGCAGGGGCTCGAGGTGGAGGCGTGGCTGCCGGCGGTGACGGGGGCTGGAACGTGAGTCTTTGCGGCGTCCCGCGTCAGGATCAGGAGGGGCGCACATATTTCTTTCGCGCCAGCAGGGCCCTCATTTAATCCGGCGTCCATGCACGACTCCGGCGATTTCTCTCCCTCTGGCCCCCCTTCCGCGCGGTGTGCCTCCAGCCCCACGGCCTCCCGTTTCCTGCTGGCCATGGCCCTGGCGGCGGTGAGCCTGGGCACGGGGGCCTGTGGCAATGACGAGCCTTCCCCGACGCCCACCTCGCCCGATGCCGGCCAGTCGCAGCGGGACGCGGGAAGCCCGGCGCCGGACAGCGGCACCGAACCGGACAGTGGCACTGAGCCCACCTCCGATGCTGGCGAGCAACCACCGCCCGCCTTCACGCTGACCGCGCCCACCGAGGTCACGATTGCGTTCAACCCGGACAACATCCACGGGTTCGGTGTCCAGGTGCAGCGCCAGCCGGACTTCGCCGGCGAGGTGTCCGTCTCGGTGGAAGGCCTCCCGGAGCACGTGACGACCCTGCAGACGCTGCCCCTGACCATTCCCATGACGGAGGACTCCGGGGCGCTCAGCTTCATCCCGGATGAGTTCGCCACCTATGGCCGGTTCCCCGTCAAGCTGGTGGGCACTGGCGGGGGCTCGCGCGTCGAGCACACGGTGACCCTGGACGTCCAGCATGCGCGGGGCGCGTTGGACAGCTCCTTCGGAACGCGCGGCGTCGCGGCGCCCGACCTTGGCCACCCGGCGGTGAGCATCAACGCCATGGCCGTGCAGCCGGACGGCAAGTGGATTCTCGCGGGCTCCACCGGCTCCACCGGGCTGCGGGATGTGCTGGTGGCGCGCCTGCTCGCGGACGGAACGCCCGACACCTCCTTTGGTACCCGGGGCGTCGTCGTCCAGGACATCTGCGGCTCGGACGACTACGTGGATGCCGTCACCGTGCTGTCGGACGGGCGCATCCTGGTGGCCGGAGGCGCCGTCGCCGGGACGAACACCTGCACGGGCACGAAACAGCAGAGCCCGCTCTTCGCCCGCTTCACCGCGTCCGGCACGCCGGATACCACCTTCGGCGGCACGGGCACGCGCACCTTCCAGCTCTCCTCGGGCATCGCCACCCTGCATGCCGTCACCGTCGACGCGAATGGAAACGTCGTGGGCGCGGGCACCGTGGACAACTCCGACCTGGACCTGCTCGTGATTCGCCTGACGCCCACGGGCGTGCCGGACACCACCTTCAGCAGTGACGGCCTGGCCTGGACGGACGAGGGCGGTAACGAGGACGGGTTGGGGCTCGTCACCCTGGCGGATGGGAAGGTCGTGGTGATGGGGACCTCCACCAACAGCAACAACACCCTGGCGGTCGTGCGCTTCAATGCCAGCGGTACCCGGGACGGGAGCTTCGCCTACGTCCCGTCCTACGTCTCGCCGGACATCAAGCCCCGGACCCTGCACCTGCTGCCTGGCGGGCGGCTCCTCATCGCAGGCCGCGCGGGCTTCTCCGATGGCAGCGTCACGGCCGCCCTGGTCCGGTTGACCTCGAGCGGCCATGAGGACACGACCTTCAACCGGACGGGCTACCAGTACATGAGTGCGGGGTTGACCGGCACGAAGGGCTCGGTGGCGGGAGCCGCGGTGCTCCCCGGCGGGGAGATTGTCCTCGCCACCTGGAGCCTGGATGCCGCGGGCGCTTCCCGGCTCGGCGTCATCCACATGTCGGAGGATGGGGCGACACAGCTCCGCTCGCACCGGACCGACCTGCCGGGAGAAGAGACGCCGACCATCGCGGTGCTCGATGCGGAGGGCTTCTTGCGGGTGGCGGGCGTGCGCACCCTCACCGGACAGGCCGGGGCCACGCCCTTCGTGACGCGCTTCTGGCCGTACTGAGAATGCTCACCCGTGGGCAGGGCGATGGCGGACCCCGTCGAGGACGTGCTGCGACCCGCTATCGCCTTGCTCTCACTCGCGCAGCAACGGGCGGCCCGCCAGCACGTGCTCGCACAAGGTCTGGCGAAGCCCGCCGCGAGCGTCGACTGTGGGAGCGAGCCGCGCCGCGAGGGCATCGCCCTCAAGCGGCTCAGGCGTCGATGCCGGGAGGTAGATGGCGCCGCGCTGACTCGGCCGCAGCCACGCGCCCATCCGCGCCTCACCGTGGACGACCAGGTGGGCCGCGTCCGTGCAGAGCGTGACGAGATTGCCGGTGAGCTCGAGGTCGCCCTCGATGAACACCTGGGCTTCGTCGCTGAGCAGGAGCTCACGAGCGTACAGCGAGCCCTTGACCCACAGCGGCACGTAGAGGCCGAGGTCGCTGATCACCAGCGGGCCGTCAATGCGCAGGTCGCCTTCGATGACGCACACGGCCGGGCTCTCGTTGCGAACGTAGGCCGGCCCGCTCAGCGTGAGCGTGCCGTCGTGGACCAGGAAGTCGACCTCCTGGCCGCCGAACAGGTCCTCGTAGTCGACCGAGCCGTCGCTGACCTCGAGCAGGTTGTAGTGCTCGAAGCCGAGCTCGCGCTCCAGGGGTTGAAACCGCGCACCGGCCAGGGTGATGTAGGGCTGGGGTTCGATGGGCATGCGGCTTGATAGCGCACCCGTCCACGGCGCATGAGACGAATCGGGACACGGTTGCCTTCGGCGGCTCCCGCCCCATGGCGTCTGGGGGCAGTACAGCCTGAGCTCCCACTTCTCCTATGCTCCGTCTCCGGCGGAGTACGAATACGTGCTGAAGCACGGGGCGGAGGAGTTCGAGGCGCTGCTCATGCAGTGCAAGGTGGACCCCTACGACGTGGGCAGGCCTTCCGCGCTGTGACAGTCGCCGTCACCGTCAGGCCCTCGCCCGACACGCGCGCGCGCCTGAGGGCATGAAAAAGGCGGGTGCCCGTCTTCCGGGCACCCGCCAGGGACTTCAACGAGGGACGCCGGGTGTTACGGGCAGTCCGTCGGCTTGGCGAAGGACGCGGTGATGCTCGGCGTCATCACGCCCTTCACGCGCTTGAGGGTCGCCTTCGCGCCGACGCCCACGCCGTACTTCGCGAACGCGTTCCACACCAGGCAGCGGTGCGCGTTGCCGGCGTTGGCCACCGACTGGAGGATGCCGTCGCGCATGTGCTCGTAGTACGGGCCGGCCGGCGTGTAGTTCATGCCGTCGACCAGGTACGTCAGCAGCGTGTCCTTGGAGACGCCCGCCGCCTGGAAGTTGAGCCACAGCTGCCAGCCGATGGCGCCGTACACCTCGCCGTCGAAGTGGACGCCGGTGCCCGCCACGTCGGCGTAGCTGCGCGGGTAGTTGGTGTACGCCGCGCTGCGGATGCCCAGGTCGCTGGATGCCGAGTATTCGGCGACGCGGTCGTTGTCGTTGAGGATGATGGCCAGCACGTCGCTCATGCCCTCGCCGATGGCGCCGGAGATGGGGCCGCTCATCGAGCCAATCATGCGCCACGTCAGGCCATGCCCGTACTCGTGGTAGACGATGTCCGAGTCCACCGACGAGTCACGCTGCAGCGGCGCCGAGGCCGACTGGCGGATGGAGCCGGACACGCCGGTGACCGAGCGGAGCGTCGCGCCGGTGTTCTGCCCGACGAAGACGGAGGGGATGGTGATGGTGGCGTCCGTGCCACCCATCACCATCACCCCGTCGCCCTGGTTGTTGGCGACGATGGCCCCGATGGCCCCCGCCAGCTGCGCGTTCTTCACCTTGACGCTGAACCCGCAGACGCCACGGTCCAGGAGGGCAATCTTCCCGGTGAGCGAGCCGGCCGGAATGGCCTCGCAGGCGTCCGCGGTGGCGCCCACGCCGTCGTTGACCAGCACGATGTCGCCGGAGATGCCGGTGGTGCTGAGCGCGGGGCCGAACTCGGCTCCGCCCTGCGCCACGTAGTTGCCGGCGATGGACGCCGGCGTCACCACGTTGACCTGGTGGGTGCCCACGCCCGTCCACAGGTACATCTGCATGCGCGGGTTGGTGCCGTCGGCGGGCGTCGAGAAGTTCGCGTTGTCGGTGCCGCTGCCGTCCTGGGCCTCGGCGTCCACGGAGTCGCTCCCCGCGCCGCCCTTGCCGAAGTTGTTCTCCTGGAAGTTCAGCGCCGCCTCGTTGAAGCCGTAGCGGTAGAGCGTGTCGTGGAGGACGTTGTTCAAATAGAACAGGTTCTGCACGGCCACGTTGCGGTTGGCGTCGGAGCTCGGGGCCACCGAGAGGTCCGCGGCGGTGAGGAAGTCACCGTTGGTCACCGCGGTGCCGCCCGAGTCCGGGGCGTTGTTCGCGTCCACGTCCAGGTAGGCGCGGACGTTGTTGCCCGCAATCAGCCGGGTGGTGTTGCCGGAGCCGTTGAGCCAGCCGCCAGGCGACCAGATGTTCCCCGTGCCAGGGCCGCTCACGATGGCCTGCGCGGTCTTCAGCGGGTCATTCGTGAAGACGTTGTACCGGTCATTGGCGGTGCGGGACTCGGTCGACAGGACGCGGCCCTCGCCGCTGACCAGCGTGTGCGTCAGCTGGTTCGTCTTGGCGGTCCACGTCTCCACCAGGAAGCCCGTCCGGAGCATGCCGTTCGCCGCCGCGTAGGCGACGCGCTCCGCCGTGGGGCCGCGGTGGAAGAAGGCGCCCCCCGCGAAGGAGACCGTGTTGCCGTCGCGCGACTGCTCCGCCGGCTGCGTGTCGCGCAGCTCCGGGTACAGGTTGCGCAGCGCGACGCCGACCGCGTCCGACTCGGACACGCGCGCCGAGGCCACCGCGCCTACCTGAGCGGTGCCGTCGATGAGGTGGATCAGCTCTCCCTGCTCGTTCACCGCCGCCTTGGCGTAGGCGCCGTGGACGCGCAGGCCGCCTACGTGCTGCTCATAGCGCACGTGGGTGATACGGCCCTGACGGGCCTCCGTCGCACGCAGGGAGCCGACGGCGGCGTCGGAGACGCCACGCGCGCGCAGGAACCCGGCCACCACCGCACTCGCGTTGGAGCGCGAGGGGGCCGTGAGGGCGCGACCCGACTGGTACACCCGCGCACGAACCTCCGCGAGCTCATCACTCGGCGCGGGGGCCGCGAACGACACACTCGAAAACGCCACGAGTCCGAAAACCGCTCTACGCAGATGCATCCGTGCTCCCGGTGTAGATGACGTGGATTGTCAGCAGCCGAAGACCGAACCCCCGAGGGGCGCGGTGGGGCGCGCGAAGGCCGAGTCGCCTCCGCGTGTCGGGGCGTCGCCGCGCAACGCGCCCGCAGGTGCGTGGTGCAGCAACTTTTGGATGACTCCGGACCGGGAAAATCGATCACAGCTGGCGCGATTTATTCAGGATTGCTGTGACGGGGTGTCCAGACCCACCCAGCTGTTCCGGAAACGATTCGACGTGTTGGGGCTCGGGCTGACGCGCCACCGGCCTCGGACACACGCATCAACGGCGACTGGATTGGCACGCACCCGCGGTGGGTTCACGTCGAAGAAGTGTGGGCCTGCACCAAGAATCCGCAGGAACTGAACGCGAGGGTGGCCCGGGTTGGCGGCAGTGGTCCGGGCCTGCACTCGGATGGGCAATGAGGAGGGGGGACCCATTGACCTGATGCGCGGACCGGGCTAGCGCCGTCGGTCCCCCGTTCGCTCGAAAGGAGCGCATCATGATTCGTCGCATTCTTCCCTCCCTGCTCCCGCTGCTGCTGGTGGCCTCCGCCGCCGCGGCGCAGACCGCTCCCATCGCCATCAACTTCGATGGCTACTGGAACGAGACGCCGTCGGTGGAGCTGATCCCCGTGGGCGGCTCGGTGGTCGTCAACTATGACGTCAGCCGCCTGCCGCAGTGCCGGGGCACCACCTCCACGGGCAGCCCGACCTGGACCATCACCGGCCACGTCCAGGTGAACCGCGGTCCGGTGGTGAGCTTCTGGGTGGCCGGCCACGCGCCGGATGGCAACCCTGCCCAGCGCACCCTGCACCTGCCCGCGAATCTGAGCGGCGCCCTGGTCATGTGGTTCGACATCACGGGTCCGGGCTGCCAGGCCTGGGACTCCAACCACGGGAGCAACTACCACTTCCCCATTGGCGCGCCGACCCTGTCCTTCAACGCGAACTGGGATGAGATCGTGGCCGGCACGCTGCGCGCCGGGCAGCAGTTCATCGTCAACTACGACATCAGCCGCCTGCCCGAGTGCCGTGCGACGTACAACGGTCCGGCCTGGGTGATTGTCGCGCAGTACCGCTTCGACAACGGCCCCGTCCAGGAGACCGTGGTTACCGGCTACGGCACGTCCGCGCCGACGCCCATCACCGCTCCGGCCGGCGCCCGCCACCTGGAGATGTGGTTCCGCAACACGGACCGCAGCTCCTGCATGCGCTACGACAACAACTACGGCTCCAACTACCACTTCAACGTGCAGTGAGCCGCACCCGCTGAGTCAGCACCGGGCAGCTTCGGCATGGCGTCGGACAGCACGTTCTGTCTGACGCCGTGCCGGAGCTGGAGCCGCACGGCGCCACGGTGGGGGACTGAGGCTAATCGCTGTCAGGCCCCTCGAGGCCGAGCAGCTCGGCGATCTGCCGCAGCCACCCCTGGCGCTGCTCCTCGCTCAACGGCTGGGTGTTCTTCATCGCCTCGAACTGCCGGATGACGTCCAGGTACGCTTCCCCCACGTTCCCGCGCTCCTCGGCCAGCTCGGCGATTGCATCCACCAGGGCATTGCCTTCGAGCCCCACTGCCAGCGCCGCATCGACGATGTCCTTCAGCCCGCTCCGGGGGTCATCGCCCGTGCGGTAGATCAGCTCGTACAGCTGCGCTTTCGAGAGGTCCGCGTTCCGCCAGATGTCGTCGTAGATGGCTTCATTGTTGGCGAGCCGTTCCGCCACCTCGGCCAGTTGCTCGGGGTGCTGCCGGAAGTGGTAGTGGTCCTTCAGGACCTTCTCGAGGATCTGCTGCTGCTCCATGTTGCGCTGGTCGTCTCCATCCCCGAGGAACGCCTCGGCGAAGACGGAGATGGCGCTGCCAATGGCCTCCACCAGCTTGCCCACCGGTAGCAGCGCCGGGAAGAGCGAGATGGCGCTGCCGAGGAGCGCCGTCGCGTTGCCCACCACCGCCACCACGTTGGCCAGGCTCGGGTCGTTCACGGCCTCCTTGAAGGCATCCACCGTCGCGATGGCATTGATTGCTACCCCGAGGCCCGGAATCAGCCGCTGGGTGGCGAAGCTCGCGGCCCGGTCGGCCTCATTCGCGGCCGTCTGTCCCGCCAGCAGCGCCAGTCGGCCGCTGTTGCTCAGCGAGTTCACCGCCCCGGCGAACAGCTCCAGTCCCGCCTTGCTCACTTCACCCAACGCCTTGGCAAGGTCCTCCACGTCCTCGGCGTTGGCGGCATTGACGACGCCAAAGGCCACGCCGGCCGCGGCGAACGCCGCCCCGAAGGGCGACAGGCTCTCGACGGCTCCCGGCCTGTTGAGGAGGTTGGTGAGGACCGACGGGTCCCCGTTGAGCCAGGCGCGGGACGCGTTGATGAACTCCGCTCCCGCGTTGATGGCGTCCTGGTGCTGCGAGGCGCTGGTGAAGAGGTCCCGCGCGGTCTTCACGCCGTTGTACAGCGTGTTCCACTTGTCCAGGGCCGCGTTGGCGTCGCCGCCCTCCGCCTGGTACTGCGTCAACGTGCCGGGCAGCCCGCGCTCGACCACCTCGGTGCGCACCTGGTCTCTGTACTGCGCGTAGACCTCCGCCGTCTCCGAGTCGTCCTGGAAGGCGTTGATGCCCCACTCGGTGGCGGCCGCGGGCAGGGGAGAGCCCGCCAGCGTGGACATCACGCCGACGACCTGCTCGGCGCGCGTGCGGTCATAGAGCACGGCCTGGTCGATGAGCCCGACGTTGGGGGCGACCACGGCGTCCAGGCGTTGGGCCGCTTCGGCCTCGGTCCTGTACACCGCCTCGTTGAGGCGGCGGTACTCCTCGATGTACGCCTGCTGCTGCTCGGGCGTGAGCACGCCCTCGAGCTCGCCCAGCTGGGCGGCCAGCTCCGCGTCGGCGGCCTCGCGGGCCGACCTGGCGTCGACGTACGCGGACTCCACCTGCCCGATGGCGGTGAAGCTCACGTTGTTGACCTCATGCGCCGCCTGGGTCTTTCCCAGCTCCCCGAGCTCCGCGCCCAGCGAGAGCGTCAGGCGCGTGCCCTGGCCCTCTCCGACCAGTTGCCCCAGGGCCGCGAGGACGTTGGCGGCGTTGGGCGCCCCGGGGTTGCCGCCCGGGGAGAGCAGCGTGGCGGGCAGCGCGTCGGCGAGCGGCTGGGTGAT
>JBKGHK010001760.1:0-247 GCA_046520375.1 Pyxidicoccus sp. 3LFB2
TGGGTCCTACCTCCCGACCCGCTCCACTAACGCAGGGTGCCCGTACAGGGCTCCAGGGCGTTGGGTTCCAGGGTTTCCAGGAGTTCACACGTCCGTCGAACCCGGAATTTGTCGGGTGTAATCGTGTAGCCGAGGCGGTAAGTCACAAGACTCGTCACTTCGTCAGCTTCTTTATATTCTTGCCCCGTCGGTTTCGCGCGCCGGCGCGACGGTCCATCCCCCCCCCTCGGAAGTCCTCTCCCTCGCA
>JBKGHK010001761.1:0-247 GCA_046520375.1 Pyxidicoccus sp. 3LFB2
TCGTAGTTCTCTGCCTGCCCTGGGAGCGTGAAACGAGTGAGTTGCTTCAACGTGTGATGCAAGATGCGAGAATGGGCGCCCCACCAAATCTGGGGAAAGCACCGAGCCGCTGCGTCAATTCAACGAAGATCCATCAGCCTCGTAGCCAGGGACCAGCATCGATCCGCTCCGTCAAAAGTCAGCGTCTTGCGAAACGGAGGCCGCAGGTTCATTGTCTTTGTAGCCCACCCAGTAGATGCCGTATTGG
>JBKGHK010001762.1:0-245 GCA_046520375.1 Pyxidicoccus sp. 3LFB2
CGCCAGCATGCGCTGGAGGCCCTGCGCACGGTGCTCTCCGCGCTGCCGCGCCCGGGTGGCGGAGTATGAAGTGGCCCTCACGCCTGGAGACGGCTGCGCGAGCGGGCAACGACGCTCGGAGCTGTACCTCACGGTGGCGGTGCTGCTGGACCTGATCCGGTCCAGGCTCGCCCAGGCGTCCACGGAGTACCCAGCGCGCCGTCGACGGAGGCGCGCCGGATCCGGTGGTGCTGCGGCGCTGGGTG
>JBKGHK010001763.1:0-244 GCA_046520375.1 Pyxidicoccus sp. 3LFB2
TGCTGGTCAGGCGCAGGGCGCGGGTTTTCTCAAGGGAGCGGAGTCTCACGGGGGCTCGATGGCTGCGCCCCCGGGGCGGGGAGCGATGTGTGTGTAACACCTGTCGCTCCGGCAGCTGTCACCCGGGCCCGCGCAATCTGTCAGGCTGCGACAGTGGGCAGCATCTTCCGGTTGCCGCAGCCTGGGAGCCGAGGAGCGCGGCGGTATGGTCACTGGTACCGCACGTGATCGGCTGCTCTACGGG
>JBKGHK010001764.1:0-241 GCA_046520375.1 Pyxidicoccus sp. 3LFB2
ACGCCCTCGCTGGGGCCCTGGCGCACGCGCTCCAGCGTCTCGCGCAGCCGCGCCAGCTCGCGCTCGCGGCCATAGAGCCGGTCCGGGAAGGTCAGCTGCCGGGCCAGGTCCACGCGCCCCAGCTCGAACGAGCCCATGCCGCCCGACGCCTGCCGGCGCCGCGCTTCCAGCAGGTCCGCCAGCAGCGCCTCGGCGCTCTGGTAGCGCTCCTCCGGCATCTTCGCCAGCAGCCTCAGGACGA
>JBKGHK010001765.1:0-241 GCA_046520375.1 Pyxidicoccus sp. 3LFB2
CCGAGGAGAAGCCCGGTCGAGCCGGAGCCCGAGACGCCGGAGCCCGAGGCCGCCCGCCGAGGGACGGTGTCGAGGGAGGTGTGGCGGGAGGGGTCGGCGGGTGGGGTGGTGGGTGGAGTGGTGGGAGGCGTCGGTGGGCGGCACCGTCGGGTGGCACGGTGGGCGGGACGGGCGTCGGGGTGAGCCGTGAAGCCCAAGAATGTGCCCCCCTTCGTCATCCAGCGGGACGTGGTGCGCCAGA
>JBKGHK010001766.1:0-241 GCA_046520375.1 Pyxidicoccus sp. 3LFB2
CGAGCACCACGTTCCGCTGTGGCTGGGGCTGGGCCTCGCTCATCCGGGGCTGGGCGGCAGGCGATGATGGGCAGGCGGCTGCGCGAGGGGCTGGCCTTCGATGCAGGCAGCCCTGGCGCAGTGGCGCCGCTCGGGGCTTCGAGGCGGGCTGCGCACAACCTGGGCATGCTGGCGGAAATCCACCTGGCTGCTGGGGCAGGCCAGTGAGGCCCTGGACACCGTGGGGGAGGCGCTGGCGCTG
>JBKGHK010001767.1:0-239 GCA_046520375.1 Pyxidicoccus sp. 3LFB2
TCCGGTGGCGGCGGTGACGAGCGCCACGGACACCGCCTGGCTGCGCGCGGGGCTCACGGTGATGTTCGCGTACCAGGGCTTCGAAATCGTCCCGGTGATTGCCGGGCAGGTGCGCTCGTCTCGCGCAGCGTGCCCCTGGCCACGGTGGGCTCGCTGCTCGCCGCCGTGCTCCTCTACGTGGGCCTCGTCTGGGCGTGTGTCGCGGCGCTGCCGGAGCTGGCCACCTCCCCGGCGCCGCT
>JBKGHK010001768.1:0-239 GCA_046520375.1 Pyxidicoccus sp. 3LFB2
GCCATAGCAGCCGGGCGCGGATTTCGTAGGTGCCGGCGAGGGTGGCGGTGAAGCGCAGCTGGAGCCCGGCCCGCGCACGCGTCGTCGTTGGAGCCCACCTCCGGTGGCCGCCGGGCCCGAACAGGCGCAGGTACCGTGTCGCCCGTGACGCTGGGCGCCGCCAGGCCGCAGGTGCCCAGGGTGATTTCTGGCCCGCGGTGAGGGCCACCGTCTGGTTCGTGGTCCGGGTGGTGGCGTTG
>JBKGHK010001769.1:0-239 GCA_046520375.1 Pyxidicoccus sp. 3LFB2
GGAGAAGCAGAAGCGCGAGCAGGAGGTGGAGCTGGCGCGACTGAAGACCGAGCAGAGGCGGAAGCCGAGAAGGCCGCCTGGTGCTGGAGCGCATGCGCCGCGAGCAGAGCAGGCGACGGCGCGCCACGAGGCGCTGCTCGCCGAGCACAGCAGAGGCGGAGCGGCTGCACGCCGAGCTCCAGGTGTGCAGGCACGCAAGGCGATTGTGGAGACGGAGGTGGCCATCGCCGAGCTGCGCG
>JBKGHK010000176.1:0-15881 GCA_046520375.1 Pyxidicoccus sp. 3LFB2
CCTGGCGCTGCGCTTCGCGGCGCTGCGGGCCACGAGCGCGCCGGAGGGGCTGCAAGAGCGCCTGGAGAACCTGGGCTTCTCCTGTGGGGGCGAGCGGGGCCAGGTCGGCCCCCGGACGCGCCTCGCCGTCGAGTGGTTCCAGTACGCGCTCGGGCTGCCTCCGAGCGGAGAGGCCGACGAGGCGACCTGCGCCGCGCTGGGCCTGCTTCACCGCTCGTAGTCCCGGAGGACTCCCGCCATGCAGTGCCCCAGCTGTGGTGCAGACTCGATGGACGCCGGGGACCCGGGCAGCTTCCAGTGTGCTGTCTGCGGCTTCGTCGTGCTGCCGTCCCACTCCGAGGAGTCGACACCGGACGGGGAGGAAGACTCCGGCGCGGACATGGAGGTCCAGGAGGAAGCCCAATCCCTCGAAGAGGGCTGGTACGACGAATTGCTGGAGGAGCTGGCCTCCCAGGAGTCGCACCGGCTGTCCACGAGCGAGATGCGCGACGAGACGCTCCGGGCCTCCTCGGCCGAGCTGGTCCTCCCGCCCCAGACGCCGCCTCCCGAGGAGCCGCAGGGGATGCTGGAGGAAGAGCGGCACGTGCCGCTCGACGCGGAGACCACCGTCTCCGACACGCCGGTGGTGGCCCGCAGCTTCCCGCTGCGCGTGCTGCTGTGGAACATCGCCGACCTGGGCGGCGGGCCGAGCGGGACGGCCCCCGTGCGCAAGCCGTGGACCGTCTCCGCCCTGGCCCACGTCATCCGCGCCGCGAACCCCGACGTCGTCACCATCCTGGAGCTGAAGAAGCGCGGCGGCCCCCGGCTGGTGGAGCCCAAGAAGCCCAGCCGATGGAGCAGCACACGGGGCGCGCGGC
Source organism: Pyxidicoccus sp. 3LFB2 (assembly GCA_046520375.1). GTDB lineage: Bacteria > Myxococcota > Myxococcia > Myxococcales > Myxococcaceae > Myxococcus. Next base: position 858 of record JBKGHK010000176.1, read on the forward strand.
GAGTGGCCAGAAGCTGAAGGTGCTCACCGCGCTCGCGCGCAGGTTCATCGAGCCCGAGAAATACAACCCCAAGAAGGCCACGGCGACCGAGATTGGCGCCATCGCGGAGCAGGAGGAGGACCTCCTCAACGACCTGGCGAGGTTCTTCGCGGCGCGCGTACGGCGGGCCCTCTGGCCCGGGGCCACGCCCGAGTCGTCTCCCGACCCGGGCTGGAGCGAGACGGTCCAGGCGCTCGGTGAAGACCGGCTCGCCGCGCTGTCGACGGACGTGGAGACGGCCTGGACGGCGTGTGAGCCCGCCCTCGTCGCGCGCTTCGGCAGGCCCGTGGAGGAAGAGGACCCTCCCCAGCGCCTCGTCGCGACCGGCATCGATGTGTACGGGAAGAAGGAGCCCAAGCTCGCCGCGTACTGCAAGCTGTGTGTGCAGCTGCTCGTGGAGGAGGGCTACTACGACTGGCTCCAGCCCTACGACAGCAACTACTCGACGAAGGAGAAGGACGCGAAGCAGGGGCCGGCGGCGCTGGAGCGCAAGAAGCGGGACGAGCTCGCGAAGCTCGGGGTCGAGCAGCTGCGGCTGCACACCGGCATCCAGTTCCACCGCTTCCTCGCCGTCGTCGCGGGCATGGACGTCAAGAAGGTGCCCCTCACGCAGCAGATTCCCCTGGAGAACAGCCTCTACCGCTCCAATGACGAGCACCTCCAGCGCGTCTACCAGGCGAAGCTCGCCGATTACCTCGAGCGCAAGAGCGACATGGAGGACGCGCCGGATTCACACGGCGGGCTGAATGAGTTCCTGCGCATCCGCGACGCGCTGAACGCCCAGTGCAAGGACCGGGGCGAGGAGCCCTATCTCTCCTATCCCGACAAGGTTCCCACGGAGTCCGTCAAGGGGCTCTACACCCAGGACGAGGCCTACGGCGTCCTGTGGCGCAAGTCCCGCGTCGAGATTCGTCCCGAGGACATCTCCTACGTCAGTGCGTACCTGGCGAAGTCCGCCCGGCAGCAGGACGGCGAAGTGTCAATGGAGGTCGAAGAGGAGCAGGCGCCGGCCTCCGGCGGCGGCGACGACGACGCGGTGATGGAGAACGAGGACCTGGAGGAGGCAGAGAAGGACGCGGAGGAGCAGGAGGAGGACGCGGAGGAAGGCGAAGCGGGCTCCGCGAAGGTCAAGAGCCGCTTCAGCAAGCGCGAGCCCATCCGCATCCCCGTCCGCCTGGCCCAGGTGAAGGACGGGCCGGTGGTGGGGGTCATCGCGTGGCACCCGCCGGCGCCCGGGGCGCGCAACGAGAGCGCCCGCGGCAGGGACTTCCCGGCGTTCCTCGAGTACTGCAAGACGGAGCGCGAGCGGAAGTCGCTGGGTGTCATCCTGTCCGACTTGAACATCGACACGGCCAACCCCAAGAAGGACCTCGCGCCCGACGAGACGCCCTACATCGACACCTGCAAGCCGAAGCTCTCGTTCCACCAGTTCTTCGGGTCGGTGCTCGGGCCGGGGGCGGATGCGAGCCCGCTCTACAACCAGGCCCCCCAGCTCTCCACCATCGCCAAGAGCAAGTTCGGCGAGTGGGCCGTCAACGACAAGCACGACTTCGGCGATGGCTCCCTGCAATTGCTGCGCACGCTGCTCGGCAAGCAGGTGAATGCGAAGACGTTCGCTCCCACCACGACGAAGAAGGGCCGCGAGCTGCCGCCGCCGCTCACGTCCACCAACGAGGTGTTGGGCTACATCGAGTCATTCGCCACGCCGCCTCAGCAGCGCTACGGGGCGAGCGGCTACGACAAGATTCTCGTGTACTCGCCGCGCACGGATGGCTGGACGCTGGAGCAGGCCTCGGTCTTCGTCATTCCCTTCCCCATGGTCCTCGCGGACGCGAAGGAGCAGGGGCTCTTCTTCATCCACGGCAAGCTGCTGCCCCGGCACCTGCAGCCCTTCTGGCGGCTCGTCCAGGAGGAGGATGCGAAGCTGTCCGAGGAGCAGCGCATCTTCGCCAGGCTCCGCCCCGATGGGGTCAAGCTGACGGGTTCGGACGACTCGCGGTGGGAAGCGGTGATGGCCGCCTCGAAGAAGCTGAGCGACCACATGCCGCTCGTCTCCGACCTGCGGCTCGTCTACACCGGCGCGGAGGCCCTGGTCCTCGAGGAGGTACCGCTCGCGCCCGGGGTCTCCTCCGCCCTGGAGGAGCTGGAGTCGCTGTGCGCCGCGTACCAGGCCTTCTCCGGCTCGGACGAGGAGGCCGCGGCCGCGCTCAGCCAGATTCTGGAGGTGGCGTCCGGCGTCCCCGAGGCTGAACACGGGCGCTCCGGGGCGCTGGTCGCGGGCGCGATGCAGGTGCGCGAGACGCTCGTCGCGCTGCGCGCCGAGGGCTTCGACACGACGGAGTACTGGGGCAAGCGGCCCGCCCTGAAGTCGGAGGGGAGCCGCAAGGGCGCCGCCGCGGGCAGCTCGCTGGATGCGCACCTGCTCACCCTCCACCACGGCCGCGTGAACAACGCCGGCGGCGGAGACTGTCTGTTCCGCTCGCTGTCCCAGCTGCTCTACGGCACCGAGGCCCACCACGGCGCCGTCCGCCAGGCGGTGGTCAATCACCTGGATGACCTGCTGGCGGGGCGCACGGCGGATGCGGGGGGCCTCGTCGGTCCCACCCCGGCGGAGACCTTCCGCCAGGACATGACGCTGCTGCTCGACTGGCACCGCGAGGCCTGGCCCCACGAGCCCGCGTATCGCCGCGTGGCGGGCGTGGAGGCCTGGAGCCAGTACCTGCGCGCGATGAGCCGGGGCGGCGTGTGGGGAGACCATGTGGCGCTGGCGGCGGCGTCGCACCTGTTCGGCGTCCGCTTCCAGCTCTTCGCCCGGACGAGCCACACCTCCTTCTGGACGGACGACGTGGACTTCGTGGCGCGCGCCGAGGGCCATGAAGGGGCTCGGGTGCTGCGGCTCGCGAACCTGGGCAACGCGCACTACGAGGCGGTGGGGCCCTCGGCCGGGCCGCTCCCCGCGGTGGCGGCGTTCCCCGTGGAGCTCGCCGCCCTGAGCGAGCGCCGCCGCCGGGACGGAGAGGGCGGTGGGCCGGGCCCTGGCACCCCGACGAAGCCTTCCTCCACCGCGTCGAACGGCGTCACGTCGTCCTCGGCCCCGGTGCCGACGGGGCCGGTGTTCCTGTGGCCGCACACCGTCTTCTTCAAGCCGAATACGCCCGCGCTCCATCCTCAGGCGCTGTTCCTCTTTGGGGAGAACGACGTCGCGAAGAAGAACAAGTACTTCCAGAACGGCACGCAGGCCATCATCCGCATGAATCCCAATGCCCTGGGAATCCGCACGTGCTGGTTCGCGGGCATCGGCATGAAGGACGTGGACCTGGCGAAGAACATGCAGGCCATCGACGACGACGTCGACGAGGCCATTGGCCTGCTGAAGACGGGCGCCTACACGACGCTCGTGGTGCCGTGGAACCACACGCTCAAGTCGGTCGACATCGGGACGGGCTGGGGCAACCTGCCCACGGGCGCGCCCAAGACCTGGGCCCACCTGGTGAAGAAGGTGGATGAGCTCATGGACTGGGCGAAGAAGAACCTGTCCACGGTGATGGTCGTCACGCAGGCGAGCGCGCTCGTGCCCTCGGTCCTGAAGCACCAGCCGTCCGAGCTCCATGTGCAGGAGGTCTCGGATGCGATGCTCCGGGCGGCGTCGGTGGGCGGGGACTCCAGCACCAGCCTCCTGGGGGCCTCCAACGTCGTGTCCCTGCGGACGCTGCTCTTCTCGGGGGCGTCCTCGCACGAGACGGGCCTCCTGAAGGACGACGACCTCGAGAAGAACAAGGCGATGCTCGACGCGGACCTGGAGGAGCTGTCGCGCCAGGTGGAGAGCGGCCGCTACCGTGCGCTCGTGCTCCCCCGGGACACGGGAGGCCGGATTGCCCTGGGCACGGGGCTGGGCAAGCTCGACACGTTTGCGCCCAAGACGTTCAGCTACCTGCAGGAGCGGCTCGCTGCGCTGTGCAAGCGCTGCGAGGAGGTGCGCATCGCCTCGACGATGACCTCGCAGCCGCAGCCGCAGGCCGAGCAGGGCCACGCCATGGAGGACGTCGAGCCGTCGCCGGGGCAGCCCGCGTCCAAGGCCCCGTCGTCCGGCTCCCAGAACCTCAAGCGCAAGTTCGAGGAGGAGCCCTCGGAGGCGGAGAACGAGGAGGAGGCAGAGCCCGTCGTGGTCCCGGTGGTCGTCGAGGAGGCGGAAGAGGACGCGCCGAAGAAGCTCAAGCGGCTGAAGACCGAGTAGGCACGGGCACCCGGGCCTGCCCGGGTGCAGCCAGGGCCCGGGCAGGCCGCACGACCAGGGGGGGACGTCCTTACGACTTCCGGAGCCCCACCACCTCGCCGTAGCCGCCGGGGATGAAGAAGTCGTGCGTCTCCATGCCCATGATTCGCAGCGCGGTCGTCACGGCGTCCGCGGACCGGGGCACGCGCTTCGAGGGCTGACCGTTCTCCTCGATGATGTCCACCGGGACGCCGAGCCCGCGCGTCGTGTACGAGCCCACCTGCCGGTTGCCCGCCACGTTTCCGCCCGCGAAGAAGACCGAGGTGTACGGGTGGTGGTCATCCGGCAGGGAGTAGCTGCCGTCGCTTCCACGCGAGGCCCAGCTGCGGCCGAACTCGCTCATCACCACCACCAGCGTGTCATCCAGCAGCGTCTTGCCCGGCTTGCCGGGTGCCGGCGAGGCCTTGAGCTCGCCGAGGAAGCGCGCGACGCAGTCCATCAGTCCGCGGCCATGCGCGCAGCTGTGGCCATGGCCGAAGGCGTTGTGCGTGTCGAAGTCGACCTGCAGCGAGACGTGCACCGAGGTGGCCAGGTCCGACTTCAGCAGGCGCAGCGCGAGGTCCATCCTCGGGTCCAGCCCGGTGAGGTGGAAGTTCGCGGTGCCAAACGTGTACGTGAACGTCTGGTTCGACAGGTAGCTCGACAGGTATGCGGGGCGGCTCGTCGCCAGCGCGTCGATGCCCTTGGTGCTCTCCAGCACGTTCACGACGTCCGTCGCGAGCACGCGGGAGACGGACGACAGCGAGTCATGCAGCCCTTCGAGGTGGGTGTCCACCTTCGCCGTCGAGCGGCCCATCAGCTGCTGGGCACGCGCGAGCGAGAAGCGCTCCACGGTGGTCGTCTTCAGGGTGCCGCCGGTGGGCTGGCCGCGCGCGTTCAGCTCGGGAGCCTCGGTGCGCGCATCGAGCCCCGTCCACCAGGGGTTGTCCGCGGGCTTCGCGGACAGCATCGGCTTGAGCGCCTGGATGGAAGGGACGCGAACCGGCGAGGCATGCGACGGCAGCCCCATGCCCAGCGGCGTGCCGCGCTCGCCGGCCACGACGACGAACGGCAGCGGCCGGCTCTCGCGGTACTTCTCGAACAGGTGGTTCGCGATGACGGAATGGACGGCGGGCGCCCGGAAGTCCGAGCCGGCGACCCCGCACATCGCGGAGATGAAGCCGCTGGAGTGGTCGTTGGTGCCCTGGTCGATGCCGTGCAGCACGCTCAGCTGGTCATGCAGCGCGTAGTGCTTGTAGCCGTACATGAGCGGGCTGAAGGCGCCGCGCGCGGCGGGGTCCTGGGGATTCCACGACTGCCAGGTCCGCAGCGGCTTGTACGGTCCGTTCGCCGGCGCCAGGTCCACCACCTTGCTGGCGTCGAAGAAGACGGGCTCGGAGCTGAAGTTGGTGGGCGCCGGGACACAGAGCGGAATCTCCGCGTCGTCCATCGGGGTGAAGTAGTACGCCGGGCGGTAGCCGCCCGGGACGTAGAGCACCGCGAGCCGTGAGGGGGCGTCAACGCCCGCGGCGTGCGCCGTGCCTGAGCGGAGCAGGCCCGCGCGTTCGAGCAGCGCGAACTGTCCGGCTCCGAGGGCCCACTTGAGCAGCGTGCGACGAGAGGTGTTCGTCATGGTGTCCTCGGGCTCAGTAGGTAATCCACTGCGGGTGACGGATGAGCGCCGCGCAGACGCCCACCCAGGCAAGGCGCGTGCTCTGCGCTTCGAGCGGGAGATACACCTGCTCGTACAACGCCTTGGCGTCTGCTTCCGAAGGCGGCTGGCCGAGCATGCGCAGGTAGAGCGCGCCCAGGTTCTTGCGCACCGCGTCCGGGTTCTTCGCGGAGGTGTCGGCCAGCGTCACGTGCCGCAGCACCGCCGTGTTGCCCCGCTTGTCCACCGCGCGCGCACACCAGGCCTGGGACATCTGCACCAGCGTCTGCGCGGCGGAGGGGCCGAAGCCCACGTCCTTCTTGAGGTACACGAGCGAGTTGCCGCCTCCGAGTGCCTCGAACCGCTCGATGCTCCGCAGGTCGGAGATGTACTGGTCGGAGATGCCGGGCGACCGGTCCCCGGGCCAGACGAAGAGCTTGCCGCCATTCACGATGTACGGCTTGTCGCGCCAGTTGGGGTCGCTGGTGCTGACGAAGTCCTCGAGCGTGAGCCCGAGCTGGTCCATCAAGCTGACGACCATCTCCTCGGCGGACAGCCGGCGGACGTTGAACTCCCCCGGAGCCGGAGACTCCAGCTGCGCGGGCGGCGCGGGCAGGTCCCGAATCCAGGCCTCCACCTGCTCGATGGTCAGCGTGACGCGGCCGCTGGAGACGAGCTCGTTGTAGTGCTGCCCCGGCGGCATCTGGGGATAGCTTCCGGGCGCGTCGCCCTTGAGCATCTGCACCAGCAGGCTGTTGGCGGGGTCCCCGCGCTTCACGTACTTCGGGTCGTAGACGAGCCCGTTCTCGAACGCGGAGAGCGAGGCGAAGAATGGCTTGTTGCCGGTGACGTGGCAGCCCTTGCACGCGGGCGCGAGCGCGAGCCGTATCTCGTCATTCTTGCCCGTGGCCTCGCAGCTCACTCCATCGGAGGGGCCCAGGTCCCTGGCACGGGGGAGCTCATCACTGAAGCAGCCCGCCAGGGTGAGCGTGAGCGAGGCCAGCGCGGCGGCTCGCGACATCAGACGCAGGGTGCTCATCACAGGCCCCTCCTCAGCTCAGGCTGTTCGAACAGGTAGCGCAGGAAGGGCCGCAGCTTGCGGTCCCGTGCGACGAACTCCCTGGCGAGCTTGTCGATGAAGCCCTTCTCGGTGGCCGGGTTCAGCTCCCGGCCGATGAACATCGCGTAGAGCTTGCGTGAAGCGCAGCGGTCGAACTCACCGGAGCGGACGAGGAGCTTTCCGAACCCGAGCGGGCCCATCGTGCCGTCGCCATGCTCGCCGAGCAGCGTGTAGTTCTCGGGCATCGTGTCGAGCAGCACCGCTTCCGGGTTGGCCAGGATCTGCTCGGCGGTGACGGGGGTCAGCAGGGTGTTGGGGAGGTACGCGTTCCTCCAGCGGTAGCCCGGCGAGTTGCCGCTGTGCGGGTACTTGCCGGAGATCCACTCCTTCGTGATTCGGTGGCGGCCCACGCCCGGGATGAAGGGCCAGGGAACGTAGGAGGCCGAGGCCGGGTTGAAGTCCCAGCGCTTGAAGGAGATGGCCGCGGGGTCGAGCGTCTTGTGGCAGTGCAGGCATGTTCCGCCGGTCGCGGGGTCGACCTCGAACGGAGGGAAGTGCACGTCCGCGGGCGGCGGCGAGAAGCTCTGACAGGCGAACATCTCGAGGAAGCGCGCGGCCCGGACGCGCTCGCGGGGGAAGGAGGACAGCGAGCCCATCATCGTGAGCACGCCGGCGGCGGGAAGGCCCTTGGGCGCTTCCGTCGTGGTGCGAGGATCGAAGCGGTAGGTGCGGTCGATGCTGCCGGAGCGAGACCGGTCGTTGGTCAGCGCGAGGTGGAAGGGCTCCAGGTCCTCGACCACGAACTCGCGCCACGCCTGCGGGTCATTGGGCGTCGGGTGCAGCGGGTCCCTGGGGGCGTTGTCCGCGTCCGGGCGCCACCAGGTGGTGTTCGCGTCCAGCGCGTTGCTGCCCATCTGCCGGCCGAAGCGCACGTAGAGCGAGCGCAGCCAGTTGGTCCCCACCGAGTAGTTGCCGAGGACGAGGTCCGAGAGCGGCCGGTCATGCCACGCGAGGTGCGCGAACAGGCGCGCGGGCTCCTCGTACGGGTGGCGGCGCTGGACGTTGAGGTCGGTGTTGCTCTTGGTGTGCAGACCGTAGAGCGGTGCGCACCACACCAGGTTCGGGCCGCAGCCGCACCCGGCGGGAAGCATGGGGTCGTAGTAGCCGCCGCTCGCGATGCCGCAGTCGAGCGTCTGCCCCTGGGTGTTGACGACCTGGGTGACGTTGGAGCCGGCCTTGCCGAGCACCTTGACGGTCGTTCCCGGCGCCCACCACGGCTCGACCTCGTGCACCTCGGGCGTCGCGGGGTTGCCGTCCTTGTCCTGGTTCTGGCACTGCCTGCCCGGGTCTCCCGAGCCGAACTCATTCGAGTGGTAGTACGCGCCCGCGTGCGCGGTGTTGGCCTCGCACTTGAAGATGTGGCCGGCCATGTCGCCCTGATACGCGTCGCCGGCGGCGCCGGTGGTGTACGCGCCCACGGCGAGCCACTCATGTCCGAAGCGCACCATCCGCGAGTAGAACTTCGGCGAGGCCAGCGCCTCGTCGAGCGTCGAGCGCAGGATGGCCTCTCGCGCTTCGGGGGTGGCCGCGGCCGTCATCGCTTCATACTGCTCGATGGTGGGCGTGCTCCCGGTGAGCCCGAGCATGAGACGCCGCAAGAGCCGCGTGTCGCTCAGCGTGTCGTTGAGCGGCTCGACCGGAGGAGGCGGCTCGGGAACGCATTGCTGGGCGTGGGCATCGCTTCCAATGAGTCCGGAAGTCGCGAGCAGTACCGTCAGGACGCCCGCGCACTTCAACTGAAGGTGCCAGTGCATGCACCGAACGCTACCGGGCGAAGTGTTGCATGGCAAAGGATACCCGGCTCGTGGGGTCCCCACCACACTGAACTCTCACGGCCTGAGGTTTTTTGTATCAGCCGTGTTGGGCAGACACCTCGGGTTCCCGCCGCGGCTGCGCTTCGTCCTCGCGCGAGGCCGCCTCGATGCGGGAGAGGGCAGAGCGGTCGATGAGTCCCAGCTCCGCCGCGTGCCTTGCCGCCTCGCAGGTGTCCTGCACCGCCAGGGCGGGAACGCCGAGCGCGCGCAGTTGCTCCATCTGCTGTCGCACCTCCTGGTCGCGACGGTGGCTGGTGACATCACGGATGTAGACGGCGCGGATGCGGCCCGGATGCTCGCGGACGATGGTGCCGTACACCTCCGGGTCCTGCTGGCCGCTGTCGCCAATGAGGACGAAGGGCAGGGTGGGGTAGGCCGCGAGCAGCTTGCGGATGCGCGTCAGCTTGTCCTGGCCCTCGCCGAGCGCCTTCGACTTGGGCTCGATGAGGGAGATGTCGGTGAGGAAGAGCGGCCCGTGCGGGACGTCCTGGACCTCGAAGAAGGCATCCATCAGGTCGTAGAGATTCCAGCCGCTGCGCGAGACGTAGAAGATGGGGTTGAGACCCCGGGCGTCTGGGCCCTCCTCCAGCGCGCGGTAGAAGGCGGCCACGCCGGGGAAGGGCTTGCGGCTCCTCGCATCGTTGAAGAGGACGGTGTGGACCATCTCCAGCCGGTGGGTGGCACGGGTGCGGATGACCGTGTCGTCCACGTCGCTGATGATGCCGAACTCCGCCTCGTCCGACGGCACGAAGACGTGCGCCTTCGCCCGGATGCCCACGGAGCCGGCCATGGACTCGAGGAGCTCCAGCTCCACTTCCTTCCAGCCGGGCTCCACGGGCCCCGTCAATGGCAGCTCCAGGCGGAAGAAGCCCTCCTCGTCGGTGACGACCTCCTGGTGCGCCGTGCCGAAGCGGACCGCGATGCGCGCATCCGGAACCTCGTCGCTGCGGAAGCGCCGGATGGAGGCGCGCAGGTTGTCGAGGCGCCCGTTCCGCGAGTGCGTCGCGTCCTCCTCCGCGGCTGCTTCGTCGGCGTCATAGATGACGCCCTCGCGCTCCAGGAGCCGGCCGCTGACGACGAGGTACTCACGGGTGCCGTAGCTGCGGAAGGGAAGAATCTGCAGCGGGTCGAACAGCCCGAGGCGCTGCTTGGCCTGGCGCTTGAGGCGCTTGGCCCCGCCTACGGCACGACGGGTGAGTCGCAAGAGTGGGTTCGCCATGGTCCTCCCTTCGTGGAAGGTACGGATGGAGGCGGGCGGGGACAGGCGGGCTTTCTGTGGGCTGGCCTGCTCGCCTGCTGTCCGAACAGAGGCGCGTGGATGGCGGCTACAGCCCGCCGGGCGTTTTCCACCAGCCACTGTGTGAGCGGACAGGGGAGCGCCGGGTCGTCAGCAGTCTGTGAACGACTGTCAGCGCGTGTTCGGGGTCGGCTGGCCGCGACGGGTGTCGCCCCGAAGCCAGCCCTCTGAAGCGCAGTCGTTCCCGACCCATTGAGAACTCGAGGGCGCATGTCGCATGCAGCTGAGCCGCAGTCCCACCCCTGCACGGGCCTGGAGTCGAGCCGCGGGCCCCTCGCGTACAACCAGCAGGCGCTGTGGTTCGCATCGAAGCTCGACCCCATCGCGTACAACCTCGCGTACGGGTTTCGACTCAGGGGCGCGTTGGACCCGGAGCTGCTGAAGCGCGCGCTGTCGCTCCTCGTGGCGCGGCACGCGGTGCTCCGCACGACGTTCTCCGAGACGGAGCGTGGAGCGCAGCGGGTGCTCCATGAGCGGATGGACTTCGAGTTCCAGCACGTCGAGGCGGCGCACCTCGACGAGGCCGCCATGCTCCAGCGGCTGTATTCCGACGCGGCCCGCCCCTATGACCTCCAGCACGGGCCGGTGCTCCGCAGCGCGCTCTACACTCGCGGCCCACGCGAGCACGTGCTGCTGCTGGCCTGCCACCACCTCTCGATGGATGGAGGCTCGCTGGGGCTGCTGCTCCAGGACCTCCAGCGCAGCTACAGCGCCGTGGCCCTCGGTCGCGAGGCCGACCTCGGGCCCCCGGCCACGCGGGAGTATGGCGAGTTCGTCGAGTGGCAGTCGGAGTGGCTGGCCAGCGCCGAGGCTGCACGGGCGCGCACCTGGTGGCGCGAGCAGCTCGCGGGCTGCTCGCCGGTGCTGGGCCTGCCGACGGACCGCCCCCGGCCGGCCCGACAGGGCTTCCGTCAGCACACCCATCTGATGACGCTGAACGCGTCCCTGGTCCAGTCGCTCGCGACGCTGGCGAAGGGGGAGGGCACCAGCCTCTATGCGTTGCTGCTCGCGGCCTTCCAGGCCCTGCTCCACCGGCACAGCGGACAGGAGGACCTGCTGGTGGGAGTCCCTTCCTCGGGGCGCAGCGAGGAGTGGCACGCCCGGGTGGTGGGGTACCTCGTCAACACGCTCGCCGTGCGCTCCCGGGCTCCGGCGGACGTGTCCTTCCGGTCCTTCTACAAGGACACCGCGCGCACGCTGCGCGAGGCCCTGGCCCATGGCAACTACCCGCTCCCCAAGGTGATTGAAGAGCTGAAGCCGCCGCGAGACGCGGGCCGCGCTCCGCTCGTGCAGGCGACGTTCACCCAGATGCCGCGCCTGCGGCTCGACGCGTCCGCGGAGCCGCCTCCGTTCGAGGTCGACCGGCTCACGGCCTCCAATGTCGGACTGGCCGGCGACCTCTCGGTTCACGTCCACACCACCCGCGACTCCGGGACGGAGCTGCTCTGGGCGGTGAATGCCGATGTCTTCGAGCCGGCCACCGTGGCCCGCCTCGCCGCGCGCTACGTCACGCTGCTGGAGTCCCTCCTCTCGGGGCTCGACCAGCCCCTCGCCGCGCTGCGCCTGCTCCCGCCGGAGGAGGAGCACCAGCTCGTCGTGGAGTGGAACGAGACGACGACGGACGTGGAGTCGGAAGTCTGTCTCCACGAGTCGTTCTCCCGGCAGGTGGAGCGCACGCCGGACGCCGTGGCGCTCGTGTTCGAGCGCGAGGCGCTGACGTACCGGGAGCTGGACGCGCGCGCCAACCGGCTTGCCCACCGCCTGCGGCGGCTCGGAGTGGGGCCCGAGGTCCGAGTGGGCATGTGCGTGGAGCGCTCGCTGGAGCTGGTGGTCGGACTCCTCGGCGTGCTGAAGGCAGGGGGCGCCTACGTCCCACTCGACCCGGCCTATCCCACCGAGCGCCTCGCCTTCATGGTGGAGGACGCGCGGCTCACGGCCCTCGTGACGCAGCGCCCGCTCGCGGAGCGGCTGCCCGCGAGCGACGCCGCGCGGCTCTTCATCGGCCTGGGAGAGGAGGAGCTGTCGGCCCCCTGTGACGCGCCCGACAGCGGCGTGGGCCCTGGCAATGCGGCCTACGTCATCTACACCTCCGGCTCGACGGGCCGGCCCAAGGGCGTCACCGTCGAGCACCGCTCGGTCGGCAACGTGCTCGCGACGCAGCCCCGGGTGTTCCCCCTGGGCCCGGGGGACACCGTGCTCCAGTTCGCCTCGGTGAGCTTCGACATGGCGGTGCAGGAGGTCTTCTCCGCGCTCGTCTCGGGGGACACCCTCTGTCTCGCGCGGCGGGAGTCGCTCGTGCCCGGGCCGGAGCTGGCGAGCCTCCTGCGCGCGCGGCGCATCTCCGCCGCCATCCTCTCTCCGCCCGCGCTCGCGGCGCTGCCCGAGGGGGACTACCCGGACCTCAAGACGGTCATGGTGGGCGGCGAGGCCAGCCCGGAGTCCCTCGTGGCGCGCTGGAGCGCGGGCCGCCGCTACATCAACGGCTATGGGCCCACCGAGGCCACCATCTACGCCACCTGTACGCCGTGCACCGCGGGCACGCCGGTGACGCTGGGCCGGCCCATCGGCAACATGCGGGTGTACCTGTTGGACGCGCGGCTCCAGCCGGTGCCGCGCGGGGTTGCGGGCGAGCTGTACCTCGGTGGCGTCGGTGTGGCGCGCGGCTACCTGGGCCGCCCCGAGCTGACCGCCGAGCGCTTCATCCCGGACCCCTTCAGCGCCACGGCTGGCGGCCGCCTGTACCGGACCGGTGACCTCGCGCGCCAGCTGCCCGACGGGCAGCTCGAGTTCCTCGGGCGGGTGGACCATCAGGTGAAGCTTCGCGGCTTCCGCATCGAGCTCGGCGAGATTGAGGCCGGGCTGCGCGCGCACCCGGACGTGCGCGAGGCCGTGGTGCTCGCCCGGGAGGAGCCACCGGCTGGGAAGTTTCTCGTGGCCTACACCGTGGCGCACGAGGGCCGCGCGCTGGACGAGGCCGGGCTGCGGGCCTTCCTCAAGCAGTCCCTGCCCGAGTACATGGTGCCCTCGGCCTTCGTCCCGTGCGAGCGCCTGCCGCTGACGTCCAATGGGAAGGTGGACCGCGCGGCGCTGCTGGCCATCCCCGTCCAGCGGACGCGCGTTCCCCGCTCGCGGCCGCCCTCCAGCGAGGCCGAGCGCACCCTCGCGCGCATCTGGCAGGACGTCCTCCAGGTGGACCGTGTCGGCGCGACGGAGAGCTTCTTCGACCTCGGTGGACACTCGCTGCTGGTGACGCAGGTGCGGGCCCGGGTGGGGCAGGCCTTCGGTCGCGAGCCTTCCATGGTGGAGCTGTTCGAGCACGTCACCGTCGAGTCCCTCGCGGCGCACCTCTCCGCCTCGCCCGCGCCGGAGCTCCCGCGCGCCAGGGCGCTGCCTGCCTCGGAAGGGGAGCACGCGGTGGCCATCATCGGCCTGGCCGGACAGTTCCCGGGGGCGAAGGACCTGGAGGAGTTCTGGCGCAACCTCGCCGGGGGCGTGGAGTCCATCTCGCACCTGAGCGACGAGGCGCTGGCCGAGGCCGGTGTCCCCGCCGCGCTGGCGGGTCGCTCCGGGTATGTGCGGGCCAAGGGCGTGCTGGAGGGCGCGGAGCTGTTCGACGCGGACTTCTTCGGCGTCAACCCGCGCGAGGCGAGCCAGATGGACCCGCAGCAGCGGCGCTTCCTCGAATGCGCGTGGGAGGCCCTGGAGGACGCGGGCTATCCACCCCAGACGCACGGCGCCTCCGTCGGCGTCTTCGCCACCTCCAGTGCGACCAGCTACCAGCCGCTCCCGGCCTCCGCGGAGCCCGCGGACACCTACCAGCTCAAGCTGGGCCTGGAGAGTGACTTCCTGGCGACCCGCGTCTCCTACAAGCTGGACCTGCGCGGGCCGGGCATGACGGTGCGCACGGGCTGCTCCGGCTCGCTCGTGGCGGTGCACCTCGCCTGCCGCAGCGTGCTCGCCGGCGAGTGCGAGCTGGCGCTGGCGGGAGGCGTGGCCATCTCGGTGCCGCTGGCGGGCGGGTACGTCTACCAGCCCGGGATGATTCTCTCGCCTGACGGCCACTGCCGGGCCTTCGACGCGCGGGCCGGGGGCACGGTGCGGGGCAATGGCGTGGGCGCCGTCGTGCTCAAGCGGCTCGACCGGGCCCTGGCCGATGGGGACGCCGTCCACGCGGTGATTCGCGGCTCCGCCCTCAACAACGACGGCGCGGGCAAGCTCGGCTACACGGCGCCGAGCATCACCGGACAGGCGGACGTCATTCGCCGGGCGCACGACGCGGCCGGCGTCCTGCCGCACGAAGTCTCGTTCGTGGAGACCCATGGAACGGGCACGCCGCTGGGGGACCCCGTCGAGGTCGCCGCACTGGCGAAGGCCTTCCAGCGTGGCACCGGCCCCCGGGGCTCCTGCGCGCTGGGCGCCACCAAGCCCAACATCGGCCACCTGGACTCGGCGGCGGGAATCGCCGGGCTCATCAAGACGGTGCTCTGCCTGCGCCACCGCCAGCTCCCGCCCGTCGTGCACTTCGAGCAGCCCAACCCCGCGCTGGGGCTGGACGAGACGCCCTTCACCGTCAACGCGCGGCTCTCGGACTGGACTCCACCCGACGGCCTGCCGCGCATCGCCGGGGTGAGCTCCTTCGGCATCGGCGGCACCAATGCCCACGTGGTGGTGGCCGAGGCCCCGGCCCCTTCCCCCCTGGAGGAGACGGAGCGGTGGCGGGTGCTGCCGCTGTCCGCGCGAAGTCCCGCGGCGCTTGCCTCGGCGGCGAAGCGTCTGGGCGCGGCCCTGGCCTCGCGGGCGGAGGTGACGCTGGCCGACGTGGCCCACACCCTCCAGCAGGGGCGGACCGCC
>JBKGHK010001770.1:0-238 GCA_046520375.1 Pyxidicoccus sp. 3LFB2
ACTTCTTACTCAGCAGAAATTGAACTTACCCTTCGTATGCACTTGTCAAAGAACGGAAGGTCGAGTCGTTGAACTCGGTCCTTCAAAACCAAACAGCAAGCCCAGAGTATTGCGACAGATTGTGATTCGGAAACGTTGACCTGGTCGACCGACAGCCCGAAGGCTGCTGGCATCCCCTACTCGCACCGAGGTGCGTGTCGGATGCCCGGTCTCCTTAGAAAGGAGGTGATCCAGCCGC
>JBKGHK010001771.1:0-237 GCA_046520375.1 Pyxidicoccus sp. 3LFB2
ACGGCCGTGGTCACCTCGGCGATGTTGCGCACCTGCGAGGTGAGGTTGGAGGCCATGCTGTTGACGTTGTCCGTGAGGTCCTTCCACGTCCCGGCAACGCCCTTCACCATCGCCTGACCGCCGAGCTTCCCCTCCGTGCCGACCTCGCGGGCCACGCGGGTCACCTCGGAGGCGAAGCTGTTCAGCTGGTCCACCATCGTGTTGATGGTGTTCTTCAGCTCCAGCACCTCGCCCTTG
>JBKGHK010001772.1:0-237 GCA_046520375.1 Pyxidicoccus sp. 3LFB2
TCGCGGCTGCCCAAGGACCTGGTGGCGCTCTACATCCGCCACATGGGCTGCCCCCCGGTACTTCCAGACGCGCGCGAGGACGGGCCCGCCTGGGGCGTGGCGCCTCTTCGCCGGGGGTGACGGTGGGGCACCACGCCCCCCGGGGCTTTCCTCTTCCGCGAGACGCTCAACGCGAAGGAGGCCCCTGGAGGTGATGTACGGGCTGGAGCCGAGCGTCATCAACCCGTACGAGACGGT
>JBKGHK010001773.1:0-237 GCA_046520375.1 Pyxidicoccus sp. 3LFB2
GCTTGGGACGCAGCGCGATTTCCAGGAAGGTGGTCTGCTTGCGGCGCAGGCGAGGCGAGCATGACAACGCGGACGCACACACACGGCGCCGAACTCACGGAGCACGGACGCCCAGGTTTGGAACACCACGTCTCGCAGGGTGATGACACCACGCATGTGCCCGCTCCTGGTGCGGTTGCCGTTGGGTGCGCGTTGCGTACGTCCTTGCAGGGTCCGCCCCCGTGCTACAGGCGTGTG
>JBKGHK010001774.1:0-235 GCA_046520375.1 Pyxidicoccus sp. 3LFB2
AACTTCCAGCCCCTGCGCGAGCGGCTCTATGCCAGCCTCTTTCCCACCTCGCGCGCGCCACCCTCTTCCTGGTCCCCGGGCGCGGCGCCTGGCCCACCTCATGACGCTGGCGCGGCCTACGAGCCTGGGCCGCGGCGCAGTCCCTGACCTTCATGCGCGCCCTGCTCGCCCGGACGAGAAGACCGGGGGAAGGCGTCTCGCAAGGCCGTGCCGCTCTACTGGTCCTGGGAGCGGA
>JBKGHK010001775.1:0-231 GCA_046520375.1 Pyxidicoccus sp. 3LFB2
GGCCAGCGCCCAGTGGTCAGGCGCGGTGATGACGGTGGGGAAGCCGAACTGGTGCTCCAACTCCCAGCCCGTCCGGTTCCACTCCGTGCGTGGCGTTGTCGCTGGGGGCATGGCCGAACCATGAAGAAGCGCGCCCACAGGCGGCGCCGTCGCCCAGGCCCTGCGGCACCACGCGCCACCTGGTGCAGGCCCGGCGCCAGGTCCTCGCCCAGCGTCACCGAGACGGTGTGC
>JBKGHK010001776.1:0-230 GCA_046520375.1 Pyxidicoccus sp. 3LFB2
TGGGCAAGCGCATCTCCAGCGAACCGGCCTCGCAATCTGTTGAATCCTAAGGAACCGTCATTCCGCAGCCGATGCCTGGGGCGGGAGCTAGGCCCGAGCGCGCACGCGGAAGGAACCGTCATTCCGGGGCCGGGGCCAGGGCGGGAGCCATGCCTGCGAGAGCCAGCGGAAGGAACCTTGGCTCTGTCTCGACCCCTCTAGAGGGAGGGGAGTAGCAGCCGAGCGGCCCG
>JBKGHK010001777.1:0-230 GCA_046520375.1 Pyxidicoccus sp. 3LFB2
GCAGCTTTCGACCGAGTCCACCCGTGCAGACGGACCTCGATCGGCCCGGGTGGACTTCAAGGTGCTCACCGGAGACGGGGCGCACCGAGTACCTCACCGACGAGGGCATGCTGGGCCCCGAGCATGCCTTCCTGGACGAGGTGGTTCGACGGCCGGGACATGCTGCTGCGCTCCATCTCAACGTGCTGTACGAGCGCGAGCTGAAGCACGGCAAGCGGGTGACGGCGGGG
>JBKGHK010001778.1:0-230 GCA_046520375.1 Pyxidicoccus sp. 3LFB2
GAGCAACACCGGGGAGGCGTATCCCTCGGTGGACCTGTCCGTGTTGCCGGTGCCGACCGCAAGGAAACTCAGGCCGACGCAGTTGGGAGGAGGATTCTTTCACCGACGGAGTGTTCAACCCGACTGCAGGGAAACTAAAGGTTACGGACCCTTCATGTACCGTGAAGGTCTTTGACAACCAGGTCCCTCCGCACGTTCGAGGGGAGCTGCTTCATGCAGGCCCCGTAGGT
>JBKGHK010001779.1:0-229 GCA_046520375.1 Pyxidicoccus sp. 3LFB2
GGTGAGCACCACGAAGTCCAGGCCCGCCGTCTTCGCCGCGCGTGCCACTTCCCCCCGGCGAGCCCCGCCCATCCGAGCGCGTGGTGTGCACGTGGAAGGAGCCGCGCACCCAGGTGGGGGCGCGCCTTCGCGGGAACCACCGGGTAGCGCGCGCACGAGGCCGGCATGGCGAACCCCAGAAGCCCTCAATCCAGCTGAGGGTTTCCGAGGTGTACGAAGGCAGCCGCAA
>JBKGHK010000177.1:0-15852 GCA_046520375.1 Pyxidicoccus sp. 3LFB2
GAGCCCGGGCCCGGCGGTCCCTGGCGCCGCTCCGGTACCGCCCGTCGGGGCTCCTGACGTCCCGGGAGCCGCCCCCGTATTTCCGACACCCGTCGCAGGCGCTTCCCCTGTCGTCGCTGTATCGCCGGGCCGTCACGCCCGCGCCGGTCCCTGGCCCCGTGCCTGCCGTGCCCGCGCCACCCGTCCCCGTGGCGCCGGCCTGCGCGCCTTGCGTCTGCGTCGCCACGCCAGTCTCGGGCGAGCCTGGCTGTGTCCCTGCGGGGCCGGTGAAGTCCGTGCGGGTCGGGCCGCTCGTCACGCCGGGCGGAGTGGTCTGGTAGTTGTCCCCCGTGGTGGTCTCGGGCGCGGCGGTGTCCGCGACATCCGTCCCCGACGGAGAGGTGGGACTGCCGCTGCCACCGATGGCTGCCTCATCCTCCGCCGTGGTTTCCCAGGGCGAGGGGAGGGGCTGATAGACCTGTGCCGCCTCCTCGCTGGCAATCTGTCCCGCCGTCGCGGGCGCCGAGCCATCGGGAAGGGTGGGCGTCAGCACAAAGGTCGAAGTGCCCTCGTCGAGCGGTTGCTGGATGACGTAGCCCGCGGGAGGCCTCGCGCCCTCTGCCTCCTCGGCGGCGCGCTCATAGGCGTCTTCCAGCGCCTCCGCGGCAGGGTCCCGGATGGACGGGTCTTGCGGAGGCGTCACGGGCGTTACGCCCGGCGTTTGACCGAGGCTCAATCCAGCAGCGAGGGCAATCCACAGGCGCATGCCTGGAAGGTGTCCACCAGTGGATGTTCAGACACCGTTCCCGGCGAAGGTCCGCTCGCCGGGCTGCCTGGGTGGCGACCTTCAGGGCGTGCTGTTCGGAAATGTCGGGACATCCGCATCACAAACCCCCCGACATTTCCGAACAGCACGCCCCTCCACCCAGGGGCCAGGCTCGCGACGCATGCGCCTTCCGCGGGGCTCCAGGGAACTCCTGGTTACGCAGGTGGGCTCGCCAGTCGCGCCGCGAGGGCCGCGCGGTCTTCCACGAACCACAGTTGTTGGCCGCGGTTCGCCTCGTAGACGAAGCTCCGGAGCGCGTTGCTGTTCGCCAGGTGGGCCGAGATATCGCCCATGATGGCGAGGCGGACGCGGTAATTGACGAACTTCTGGACGAGCTCACCGGCCTCGCCCGAGGACAGCTTGAAGAAGCTGTCCCCCAGGCGCGCGGTGGGAATGGCGACCAGGGTGGCCTGATGCTCCCAGGCCACGCCGAGGAGCTCGGCGGAGTCGTGAACCGGAGGGCCCTCGGCGGACAGTTCGAGGACGCGGACGCCTTCGAGGACGACGGCTTGAGCGTTCATATCGTGGCTCCCGAGCGAGGTCCCGAAGCCTGGGCCACCGCCCCGTGCGGTAACACCGCGACCGCATCCTACCCAGGCAGGGCTCACCGTCGTTGCTTCATCTGCGCCAGCACCTCGCGAGCCGCGCGCTCTCCGGTGGCGATGGCGCCGTGCACGGTGCCCTCCTCGCCCTCGGTGTTCGTGGCCTCGCCCGCGAAGAACAGGGTGCCCTCCACGGGCGTGGCCAGTGCCTCGACGGCATCCACCGCGCCCGAGGGGATGACGGCATACCCGCCCCGGGTGAAGGGCTCCCGCTGCCAGTCCTGTACGTGCCACGAGTCGAGCAGTTGATGCAGGGCCTGCCGGGGCAGCCGGAAGATGCGAGCAAGGGACTCGACGGCGCGCATCAGCACCACGTCCTCACCCAGTCCGGACAGCGCCTCGGCGCCCGGGCCGCCGGCCCAGCCCACCAGGTGGCGGGACTCGCGCGGGGAGAGCGTCCACCACGTGGGCACGGGCAGCGACGGCCCGTGGAAGAAGCCGAACCGGCGCGTGTCCTCGCGCTCGCTCCAGAAGGCGGTGCGGAAGCGCAGCAGCACCTTCACCAGGGCGCCCATCTCCAGTCGTCCCCAGGCGCGTTCCTTGTCTGGGAGTCGCGGGAGGAAGCGCACCGCCCCGGGCTCCGCGCCCGTGCCCGCAGCACCCCGAGCGGCAGCGTCACCACCGCCCGCTTCGCCCGCACCTGTCCCAGCGGCACGCCGTGGCGCGCGCGGACGCGCACTCGCACCTCACCGGGCGCCCAGCGGAGCTCCTCGGCCACGGCGTTGAAGAACACCGTCCCCGGACGCTCCAGCAGCGGACGAGCCAGGGCGTGCAGCACCCGGTCATACCCCTCCATGACTCGGGAGGGCGTGCTGCCCCCCAGCGCCTCGGCGGCGTCCTCCATGCGGGCGATGGCCACCGCGCTCGCGGTGTCCGGGTTGGCCGCGTAGAAGCCCTCCACGTACGCCCGCGCCATGGCCAGCTGGAGGGGAGACCAGCGCTCGGCACGGGCGCGCTCCCGGAGCACCTCGGCCATGGGCCGGTCCGGAGGCTTCGCGGAGGCGAGGGCTTCCATGAAGCGGAAGTCCTCCTCGCCATCTGCGAATTGCCCCTTCCACGACAGCGCATGCGTGTCATTGCAGGGCCGGACGGTGAGGCGGGCGCGCCGGGCAATCGTCCGCAGGGACTTCGGGTCTCCATGGACGAACTCCGCTCCCAGTTCGAGCGGCACGCCGGTGACCGGGTCGTGAACGGTGGCCACCCGTCCGCCTGGCCGCGAGCGGGCCTCCAGCACGGTGACGCGTTGGCCCGCGCGGGACAGGGAGGCCGCAGCGGCGAGCCCGGAGGCTCCGGCGCCCAGGATGACGACATCCGAGAGGAGGTCCATGCCGCAACCTCTAGCCACGCGCCCCGCGAGGCACAGCCCGAGGAAGTGGGCGCCGTCGCGCGCGAGACACTCGTGCGCCCGAGCGGCCCGTCCGCCCACCAGAAAGCAAAGGGCCGCGCCTCCAACGCAGGAGCCGAGGCCCTGCGACCCCGGGAAGAAGTGAAGGGCGTGCCACCAATGAGCGCGCCGCGGCCCTGCCAGCTCAGAAGAAGCGAAGGGCCGCGCCTCCCGGAAAGGAGCCGCGGCCCTCATGTGCGGAAGGTCCGCGCGCGTCAGAGGTTGATGCGCAGGCCGACGCCCAGCTCGAAGGTAGGCGCGGCCAGGGTGAAGCCCTTGACCTCCTCACCGTCGACAACGACGTCCGGAATGGTGAAGCCGAGCCGGAACTCACCGCCCTTGCGGCCGTAGTGCACGCTGCCGAAGGCTTCCACCGTGAGGTAGGTGAGCACCCGGTGCGTCATGTTGAGCTGGCTCTGGAACGAGCGGTCCGAGAGGTTGCCCAGCGTGAAGAGGTTGAAGGACGTGCGCTCCAGCGGGCCGGGCCGGTCCAGGAAGACGTAGGCGGCGCCGTAGTGCCGGCCCACGTACAGCGGCTGGTAGGCGTTCTGGCTGATCAGGTACGGGTAGCCGATGGAGCTGGTGTAGCCCGTCGAGTTGTAGAAGTACTCGAGGCCCACGACGGCCAGGTCGTTCTCGCCATAGGCGAAGGTGTAGTTGGCGCCGCCCGTCACCTGCGGCGTGAGGCCGCCGGGAATGTACGACTCCACCTGGATGCCATTCTGGAAGATGTCCTCCAGCGTGGTGCCCTCGGGCAGCCGGTACAGGGGGCGGTCGGTGCCCTCCTTCAGGGCCAGTTCGCCATAGACGTCGATGGGGCCCAGGCCGGAGGACACATCCAGCCCGAAGCGCGGCTTGCGGCCCCGCTGGGCCACGGCGCTGGCGCCCACTTCCGCGGGGCCCAGCACCACCTCGGCGCGCAGCGCGGCACCGATGCGGCTGAGGCGGTTGACCGGCTCGTTGCCTCCGGGCTCCGTCGTGGGCGTCCCGCTGGGGCTGGTGACGGCGCCCGCGTCGGTGCCCAGGTCGTCCACCACGGCGATGGCGTAGAAGTTCCACCCGCGCGCCTCCCAGGGCACGTGGAGCTTCAGCATGGACACGCCGGTGCGCAGGTCCACGAAGGCCAGCGGGTCCCTGCGCTGCGGGGACAGGAAGTCGGTGGGATTCCAGATGCGGCCGGTGCCCCACTTCACGTGCTGCTTGCCCACGGTGAAGAACACCGTGCGCTCCAGGTCGAAGCGCAGCCACGCCTGGTCCAGCAGGACGCGCGGGTTGGCGGGCGCGCCCTCGGCCCTCACGGTGGAGAGGGTGGGGTCATAGCTCAGCCGCCCCACCACGAAGCCGCGAAGCCGGTCCGTGGGGCGCGCGTCGAAGTAGCCATCCACCAGCGTGGGCGCGGAAAAGCCCGTGTTGCCGAAGGACACGCCCTCGTTCGCCGACACGAGGCCGCGCAGGTAGAACTGGCCGCCAATCTTCAGCGGGTCGTCCACCGCCTCCTCGGAGTCGAAGGCGCTGCGAGTCGCCGGGCCGCCCATCGCCTCCGCGTCCCGGTCGCTGCCCGGCTCCGCGGGCCCGGTGGGCGACTGCACCCCTTCCTGGCTGGACGGAGCCTCCGCCGTGTCTCCACCGAAGAGCGAGTCCTCGCTGGGCCGGTCCGCCGGAGGCTCCTGCCCGGAGGCGGCGGGTGGGGCAGGGGGCTCGGCGGGCTTCTCGGGCTCGTCCCCGCCGAAGAGGGCATTCTCATCGGGGCGCTCCCCCTCGCCCTGGGACTGGGCGAGGGCGGGGCTGCCCACGAGGGCCGCGGACAGCGCCGCGGCCAGGGTGAGGTTGCGCGGGGTCATCGGCTCTTGCTCTCGAGCCACGCCTTGGTGAAGAGGTTGGCTTCCAGCGAGCGCAGGTCGATGGACTTGATGAGGATGGTGGTGGAGTTGGCCTTCTCCACCTCGTCGTAGATGCGAATCTCCTCGGGAAACCAGACGTCGGCGCCCTTGGACTCGCTGAAGAGCTTCTTCCAGCGCGGGTAGAGCAGCGTGCGCATCTTCCGCCCGGACAGCGCGTACTCCTCGCGCTTGAGGATGTTGGTCGACTCCTTGTCCACCCACAGCTTGATGACGGGGTAGGCCACGTCCACGCCCGGCTTCGCCTTGAGCGACAGCAGGTTGGCGGAGTACTTGCCCAGCTTCGCCTCACCCTCGAAGGTGGGGTCATACTCCTCGGCCAGGCGGGACTGGTCGAAGTCGGCGCGGCGGCTGTCCGTCCCGGCGATGCGCTCGCGCTCCGTGCGCCGCTCCCACTTGCCCACGGTGGGGTCATAGCTCCAGAGGTTCTTGTCCAGCCGCAGGTAGCCCTTGCCGGCCTCGGCCTTGGGGCGGCTGAAGAGAATCATCAGCTTGTCGTCCGCGTCGCGCCGGTAGATGAACGCCTCGCGCACGGTGTCCGTCTTGTCCTTCTCCTTCTGCTCCATGTAGGCGAGCGCCTTGTAGTCACCGCCATTGCGCTGCCGGTCGTCGATGGTCTCCAGCAGCTTCAGCATGGCGGCCGGCTCCAGCGCCAGCGCCGCCGGGGCGGACAGCAGGGCCACGGTGAGCACCGTGGCGGACAGCACAGTCTTGAGGCTCATGAAGGTCACCCGATGTGGTGCATTGCCGTCACCGGCTTGAGCCGCGCGGCAAGGAAGGAAGGAATCAGCGAAATCGCCGTGGTGCAGGCGGTGATGAACAGCATGGCGCCCACCACGGAGCCGGTGTTGACGGAGAGGTTGAGCTTCTCCGACATGATGAACACCGCCACCACCTCGGGGACGGACACGCCCGCGGCGTTGACGCCCAGGCACACCGCCAGCCCCACCGCGGCGCCCGCCAGCGTGCCCAGGAAGCCCAGCGTCAGGGCCTCGAAGACGAACATCGCCAGCACGCGCGTGCGCTGCATGCCAATGGCGCGCAGCGTGCCAATCTCCCGCGTGCGCTCCCGGATGGCAATCCACAGCGTGTTCATGATGCCCACGCAGATGATGATGAGCAGCACGAAGATGAGGATGCCCGTGAGGCCCTTAAGGGCGGTGAGCGTCCAGTTGATGAACGAGATTTCGTCCTCCCAGTTGGTCAGGTCCAGCTTCTGGCCCGTCCACGCCTCGCGGTTGACGACCTCGAACTTGAAGAAGAAGGCGCGCGGGTCGTTGTCCATCACCTCGTGGCCCGCATCCGCCAGCGTCTTGCGCAGCCGTGCCTGCACCTCGGGCACCTTCTTCACGTCCTTGAGGTACAGGAAGATGGCGCCGGTGGCGTCGTCCCGGAACTGGTAGAGCGCGCGCAGCGTCCCCGACGGCAGGAAGACGTTGAAGTCACTCATGAACCCCATGTCCGCGGCGATGGCCACCACCCGCAGGTCCACCGTGTTGTTGGTGCCGCGCATGGTGGGGGCGGCCATGGTGATGGTGTCGCCCACCTTGACCTCCAGCCGCTTCGCCTGCTTCTCGAAGAGCAGCACCGTGTTGGGCTCGGCCAGTCCGTCCAGCGAGCCCTCGCGCACCTGGATGACCTGGCGGAAGCCCGGCTCGGCCTGGATGTCGATGCCGCCCACGGCCAGCTGCATGGAGCCCGCCTCGCTCACCACCTTGCCGTAGCCGCGCCCGCGGTGGACGATGAAGTCCAGCTCGGGCACGTCCTTGCGGACCTGCTCGATGATTTTCGGGTACCCCGTGACGATGGGCGCGGCCTGCCCGGCCGACACCTTGTAGAAGCCGCCCACGTTGACGTGGCCGGTGGACAGCGTGGTGGCCGAGCGCAGCATCGTCTCCTCCATCCCGGTGGACAGTCCCATCAGGATGACGAGCAGCGCGGTGACGCCGGCAATGGCCCCGCCCAGAAGCAGCGTGCGGCGGCGGTGGGTGCCAAGGTTGCGGAAGGCGATGAGGAAGAGCTGGAGCATGGCTTTACTCGTCCGTCTGCATCGCCTGGAGGGGCGAGACCCGGGTCGCGAGGAACGCGGGATAGAGGGTGGAAATGGCGGACACCACGAGCACGATGACGAAGGCCGCCACCAGGTTGCCGAGGCTCAGCGTGGGGTACAGCCGGGGACCGGAGAAGAAGAAGTAGAGCGCCTCGTTGCCGGCGGGGATGCCGGCGCTGCCCAGCCCGGCCATGATGCCGCTGCCCACCAGCGCGCCACCGGCGCCGAAGACGAGCCCCAGCAGCATGGTCTCCACCAGCACCATGCCCAGCACGAAGGAGCGCTGGGCGCCAATCGCCCGCATGGTGCCCACCTCGCGCACGCGCTGCAGCGTGGCCATCATCATCGCGTTGTTGATGATGACCAGCGCCACCACGAAGATGATGAAGACGGCGAAGTAGAGCACCAGCTTCGCCATCAGCACGAACTGGCCGATGATGCCCGCCGCCTGCTGCCAGGACACGACGCGCAGCTTCAGCCCCGCGTCCGTGGCCGACTGCTTCAGCTCGGCCATCGTCTGCTGGAGCTGCTCCGGGTCCTTCAGAATCACCGCCGCGCTGAGCGCCACGCCCTTCTCGATTTCCTCCTGCGAGTAGACGCGCGCCGCCAGGTCCTCCCGGCGCAGCGAGCCCAGGGCGCCGTCGAACGTGTTGCTCTCGTCGATGAGCCCCGGCGTGGCGTTGGCCACCAGCGTGTTGCCGCTGTCCTCACCGAAGAGCGCGTCCTCGGCGTTGGCGCGGTCCACCGCCTTGAGGGTGCTCTGCTTCTGCATCTCCGCGATTTCCTCCTTCCGCTCCGCGGTGAGGTAGCCGTACAAATCCCGGAAGGACATCAGGTCCATCAGGTTGATGGCGCCCGCCATGGCCGACTTCTCCAGGCCCTTGAACTGGTAGGTGCCGTAGATTTTCACGTTGACGCTCTGCACGTAGCCGGTGCGCGTGAAGGCGGTGATGGTGAGGCTGTCGCCCAGCCGGATGCGGTACAGCTCCAGCAGGGGCGCCAGCTCCGCGTAGAACTGCTGGTAGCGGGTGTCGAAGTTGGCGTCGTCGGTGGTGAGGAACTCCGACAAGAGCTTCTCCAGCTTCGGCTCCTGGCTGCCCAGCACCTTCTGCAGCCGCTCGGTGGCCTGGCGCGTCTTGATGGGGTCCAGCTGGAAGAGGATTTCCCGCGTCTGCGTCTGGTTCTCCTTCACCCAGCGCTGCAGCTGCGGGTCGGTGGCGATGAGCTTCTGGTTGAGGTCCCTGGCCTGCTTGATGTTGTCCAGCCGCAGCGCCGTCTTCAGCTTGAGGAAGTTCTCGTAGAAGAACTTGGACAGCAGCATGCCGCGCTGCCCCCTGGGCACCATCTGCCCGTCCACCAGCTCCATGCGGTCGAAGGTGTGCTGGAAGGCGTCCAGGTCCGTGCCCGCGTAGCGCATGTCCAGCATGTCCCCGTCCGGAATCTGCGGGGCGATGCGGTTCTCCAGGAACTCCAGCGAGCCGAACGGGTCCTGGTCGAACGCCTCCCAGAACGCGTCCGAGCGGGCCCGGGCGAGCGCCTCCACGTCGGCGGGGTCCAGGGCCGCGTCGCTCATCAGCGCCCGCGCCTTGGCGTTCTGCTCCTCGATGAGCGACACCATCTGCCGCACGTGCGCCTTGACGCTGTCGATGCTCTCGCGCAGGGCCGGCGTCTCACCGCCCTCCGCGCGCTTCTTGTACAAGTCCCGCATCCGGGCGAGCGTCAGGTCCACCGTGTTGCCCGAGGTGATGAGCGCGCCGCTGGTGCCCATGGGCACCACCGTCTTCACGTTGGGGTGCTTCTCCAGCACCGGCTTGATGCGGCTGAAGTCGTCGAGCGCCTTCAGGTCCGGCTCGCCGCTCATGCCGCCGTAGAGGGCCAGCTCGTCCTTGGACTCGTCCGAGTACACCTGGAGGTGTCCCGCCACGCTGCCGATGATGCTGCGGCTCATGGCGCTGTCCATGCTGTCCAGCAGCGCGCCGCCCACCACCACGAGCAGCGTGCCCAGGAAGATGATGCCGCCGATGAGCAGGTTGATCTTGCTGGTGAACAGGTTGCGGAACGCCACCTGCAGCAGCAGCCGGAAATGCCCTCCCATGTCAGTGGCTCCCCGCGGCCATGGCCCGCTGCGCCTCGGAGGCGCTGAGCCGGTCCAGAATCTTCCCGTCCGCCAGCCGCCAGACGGCATTGGCGTGGTTCATCACCTTGGCGTCGTGGGTGGAGAAGATGAAGGTGGTGCCCTCCTTCTGGTTGAGCTCCTTCATCAGGTCGATGATGTGCTGGCCCGTCACCGAGTCGAGGTTGGCGGTGGGCTCGTCCGCCAGCACCAGCTGGGGCCGGGTGACGAGCGCGCGCGCCACGGCCACGCGCTGGCGCTGGCCGCCGGACAGCTCGTTGGGCCGGTGCTTGGCGTGGTTGGCCAGCCCCACCTGCTCCAGCAGCTGCATGACGCGCTCCTTGCGCTGGCCCTTGTCCAGCTTGCGCTGGAGCAGCAGGGGGAACTCCACGTTCTGGAAGACGGTGAGCACCGACACCAGGTTGAAGCTCTGGAAGATGAAGCCAATGGTGTGCAGGCGCAGGTCCGTGAGCTGCCGCTCGCTGAGCTGCTTGGTGTCCTGGCCGGCCACGCTCACCACGCCGGTGGTGGCGGTGTCCACGCAGCCGATGAGGTTGAGCAGCGTCGTCTTGCCGCTGCCGGAGGGGCCGGCGATGGAGATGAACTCGCCCGGGTGCACCTGCAGGTCCACGCCCCGGAGCGCGGGGACGACCACCTTGCCCAGGGTGTAGTCCTTGGTCACGTTCGTGATGGAGACGATGGGGGAATTCGAGGCGGCGTTCATGCGGTGCGTCCTTTCGGAGCCTTGGAGGTGCGGCCAGGGCGGGCGGCGCGGGAAGCGCGCCACCGCTCGGCGATGCCGGCCATCTCGGCCAGGTAGAAGTCACAGAAGTCGGCGGCCTCGCGCAGGT
Organism: Pyxidicoccus sp. 3LFB2; assembly: GCA_046520375.1. Lineage (GTDB taxonomy): Bacteria > Myxococcota > Myxococcia > Myxococcales > Myxococcaceae > Myxococcus. The sequence continues at coordinate 9,704 of JBKGHK010000177.1, forward strand.
GCGGCTTGTCGGCGAGCTGCGGTGCGGCCAGGGCGCCCCGGCACACGCGCACGAAGGCCTTCATCGCCTCCGCCGCCGTGTTCAGCCGGCTCTCCCAGCCCTCGGAGCTGATGACGTAGTAGTGCTGCCGGTCGCCCGGCACGCTCGCCGGCTCCACCAGCCCCATGGCCATGCAGGCGCGGATGTTGGTGGACACGGAGGCGGCGCTCACCTTGAGCAGCTCGGCGATGCGCTTGAGCGACAGCGGCTCGTCCGCCAGCATCAGCAGCGCGTGGATGCGCCCGCCAATGCGCGTGCCGCCCTGCCGTTCGAAGTGCAGCCCCATCGCCTCGATGAAGCGGTGCTCCGCGGCGCCCAGCTCCGTCATGCCTCGCTCCGTGCCCTCCGCCCGGGCCTCGCGCGGCGTCGCGCGGCAGGGCCCTGGAAGGCACGTCGGCATGTAGTGGGTTCAGTTCATTCAGTCAAGACTGAATGAACTGAATCCCATGAACACAGCGGCGCCATGGGTGTGCCACGGCAACCGGGAAACGAAAAAGGGCCCGCGGCCGGAGCGGCCGTGGGCCCTTCGCTTCCCCGCGTGGGGGAGGGTGGTCTGTCACAGGTGTGTATCCGTGTTCTATCCGGTGTGAGGCGCGCTCAGCGCGTGTCGGAGCCGGAGCTCGTGTCCGGGTTCATGGTGTCGCTGCCGGAGCTGCCCGAGCCGCCCATGCCGGGGTCGCTGCTGGGAGGGGCCTCGGGCGACTGCATGCCCTTGTCCTCCTCGAGCCCGGTGCCGCCGGTGCCCTCGTTGATGGACGAGTCGGGCGACATCACGTCCCCGGAGCCGGAGCCGCCGGTGCCGGACATGGAGATGCTCTTGGCGACGTTGTCCGTCTCCTTCACCTCGTAGCTGGCGCGAATCTCCTGGCCCACCTGCAGGTCCTTGGCGCGCTTGATGTTCGCGTCGCCGAAGGTGGTGGTCTTGTCGACCTTCAGCGGCACCACGGTGCCCTGCATGTCCACCCAGACCATCTTCGACTCGGCCTTGACCACCTTGCCCGTCAGCTCCTTCTGGCCCATGGCCGCGCCCGAGCCGCCCATGGCCGGGTCGCTCTGCGTGGAGCCGGAGCCGCCCATGGCGGGGTCATCCTGCGTGGCGCCCGAGCCGCCCATGGCCGGGTCCTGGGTGGCGGGGTCCTGCTGCATGCTGCTGTCCTGCGGCAGGCTCTCGCTACCTGCGGCGCCCGAGCCTCCCTGCGCGGAGGAGGGGTCCTGCTGAGGCGGCTTGTTCTTGTCATCGTCCGCGAGGGCAGCGCCTGAGCCAAGCAGCGCGATGGTCGCGAAAACACCAACCAGCTTCTTCATGGGATTCTCCTGTGTGAGTGCGGCGGAGGGCGTGCGGCGCCACTCCGTTGCGGAAAACCTAGGGGCGCTGGTGGAAGCGGACAGGGCTTGCAGGGCAGTCCGGTGGAGTGCCCGTTCCCTCCTCGGCCGGTGAGACGTGGAGTGTGAGCCCCAGGGGAAGAAGCGGGCGGCTTGATGGGGACAGGGTTTTTCCCCTAGCGTCACGGATTCAGTGCCCATCGGCCGTACGGTCGCTGGCCCGACAGGAGACCGCCTCCGCAATGCCCCCGTCCTCCAAGCCTTCCTCGCCGGCCCCGGCCCCGGAGCTGCCCGCGCCCTCCTATCCCGCTGTCGAGTCGCTCCTCGAGGCGACCCCGGCGGACGAGGTGCGCGGCTTCTTCGCGCCCGTGAAGGCGGGCCTCGCCGACCTGAAGGGCCCCAAGGTGGAGCAGGGCAAGAAGGCGCAGGCCGCCATTGCCCGCGCCGAAGAGCTGCTGGAGCTGCTCGTGGACACCCGCGAGCGGATGCTGGCCGAGGCCAAGGCCGGCAAGGGCCGGCGCTAACTGCCGGGAATGACACGGGTTTCCGGGGCGCGGCAGGTTTTTTGGCCCGATCAGGAAACCCGGGGCCCGGATGGTCGATAATACAAGGGAGAGCATCCGGAACATTGGGGATCTCTGACCTTTTCGCTGGCAGCAGCGCCTGGAGGAAGCAATGGCGAAGATCGACAACATGATGGGCCCGAACGTGCGTCTCTCGACCAACGTGACGACTGCTCGGCAGACGCCGCAGACGGGCTTTGGAGCGCGGCTGCAGAACGGGCTCAACAGCGCGGCGGGCGCGGTGGGCGCCGGCGTGGGCGCGGTGGCCGGCATGATTCCGGGCGGGCAGATTGTCTCCGCCGCGGTCTCGTCCATGCACACCTTCTCCAGCACCAGCGGCTCCGGCATGGCCGGCGCGCCGTACGCCGGTGTCATGGGCACCGCGGTGGCGCCGATGGGCGGCGGCATGGGCGGCGGCATGGGCGGTGGCACGGCGTCCATGGTGTCCGGCTCGGCCGGCATCTCCGTGGGCGGCGGCGTGGCGGGTGGCATCGGCAACCCGTCGGCCGGCGTCGGCGCGAACCCGAGCGCCACCGACACGGTGAACGGCAACTTCTCGCTGGGCAAGATGGCCGAGGAGAACTCGAAGCTCCTCAACCTGCAGGCGGCCATCCAGCAGGAGTCGCAGACCTTCACCGCGATTTCCAACGTGATGAAGTCGCGGCACGATTGCATCAAGAACTCCATCAGCAACGTCCGCTAGAGCAGGGCGGGCCACCTCCGGCGGGTCCGGGAGCGGCGCCGCTCCCGTGCCCGACGGACGCGGAAAGGAAGAGCGAAGTCCATGGCGGAGAGCTCGGAGATTGCGAACAGCCTCGTCCCCGTCGGGCGCCAGCAGGCCATGGTCCTGCTGGAGACCGGCTATCTGTGGCTGGACATGGGCCACTTCGACAAGGCTCGCGAGGTCTTCGCCGGGGCCGCGGCGCTGATGCCGAAGAGCGAGGTTCCGCAGCTGGGGCTGGGCGCGGTGGAGTTCGCGCAGGGGCGCCACGACAAGGCGCTGCAGGCCTACCGCTCGGCGCAGCGGCTGGCACCCCAGGCCGCGTTGCCTCGCGCCCACGCGGGCGAGGCGCTACTGTTCATGGGGAAGGTGCCCGAGGCCCTGAAGGAGCTGAAGGCCGCCATGGACCTGGAGCCGGACGGTGATGCCGCGAAGCTGGCTCAGTCGCTCATCCAGGCGAAGGAGGCGGGAATCCTGCCTCCGGCGAAGAAGTAGACGACGGGAGGAGAAGGCGATGGCTGTCGGTGGCGTGGGACGAGGGGGCGGTAAGGGGCGTGCCGGTGGCGCGAAGGGCGCTGCTGGCGCCGCGCCGGCGGCGGGTGCGAGCTTTGGCGGCAAGGTGGACAAGGCCGAGTCTCTTGTCGGGCCCTCGGGTCTGGTAGGCTCCAGCAATGTCCAGGGCCCCCAGGCTGCGGACCCGGTCGCCGCGCAGGCGGTGGCCATTGCCCGGAAGCTGAAGAACGGGGGCTTCAAGAGCAAGGAGGAGGCGACGAAGGCACTCGTCGCTGAAATCCTGAAGGAGAAGCTCCGCATGAAGTCCTCCTCCCTCACCAGCAAGATCTCCGATGCGCTGCAGGATGATCCGCGGCTGAACCAGGTTCTCGAGCGGCTGTGGTCCAAGGCCGAGTGAGCTGCGCTTGGCTCTGGGCGACGACAGGAAGGTCATCCTCGAGAAGTACGGGCCCTACGTGCGGTCGCTGGCGGCGACCGTCCGCAAGCAGTTCAACGCCCAGCTCGAGCTCGATGAGCTGGTGGCCTACGGACAGATAGGCCTGCTGGAGGCCGCCGAGCGGTTCGACCCGAAGGTGGGAGCCAACTTCCTCACCTTCGCGCACTACCGCATCAAGGGCGCCATCTTCGACGGCCTGAGGAAGATGGGAATCCTGCGGGGCTCGGATGCCCGCACGGCGTTTGCCGGGGAGCGGGCGGCGGCGTACCTGGGCAATCTTTCCGACCGCGAGTCGGGAGCAGGCAACCGCGGCAGCTCTTTTGACGATGATGTCAGTGACATCTCGGATGCGGTGGCCGGGCTCGCGATGGTGTTCGCGTCGAGCCTGGAAGGGGCGGACACGGCGGGCTACACCGACGAGTCGCTGCCGGTGGACGTCCGGATGGAGCAGGAGCAGACGAAGAACCGGGTCCGGGCGGCGATAGAGAAGCTCCCGGAGAAGGAGAAGAAGCTCCTTCAGGGCTACTACTTCCAGGGCAGGACGCTGGAAGAGGCGGGCGCGGAGATTGGGCAGTCGAAGAGCTGGGCGTCGCGGCTGCATGCGCGCGCCATTGACCGGCTCAAGGAACTTTTGAACGAGGAGGAGGAACTGCCTCCTTCCCCGACAGATGCAAGGAGGGTCTCACATGGCGGGTCCGATGGCCGGGGTCTCCGCGGCGCAGGTGGCGCAGCAGAAGCTGCAAGACCAGGGCGCCCAGCAGACGAACAAGCAGGGAGCGTCGAAGTTCGACGGAGTTCTCGCTGACAAGGCCCAGGGTGCGGGCCAGGTGGATGCCACCCAGGGCGTGAACAAGGCCCAGGCCCCGCAGGCCACCCAGAAGGCGGACGCCGTCCGCCAGGTGGAGACGGTCAACAAGACGGAGAAGGCCGCCCTCAACAAGGTCAACGTCGCGGGCCAGGAGCCCATGACGGCCAAGGGCGCCGAGCCCGTGGCGGCCAAGGCCGAGACGTCCAAGACGTCCAAGGCCGGCGACATGATGACGCAGGTGGTGGGAGACCTGGAGAAGGGCCAGGTCAACCTGGAGAAGATCATCTCCCAGGCCTCCAGCGGGAAGCAGTTCTCGAACGCCGAGCTGCTCTCCCTCCAGGCGTCCATGTACCAGTACACGCAGCAGCTCGACCTGACGTCCAAGGTGGTGGAGAAGGCGACCACCGGCCTCAAGGACGTCGTCAAGACGCAGGTCTAGGCCTCCCACCAGGACTCCGGTGGCGCCTGTGAAGGGCGGCTCCTCCCCAGCCGGGAGGGGGCGCCCTTCCGCGTTTTCCGGGGGCCTAGTAAGCTCTCTCCCGCCCATGATTCGCCGACCGCACGCGTTTGCCGCCCCGCTCCTCGCCCTCTTCCTCCTGACGGGCTGCCACATCGAGCTCCAGCACGAGCTGACGGAGTCGGACGCCAACGAAATCTACGTCCTGCTCAGCAAGAACGGCATCAACGCCAAGAAGGAGAAGGAGGAGGGCGGCAACGAGGTCCGGTTCATGATCACCGTGCCCAAGGCCGACGCCGCCCAGGCCGCGGAGTTGCTCAAGCGCAACTCGCTGCCGCGCCCGGTGGAGAAGGGCCTGGCCCACTTCGCCAAGGGCAGCATGGTGCCCACCGCCACGGAAGAGCGCGCCATGCTCCTCAAGGCGCTGGGCGGCGAGGTGTCCAACGCGCTCAACCAGGTCGACGGCGTGCTGGAAGCGCGCGCCATCGTCATGATTCCGGAGAACAACGACCTGACGCAGCCGGAGAACAAGCCGATGCCGTCCGCGTCGGTGTTCATCAAGTACCGGCCGATTGATGGCAACAAGCTGCCCATCTCCGAGGCGATGGTGAAGAGCTTCGCCGCCTCCGCCGTGCCGGAGCTGAAGCCGGACGCGGTGACGGTGCTGATGACGCAGGCCATGCTGCCCACGGCCGAGACGGACTCGGAGGGCCGGCTGCAGGACGTGCTGGGGCTGCGGATGACGGTGGCCAGCGCGAGCCAGTTCAAGGTGATGTTCGCGGGCGCCTTCGCGCTGGTGCTGGTGATGATGGGGTTGACGGCGTGGACCTTCATGCGCTCGGGCTCCAGCGCTCCGGCCGCGCGCGCCGGAGGCCGCGCCCGGGGCCGTCCGCCGGAGGCCTGACGCGCGGGCGCGCTGTCCCGGCGCAAGGCTTCCTCTCCCCTCCCAGCGGGCGGCCGTGAGCCCGCGAGGTGACGTTTGGACTCGTTCTTCACCTCGCTCAACAAGCGCCAGAGCATGCTGCTCCTGACGGCCTGTACCTTCGGCGGTCAGGAGAGCCTTGGCGCGTTGGAGCACCTCCCGGAGGAGGAGGGCGCGCTGCTCAGGCACCGCGCGCAGGAAATCCTCCAGATTCCGCGCGAGAAGCGCATCCCCGCGCTGGTGCAGGAAATCAAGCGGCTGGTGAAGGACCGGCGCGGGCAGCTGTGGGGCGCCGAGCCGGAGCGGCTGGCGGCGCTGCTGCAGCGCGAGCGTGGCGCGCTGGTGGAGGTGGTGCTGCGCGCGCTGC
>JBKGHK010001780.1:0-228 GCA_046520375.1 Pyxidicoccus sp. 3LFB2
GCCGGGAGACGTGGCGTCCCAGCGTTCGCGAAGGCACTGGGCGCGGGAGTGGGTGGGGCGGACTCGGACGACGCTGCCCGCCCGGAGCCATTGGACGCCGCCATCCTCTTCGCGCCCGTGGGCTCGCTGGTACCCCGCAGCGCTGCGGGCGGTGGACCGGGGGCGGCGTGGTGGGTGTGCGGCGGCATCCACATGAGTGACATCCCCGCGTTCCCCTACTCACTGCTG
>JBKGHK010001781.1:0-228 GCA_046520375.1 Pyxidicoccus sp. 3LFB2
GGGCCCGCGCCTGTCCAAGCGGTCGGTGGTGCTGGCGGCGGGCGCGCTGCTGCTGGCTGGTGTGGCCTGTTCCGTGGTGGGCCGCCCCTGGGCCGTGTCGGAGCATGACCAGTAGCCGCACCACGGCTGCGGCAGCTGCGCGTGGCCAGCGCCGAGCTGGAGCTGGACCGTGCCTGCGCGCGCGCCAGGGGCTGCCGGAGCTCCACGGCTCGGACGCGTCGGACTTCG
>JBKGHK010001782.1:0-227 GCA_046520375.1 Pyxidicoccus sp. 3LFB2
AGCGCTCGGCGGTGAGGTCGGGGCGGTGCAGGTAGCCGCGGGCGAGGCCGGGGCCACCGACGAAGAGCTCGCCAGGCACGCCCACGGGCACGGGCTGCAGGGCCGCGTCGAGCACGTACAGCTGCACGTTGGGCAGCGCGCGGCCAATGGTCAGCTGCCCCGGGTTGACGGGGCCCGGGGTGACGGAGGCGCAGACGGTGACTTCGGTGGGGCCGTAGGCATTGAGC
>JBKGHK010001783.1:0-226 GCA_046520375.1 Pyxidicoccus sp. 3LFB2
TGGACGGGCGGCCGTACCTCGTCTCGGAGTACCTGCGCGGCGAGCCGCTCCCACACATTTGCCGCGCCCCCCCTGCCCTCCGAGCGTGTCCCCGGGAGCTGGGGTATCGGCCTAGCGCGCGGGCTGGCCCGCGGCGCACCGGCGTGGCGTGCTGCACCGGGGACCTGAAGCCCCGCCAACGCGCTGCTCACCGAGGATGGCACCGTCAAGCTGCTCGACTTCGGAC
>JBKGHK010001784.1:0-225 GCA_046520375.1 Pyxidicoccus sp. 3LFB2
GGTCCGGCAGCTCCAGCCCTGTGCGAGGACGCCTTCCACGTAGTTCGACGAGCTCGCCAGGTGCTCGATGGCCACCGCCCTTCGGCCGGCCCGGTCGGAGCCCGAGGTGAAGATGACGTAGGCGAGGTTCTCAGGCACCGCCACGGGCGCCAGGTTCGCGTCGCCTCCGCCAGGGCCAGCAGCGCGGCGTCGCTGTCGAGCCGGAGGATGGCGCCCTCACTCCAG
>JBKGHK010001785.1:0-224 GCA_046520375.1 Pyxidicoccus sp. 3LFB2
CGGACACGGGCACACGGGGGGAGCAGGCGTACTTGGTGGGGCGTTGAGGCCTGAGCGAGCCAGGATTTTCTGCAGCAACGACCGCAGCCCGCGTATCAGTCGGTTTTCTGCGCTATGAGCTGGAGGGGCGGCCTGCAGCCGTACGTCCTGGTCTTCGGTTTTCGATCAGGGTCACGCAGGATGGACTCTGTGAGCGCGCGGCCTGATGGCCCGTATGCCAGTAG
>JBKGHK010001786.1:0-223 GCA_046520375.1 Pyxidicoccus sp. 3LFB2
TACTCCCCTCCCTCTAGAGGGGTCGAGACAGAGCCAAGGAACGTTCATTCCGCGAAGGCCCCTCCCCGGAAGGGAGGAAGCGGCAGGACGTCTCGTTCGCGGCAGCCGGTCGCCCGAGGGGCGGGAAGGGGAAGGGCCATGGAGTTCCTGGGGATGATGCACGCCGAAGCCATGCGCGACGCGGCGGGGCCGCTGGCCCGGCGGGGCTACGACAACGTGCAGG
>JBKGHK010001787.1:0-221 GCA_046520375.1 Pyxidicoccus sp. 3LFB2
GGCCGGGAGACGTGGCGTCCCAGCGCTTCGCGAAGGCACTGGGCGCGGAGTGGGTGGGCGACTCGGACACGCTGCCGCCGGAGCCATTGGACGCCGCCATCCTCTTCGCGCCCGTGGGCTCGCTGGTACCCGCCGCGCTGCGGGCGGTGGACCGGGGCGGCGTGGTGGTGTGCGGCGGCATCCACATGAGTGACATCCCCGCGTTCCCCTACTCACTGCTG
>JBKGHK010001788.1:0-221 GCA_046520375.1 Pyxidicoccus sp. 3LFB2
TTCATCCACCGAGTACGACGCCGCGGTGAAGGCGCAGGACGCCGGAGGCGAAGAAGGCCAAGGAGCGCAAGGCCACCGCGAAAGAAGGGCGACATGTCCGTCGCCGAGGACCGCGGAGTCCAAGCGCGCGCAGCGGCCGCGGAGCGCAAGGAGCTGGTGGAGGAAAAGGCCGCCGCCTGGGTGGCCGACGCGCAGTTCAACGCCGGTGTCTGGTGGGAGGG
>JBKGHK010001789.1:0-216 GCA_046520375.1 Pyxidicoccus sp. 3LFB2
GCCATAGCAGCCGGGCGCGGATTTCGTAGGTGCCGGCGAGGGTGGCGGTGAAGCGGCAGCTGGGAGCCCCGGCCCGCGCACGCGTCGTCGTTGGAGCCCACCTCCGGTGGGCCGCCGGGCCCGAACAGGCGCAGGTGACCGTGTCGCCCGTGACGCTGGCGCCGCCAGGCCGCAGGTGCCCAGGGTGATTTTCTGGCCCGCGGTGAGGGCCACCGT
>JBKGHK010000178.1:0-15829 GCA_046520375.1 Pyxidicoccus sp. 3LFB2
GCGCCGGGGTGTATCGCCACGGTGGGGAAGTGGCGGAAGGTGAGCCGGAGCTGGCGCTGGGGCACGCGCAGCCGCGCCGCCTCCAGCGACTGCCGCTGCTCCGCCTCGGTGGCGATGGGCGTGCGCACCAGGAAGTCGTGCCGCATGCCGGTGACGGCCTGCTCCGAGTCCAGCTCCACCGTCGTGCCCTGGAGCGCGGAGCCATTCAGCACGCGCGCCGAGTGGCGGGGCACGGGCGGCAGCACCACCTCCAGCCGCTCCACCTTCTCCGCGCCGAGCCGCGCCACGGCGCCCACCGGAGGCTTGCGCGCGGACAGCGTGTACGTGTCCGCCGCCGAGGCATATGTCCACGCGCCGCCGTGGGTATGCACCAGCCAGAGGACGAAGTCGTGGAAGCTGGTGCCCGGCGCATCCTCGCCGAGCGCCAGGCACAGCAGGGGCCGCTTCTCGTCGAGCACGTCCCAGTCGCACTCCAGCGTGACGGCGCCCGCGGTGTGCGCTGCGAGCAGGTCCGCCAGCGAAGCGCCGGTGAGCAGCTCGGTGGGGCGGTGCTGGCGCCACACCACCCGCGCGGCGTCCGCGAAGTCCACCGTGTAGCGGCGGAAGCGCACGGGCGCGCCGTCGACGGTGCCATGCGTCCGCGCCTCCAGCCTCCGCGTGAGCGCGAGCCCCTGGACGACGAGCGGCTCGGGCGGTGGCTCGGGGAGCGGGTAGCCCCCGGAGACGGCCAGGCGGACCTTGAGCAGGTCCGGCGCGGAGAAGGCGGTGAAGAGCGCCGCGTCGTCCTTCTCCAGCCCGGTCCAGAACGTCACCGACGCGGTGAAGCCATGCAGCGTCAGGTGCACGGAGCACGACTCCACCTGCCCGCCGGGGACGGTGAAGCGCTTCCCGCCGGTGCTCAGCGTGAGCTCGAATCTGAGGCGTTCCTGGAAGGCCATCTCGGTTCCGGACAGGGCCTTTGCGACCGGCGTGCCGACGCGCTCGCTCCGTGCGCACGGCCCCGGCCCGGGGCGCCAGGCCCGCCGCTGCCCGCTACCCACCGCCGCGGATGAGCTTCTCGAGGATGCTCGCGGCCCAGCTCATCCTCTTGTATTCGCCGTACCCCGGATGGGACCAGCTGTTCAGGCTGCCGTAGTCCGTGTCCCTGCCAAAGTAGCGCTTGAACCAGGCCCAGTAGGCCCGGCAGGCCTCGGTGCCGCCATAGGCCTCGCTCACCTCCGAGCGGTAGTCGGTGAAGGACAGGGTGTCGAACACGCCCGTCAGCTGCTGCGCGACGCCGAGTTTCCATGAGAGCGGGCTCTGGGTGAGGTCCCTGCCGGTCAGCTCCGACTGCTTCATCTGCTGGAAGAAATGCTGTGAGGCCAGCAGGTGCTTTTCCTCGTGCGGATGGCGGAGGATCTCCGCCTGGCGGGCCCTCGCATCCCTCAGCTCGGGTTTGATGCTCGCGAGGATTTTTTCGAGCTCTCCGCCAGCGGTCTTCCCCGACTTGTAGAACTGGTCCACCCCCTTCAATGTGCGGAGCAGAAGCCGCTGCACCTTCGGGCAGTTCTTGTCCACGAAGATGAGCTGGTTCTCGATGCCGTTGCGGACCGAGGTCAGCAGCTTGATGTCGCGCGGCATGGGAAAGACATGGTCGGTGGGGAGCGAGAGCTCCTCCGAGGGCTCGATGTCCACGTCCATGTACCCGCCTCCGTACTCGAGCAGGATGCAGAGCCGCAGGACGTCCGACAGGGCGACGGGATGGGGCTCCTCGGAGATTCGCTTCAGGAAGCCCTCCCCCAGGTGGGCGGCCAGCCCCCGGAGCCGCTCCTGGTAGTTGAAGATGCGGATCTGCCACGGCAGGCGGGGCACCCGGTCCTTGAACTCCTCGGGCGGCAGGTCCGTCCACAGAATCGTGGTGTACCTCGGGTTGAGCCGCGCCCACTTCCGGAGGTTCTGCTGGATGGCGAAGCTCGGTGCATTCCTGACGTAGATGAAGTGCAGGTAGTGCTGGATCTTGGTCGACACGGCCTCCGCGGGCGGTGCTCCCGCGACGGCCAGACGCTCGCGGGGGGAGCTGGTGGCCTCGTCGGACCCGGTGGGCGTAATCATGTAGAACGGCGAGCCATTGTCGCTGTTCACCTTCGCCAGGTAGGTCTGCACGTTGTAGCCGCACCCGGCGCACACCGTCTTCAGGCCCAACCTTCGGGTCACGAGGGGCCGGTCGCACTCGGGGCACTCGAGGGACGGCACCGTGGGAAAAGGCGTACGAGTGGTCATGGGGGCTCCCGCGTGCTCCGTGGAGGGGTGTCCTGGGGCCAGCGCGACTGCACCGCATGTGCCAGGACCGACAGAGGGGTCCTCTCCTGCGCGGCGCTTCATGGGAGCCAAAGCCCCGCGGGCGCTGCGTCCGGGGTGGAAGCGAACGCTTCTTCCGCGGACGCACGGCGGCCACGGGCCGGCGGGGTCCAGGCCCAGCCCATGTCCAGAAGGTGCCTCGAGGGCCTTCAGCTGGCGTCCGCTCCATGTCCTGCCGCGCAGCCAGTCGCGGCCGACCTGACCTTCCGAGCGGAGTATCCAGTGCGGACGCGTTGCCCGTTCAACCCGGGAGTCTCTCGCGAGGCGTGGGCTACGCTGGGGCCATGGCCCCTGACGTCCGCTCCGCTCCCTGCCGCTCTGCTCCGTGGAGGCTTCTGCTCACAGGCCTGCTGCTGGCGGGTGCCTGCACTCGCGGGAGCCCCGCGCCTCCCGTCATGCCACTTGCGCGCGGCGCACCGGCAGGCGACGGCGGCACCACCGCGAGCCCCGCTGGCGCGAGTGGCATGGACGCGAATCCACTATCGCCCGAGGACACCACGACGGGCCGTGCGTCCGGTGTGACGCCGACGACGGCGCCGCGACCGTCCTCCTTCCGTGCGTGTCAGGGGAAGGTGCCCGGGGGCTGCGACTACGGCGAGGCCTGTGACCTGGCGGTGGATGACACCCTCTGCGAGGACGGGCCCTGCAAGAGCCAGCAGACGGGAGACTCACGCTGTCACCGGGTCTGTGACGATGGGCGCTGTGGCTCCGGCGAGACGTGCGTGCGCAGGACGGTGTCCATCAGCGACACGGGTACGCGAGAGCTCGCCCTCTGTCTGTGCACCGGCAAGGACTGCCCCGAGCGAGGGCCGGGCGGAATCCCCTGGCCTCCCGAAGGCGGCCTCGCGTTGTGGCGGCCCGAGCGCGAGCTACCCGTTGACCTCTATCACCACGCCGCCGCCGCCTCGCAGGAACGACTGTTCGTCTCCGGAGGCATGCGCATCCAGGAGCTGAGGAGCTCGGGCGCGTCCCTGGAGCAGAACGCGAAGGTGTTCTCCGCGCCCTTCCTGGCGGACGGTCGCCTCGGAGCGTGGAAGGAGAGCGGGACGCTGCCCGTGCCGCTCTTCCATCATGCGATGACCGTGGCGCGAGGACGCCTGTTCGTCGCGGGTGGACAGCAGCTCACGGGCTTCACCGACGCGGTGACGTCAGCTCCCATCCGGGAGGACGGCACGCTGGGCCCGTGGCGCCAGGAAGCCGCCCTGCCCTCCCCGCGTGCCTGGCACTCGCTCGTCAGCACTGTGGAGGACTTGTGGGTCGTGGGCGGCTCACTCGACGCGAACGCCTTCAGCCAGGGCACGAACCAGGTGTGGCGGGCGAGCGTCTCCGCCGCGCCGGAGGCACGGGCCTCCGGCTGGACGGTGACGAAGGCCCCCGCGAGGCTCCACTACAACCAGGGCGTGGCGGTCTCCAACTGGAGGCTCCATGCCGTGCACGGCCGGGGGCAGCTCTTCTCCGTCTCGCTCGGCGGCGAGGGGGAGTGGCGCGAGGACCCCAGCCCTCCGTGGAGCGGGCTCGTGGACTTCGGGGCCTCCGGGCACCACACGGTCCGACTGGTGGCGCTGCAGGACCTGCTCCTCGTCCTCATGCCACGAGGGTTGACGCTCACCGCGGACCTGCTGCCGGATGGCACGGTGAAGGACTGGCGACCGGCGTCGCGCCTCCATGGGCCCATCGACGGGTTCGCCACCGCGAGGAGTCCCCAGGGCTCCGTCTATGTGCTCGGAGGCACCAAGGGGCAGCCGGTCCAGGAACGCAACCGCGAGGTGTGGTCCACCCGGCCGCTCCGTCCCTGATTGAAAATCAGGTCAGCGTGGCCAACAGTGTCGCGAAGGCGTCCAAAAGGGGTCACCGGGTTGCGACTGCGAATCGCGGCGTTGAGTGCGTTGTGGGTCCTCACCTTCACCGCTGGCTGCGCACGCAGTCAGGCAAGCCTGGGCCGTGGCGGTGAATCCCCAGCCGCGGACAGTAACTGCGCGGCGCCGGGCGCGCTGTGCTGGGACTTCGAGGAGGGCACGCTGCCCGCCGGCTGGACGCCGTACCGCGACGAGTTCAGCGGCGAGCTGCGGGTGGATGACTCGCGCGCGCGGCGGGGTCGGTACGCGCTGCATGCGAGCCAGCTCGTCGGCGGGAAGGAGGGCTCGCAGGGCGGGCCCAAGAAGACGATGCGCTTCGAGCTGCCCGCCGGCTTCGGGCCCGTGCTGTGGGGCCGCGTCTGGGTCTACACGACGCCCGCGCGGCCCATGTCCCATGCGGGCCTCTTCAACGCGCGCTATCCCCGGCCGGGCAGCAGCGAGCGCGCCTTCGACACGCTCGACTGGTACGAGGTCGCCACGTATCAACAGAAGTACATGGCCATCTGGCACCCGCCCGAGCCGCCCGGCTTCCCGGAGTGGGTGCAGGTCTCCGGCACGCCGCTGGTGCTCGACCGGTGGACGTGCCTGGAGTGGCTCTTCGATGGCGCCAACGGTGACGCGCCACAGGCGGCGGACCCGCGCGTGTGGCTGAATGGCGTCGAGCTCGAATGGCCCGAGCGCTTCGTCTTCTCCGACCCGCCCACCACGACACGGCCGGTGCAGGAGAAGGCCACCGACTTCACGGTGGTGGAGACCGGCGTCTTCCTCTACCAAGGGCTCTCGGTGCCCACCGACTGGTGGATGGACGACCTGGCCATCGGCAGGCAGCGGCTGGGCTGCGAGCCGGGCTGAGCCTACGCCCCCTGCCGCCCCGCATGCCGGGGCAGGCGGATGGAGAAGCGGGTCCCCTCCTCCGCCGTGGAGCGCACGGCAATCGTCCCCTCGTGCGCGTGGACGATGCGGTCCACGATGTAGAGCCCCAGCCCCAGGCCGCGGCTCGTCACCTGGCCCACGCCCGCGCCCCGCTTCATCGGCTGGAAGAGGATGGGCAGCACCTCGGGGCGGATGGGCTCTCCCGCGTTGTGCACATCCAGCACCACGAAGCCATTCTCCGCCCGCGTCTCCACCCGCACCGGCTGCGTCTCCGAGCCGTAGCGCAGCGCATTGCTCAAGAGATTCGTGACGACCTGCGCCAGCCGGTCCGTGTCCCACTCGCCCGCGCCACTGCCCTCCGTCTCCACGTCGATGCGCCGCCCGGGGTTGGCCAGCCGCACCTCCTCCACCACCGTGCGCACCAGCTCGTTGAGGTCCGCGGGCCTGCGCTGCACGGGAATGCCCCCGCCCAGCCGCGCCTGCGTGAAGTCGAGCAGGTCTCGAATCATCCGGTCCGCGCGCCCCGCGGCGTTGCGGATGCGGTCGATGCCCCGCCTCGCCGCTTCATCCAAATCCGTGCGGCGCTGGAGCAGCGACGTGGAGAAGCCAATCGCGTTGAGCGGATTGCGCAAATCGTGGCTGACGATGCCGATGAGCTTCTCCTCCAGGTCCGCCCGCCGCTGCAGCTCCTCCTCGCGCTTGAGCAGCTGCGCGTCCAGCCGCTTGCGCTCGGTGATGTCCATCACCGTGCCGATGAAGCGCACCGCCTGCCCCCGCGCGTCGAAGAAGGCCTGCCCGTGCGCCGACAGCCAGCGCACCACGCCGTCCGCCGGAGACACCGTGCGGTACTCGGAGTTGAAACCTCCGCCGTCCTCGCCCGCGAGCGCCCGCCGGACGAGGGCCTGCGTGGGCTCGCGGTCCTCCGGGTGGAGCCCGGCGAGGAACGTGTCCCACGTCACCTCCGCGTCCGGCGGAAGGCCGAAGAGCGCCCTGCAGCGCTCGTCCCAGCGCAGCACCTGCGCCACCGGGTCGAAGTCCCACGTGCCCAGGCGCGCCGCCATCAGCGCCAGCCGCACCCGGTCCTCGCTCGCGCTCAGCGCCGTGTAGAGCTTGACGTTTTCAATGGCCACGCTCGCCAGCTGCGCGAGCTGCACCAGGATGGCCTCGTCCTCCTCGCTGAACGCCCCCTCGTTCTTGTCGGAGAGCTGGAGGAGCCCCAGCTTCCCCCCGTCCCGGCCGATGAGCGGCGCCGCCAGCCAGCCGCGCAGGGGGGGCAGGCCGCCGCGGTGCTCCAGCAGCCCCTTCCAGTACAGGTGCGCCTCCAGCTCCGCCTGCGTCAGGCGCACCGGCTGCCGGCTCCGCGCCACGCGGGCATACAGGGCCCAGTCCGCCCCCGAGGGCGTCGCGTCCCGCCACGCGGCGTACCTGTCGGAGAACGAGACGACGCCGAGGGGCCGCGCGCCACCGCCCGCCACCAGGATGAGCGCCTGGTGCGCGCCGATGAGCAGCCGCGCATGCTCGGTGATGACCTTCAGCACCTCATCCAGGGTGCCCGCGCCGCTGATGGTCACCGACGCGGCCGCCAGCCCCCGGAGCTGCTCGGCGCGCTGACTCTCGCGCCGGAGCATCCGCGCGCGCGCCTCCTCCGCCTGCTTGCGCACGGTGATGTCCTGCATCGCCCCCACCATGCGCGAGGCCCGGCCCGACGCGTCCCGGGAGATGACGCCATGGTCGGTGACGTGCACGTAGTGGCCGTCGCGGTGGAGGAAGCGGTACTCGCCCCGCCAGCGCTCCATCCCCCGGTCGATGGCCGTCTGCACGGCGCGCATCACCCGCTCCCGGTCCTCCGGGTGGAGGCGCGAGCGCCACCAGTGGATGTCGGGCGTCACCTCCTCGACGGGAAAGCCGAAGAGCAGCTGCGCCCCCTCGTTCCACATCAGGGCGTCGGTGCGCAGGTCCCAGTCCCAGATGGCGTCGGTAATCGCGCGGCTGGCCAGCCGGTACCGCTCCTCCGAGGCGCCCAGGCGCGCGTGCGCCTCCTGTATCTGCCCGAAGAGGAACGCCCGGTCGAGGATGCCGGAGAGGTACTCCACCAGCGTCTCCAGGTAGCGCTTGGCCTGGGGCTGGAAGGGCCGGGCCCGGGCGACGCCCACGTAGATGACGCCCATCAGCTCGCCATGGGGCCACAGCCGCAGCCCCATGAGCGTCAGCAGCCGGCTGCCACACAGGCCGTCGCGCTCCGGGGCCATCGCCTCGGGCGTGCCCGCCAGGACGAGCGGCTCCTCGGAGCGGGCCACCCGCGCCAGGAACGAGTCCCCCTCCAGGGAGACCTCCAGCCCCTGCCCGGCCTGCACCTCGCAGTGGCCCGAGGCCGTCACCCGCCGCAGCCGCCCCGGCGCCCCGACGAGGAACAGCTCCGCCCCGTCCGCCTCCACGGCCTCCTGGATGAGCCGCACCATGGGCAGCAGGTGGTCCGCCAGCGGCTCGTCGCGCCGCAGCGCCTTGGGCGCCAGGGACTCCAGCCGCCGCAGGGTGCGCTTCTCGCGCTGGCGGTCCTCCACGGAGTAGCCCGTGAAGACGGCCACCGCGTAGTCCATGGCGTCGTCCAGCTCGCGAAACAGCTGTTGCGAGTCGTCGGGCGAGGGCTGCGCGTCCGGGGGCAGCTCCTCCCAGAGCGCGGCGATGAGCCGCCCCATGAGGACGTACTCGCTCGTCACCTCATCCTGGTTGTAGCCAAGCCGCAGGCGCGAGGCGACGTGCATGTCCTCCAGCCGCCGCTTCGCCGCCGTCGTGTCCTCGCGGTGCCCCTGGCGGGAGATGGCGGAGAGGGTGGCGAGGTACTCGGGGAGCGTGTTGATGATTTCGGTGGGCTTCAGCCCCCGGGCACTCTCCAGCTTGCCGGCCTCCTCCAGGAAGCGCCGCACGAGCAGCTCTCGGTGGCTTTGGATGAGGTCGGCGATGCTCGGCATAGGAGAACGAGGACACCCGGGCGCGTGGCAGCCGGATGATTGGGTCGCCGCCTCGCGGGGGGAGCGGCAACGCGCCGTGAATCCTCCGGGATGTCACCGTGCCAACACGCCCCGGCCCCCCGGACCGCGTAGAAATGACACCCCGCCCGAAGGCCCGGAAGAAGTTACAGAGACCCCTTTCAGGGGCTCCGGAATTCCTACAGCCCCTGGGTGGGGGGTGCGCGCCAAACGTCTGATTCCTGGCAGGCTCGCGGTGGTGCGGAGGTTGCTTAGGGGGGACTCCGGCATGGAATCCCCCACCCCGTCCTCCCCATCGACCTATGCGGTCGAGGTCGCTCCGTCCGCGTGGCGGCAGCTCGGCCATCTCTCCCACCAAGACTACAGCGTCCTGCAGCAGCGGCTGACGGCGCTGGTGACGCTCGCCTCGGAGGGCCGGCTGCCGGACCCGCGCTTCGTCGAGGCGGCGGGCCTGGAGACGGCCCTGTCGCTCACCGTGGGCGACTTCGTCCTCCTCTACCAGGTGGACCCCATGCGCGCCGCCATCCGGCTGACGGAGGTCACCCTCCGGCTCACCACGATTCCGCCGCCGGAGCTTCACCGGTAGCGCGGCGAGCGCCCGGCCCGGGGCCCCGAAAGGGGCCCTTTCCGGACCCGGCATATCTGCCGGTTGTCAGCAGGCAGATAGTCCCACTTCCCCTCTGACGTATACCCATCAACAGCCCGCTCGAAGAGCGCGGCCTGAAGTGGCCGGGGCGCTCGGAAGCGGGTCCCATGTGACGCACTTCTTCGACCGTTCGAGTCCT
This sequence comes from Pyxidicoccus sp. 3LFB2, assembly GCA_046520375.1. Lineage (GTDB taxonomy): Bacteria > Myxococcota > Myxococcia > Myxococcales > Myxococcaceae > Myxococcus. The sequence goes on from JBKGHK010000178.1 coordinate 8,839, forward strand.
CCACCCGTATGCACCGCATCGCTCCCAGGGCCACCGGCCCCTACCGCGTCGTCTTCACGCCCCAGACGTGGAAGGAAATCGGGTTGATGCCCACCGCGCTCTTCGACGCCTTCCAGGGCGCCGTGGACGAGCTGGCCGAGAAGTGCGGCCGCTCGGTGGAGCCCGCCTCGGAAGAGCCGCGCCGGCAGCGGCTCACCCTGGAAGTGCTGGTGGTGACGTACGAGCGGGATGACGCGGCGCGGGTCATCACCCTGGTGGACATCTCCCGGACGCCCCGCCCGTCGCCATGAGCATGGGACGGCAGAGAGGCGGGGCGTGGCGCGTCGCCACCGCGCTGGAAGCGCGTGCCGCCTGGGCGGCGCTGCCCGCGGGGGACCGTGCCCTGCTGGAGTCACTCCTGGCGGGCGTCGCCGCGACGCTGGGCCTGCGCCAGTGGGTCAGCGAGGAGGAGGCGGAGGAGACCTTCGAGCTGAAGGCCTCGGGCTACCACGTGGACTACCGGCTGGAGCCAGACACCCGGATGCTGTGGGTGACGGCGGTGCGCCCGCTGCGCGCCGGAGGCAGGCCCCCGGCGCAGTAGCGCCGCCCCTTCAGCTGGCGGTGCGGGTGCCGGGCGCCTCGTGCACGCTGGCCAGCTGCGGCACCGTCTCGCGCGGCAGCCACACGTGGAAGGTGGAGCCCTCGCCGGGCACACCTGCGGACTCCACCCAGATGCGGCCTCCGTGCTGCTCGACGATGCCCTGGCTGATGGTGAGCCCCAGGCCCAGGCCGCCATACCGGCTGCCGTGCGCGCGGCCGAAGCGCTCGAAGATGAGCCCCTGCTTCTCCTTGGGAATGCCCACGCCGCGGTCCTTCACGGACAGGTGCACGCCCTCGTCGCCCTCGCCGTTGAGCCGCACCAGCACCGGCCCGCCCTCGGGCGAGTAGCGCATGGCGTTGGACAGGAGATTCGTGAGCACCTGATCCAGGCGGCCCCTATCCCACGTGCCCTCCAGCGTCTCGGGCGTCTCCACGGCCAGCTCATGGCCCTGGGACAGCACGGCCATGCGGTCTCGCGTCTCGTGCACCAGCTGGCTCAGGTCGAAGCGCTCCAGCTCCAGCGACAGGCGGCCCGCCTGCAGCCGGCTGATGTCGAGCAGGTCCTCCACCAGCTTGGCCATCCGGTCGATCTGCCGGTTGATGATTTTCAGCGACTTGCCCGGGCCGGCCTCCGTCTCGTTGCCCAGCTTGAGCAGCGCGAGGTGGGCGTGGCCCTTGGCCGCCGCCAGCGGGGTGCGCAGCTCGTGACTGGCCGCGGCGAGGAAGGCGTCCTTGGCCTCGCTGGCCAGCCGCAGCGCCGTCTCCGCGCGCTGGCGCTCGGTGATGTCGCGGGCCACGGAGATGAAGCGGCCGGGCCCCTCGTCGGCGCCCACGAACTGGAGCACCACCTCCACCGGCACCTCGGTGCCGTCACGGCGGCGGTGGCTGGTGGAGTACGTCTGGCTGGGCAGGGTGCCGCTCACCAGCGGCGCCAGGAGCTTGCGGAAGCCCTCCTCGTCGAAGGCCCCCTCCACCTCCAGCACCGACAGCCCCACCAGCTCATCCACGCTGCCGGCCAGCTGCTTGGCGGCGCCCGCGTTGGCGTAGGTGAGCGTCAGCGAGTCGGGGGAGAACATGAGGACGCAGTCCAGCGTGGCGTCCAGCGTCGTCTTGAAGCGCCCCAGCGCCTCTTCGGCCCGGCGCTTGTCGTCGATGTCGGTGGCGATGGCAATCCAGCCGACGAGGTGCCCGGACTCGTCGCGCTCGGGCACCGCGCGCGCCAGGTGCCAGCGGTACACCCCGTCGAAGCGGCGCAGGCGGAACTCGCGCTCCACGCGCTGCCCCAGGCGGATGGCCTGCTCCCACACGCCGCGCATGTCGTCCCGGTCCACGGGGTGGACGAAGTCCAGGAAGGTGGCGAGCGACAGCGGCTCGTCCTCCTGGATGCCGGTGTAGTCGCGCCCGGCGCGGTTGGCGTAGGTGAAGGAGCCGTCCGGCCGCGCCGCCCACATGACTTCGGGCAGCGACTCGGTGAGCCGGCGGTAGCGCAGCTCGCTCTGCCGCTCCAGCGCCTCGCGATCTCGCTGGCGGATGAGCGCGGCCTGCCGCTGGATTTCCTGCTCCTTGAGGAACAGGTCCACGAAGACGCTGACCTTGGAGCGGAGGATTTCCGGGTCGAACGGCTTGAGCAGGTAGTCCACCGCGCCGTGCGCGTAGCCCTTGAAGACATGGGCGGCGTCGCGGCTGAGCGCGGTGAGGAAGATGATGGGGATGGTGCGGGTGCGCTCGCGCTGCTTGATGATGGTCGCCGTCTGGAAACCATCCAGCCCGGGCATCTGCACGTCCATCAGGATGACGGCGAAGTCCCGCTTGAGCAGGAACTTGAGCGCCTCTTCACCACTGGTGGCCTTCACCAGGTCCTGGCCCAGCGGCTCGAGGATGGCCTCCAGCGCCAGCAGGTTGGACGGGTGGTCGTCCACCATCAGGATGCTCGCCTTGGGGCGGGCCACCCGGGCCTCCTGGTTGCGTTCGGCGGGGATGTGTTCGCTAGGCGTCATGGAGATGGAATGAAGAGGTACCCCGTCCGCTGCTTCTACAGGTGCAAGCGGCTCAGCGCAGCCCCCGCCGGACAGGTGTCCGGCGGAGACGTGCGCTAGCCATCACTCAGCCCCTCAGGCGCTCACCCACAGACGGATGAGCTCGAGCAGCTTGTCGGTGTCCACCGGCTTGGGCAGGTAGTCGCTCGCCCCGGCGGCCATGCACTTCTCGCGGTCGTCCTTCAGCGCCTTGGCGGTGACGGCGATGATGGGGAGGCTGGCGTACTTGAGGTCCTTGCGAATCGCACGCATGGTCTCATAGCCGTCCATCTCCGGCATCATCACGTCCATGAGGACGATGTCCACGTCGCGGTGCTGCTCCAGCATCTCGATGGCGGCACGGCCGTTCTCCGCGAAGATGACCTGCATGCCGTGGTTCTCCAGCACGCTGGTGAGCGCGAAGATGTTGCGCATGTCGTCGTCGACGACGAGCACCTTCCTGGCGGCCAGCTCCGACTCCTTCTCGTTGCGCTGGGCCAGGGCGGCCCGGGCACGCGGCGGCAGGTTCTGGTCCAGCCGGTGGAGGAAGAGCGCGGTGTCGCTCAGGAGGAGCTCCGGACTCTTCGAGCCGCTCTTGAGGATGACGCTGCCGGTGTAGCGCCGCAGCCGGGCCTCGTCCTTCGAGGTCAGCTCCTTGCCGGTGTAGACGACGATGGGCAGGTCGCGGAAGCGCTGCTGCGTCTTGACCTCCTCCACCAGCTTGATGCCGTCGGTGTCGGGCAGGAGCAGGTCGATGACGAGGCAGTCGTACTCGTTCTCCTCCAGCTTCTGCAGCACCTCTTCGCCGGTGGCCACGGCGGTGACGGCCACGTCGCCGCCGTCGCCCAGCAGCTTCACCAGGCTGTCGCGCTGGGTGTCGTCGTCCTCCACCAGCAGGAGGCGGCGCTCCTTGCGCTCCAGGAAGCTGGAGAGCTGGTTGAAGACGCGCTCCAGGCCTTCCTTGCTGACAGGCTTGGTGAGGTAGCCGAAGGCGCCCTGCGCGTTGCCCTGGTGCTTGTCCATGACGCTGATGACGTGCACCGGGATGTGCCGCGTGCGCGGGTTGCGCTTGAGGCGGTCCAACACGCTCCAGCCGTCCACCACGGGCAGCTGGATGTCCAACGTAATCGCGTGCGGCTGGTACTCGTTGGCCATGGACAGGCCGGTGTCGCCGCGGGTGGCGACCAGCGCCTTGAAGCCCTTCTCCCGCGCCATCTGCACCATGATGCGGGCGAACTTCACGTCGTCCTCAATGATGAGCAGGACGCGGTCTCCCTCGCGGATGTGCTCGCGGTCATCCTCGACCGAGACGGGCGTGAGGGTGGACTCCACCGCCGGCGGCAGGGCCGCGTCCAGCACGTGGCTGCTCTCGGCCGCGGTCGGCGGGATGTGGACCGGGGCCGGGACGGAGGCATGGAAGTCCGGGGCCGGGGGCGGGCGGGGCGAAGGCTCGTTGGAGCCGGACAGCGGGGGCAGGCCCTCGTCCTCCGGTCCGACGTACTCGGGCGGCAGGTACAGCGTGAAGGTGCTGCCCTTCTTGGGCTCGCTCGTCACGTGGATTTCGCCACCGAGCAGCTTGGCGATTTCGCGGCTGATGGACAGGCCCAGGCCGGTGCCACCGTACTTGCGCGCGGTGGAGCCGTCCGCCTGCTGGAACGCCTCGAAGATGAGGCGCTGCTTGTCCTTGGCGATGCCGATGCCCGTGTCCGTCACGGAGAAGGCGATGACGTGCCGCGAGCGCTTGAGCACCTCGTGGTCCAACCGCGTGGAGCGGTCCGCCAGCGACACCTTCATCTTCACGCTGCCTTCGTCGGTGAACTTGAAGGCGTTGGAGAGCAGGTTCTTGAGGACCTGCTGCAGGCGCTGCGGGTCCGTGCGGATGTGCCGCGGCGAGCCCGGTGCCACCTCCACCGTGAAGGCCAGCCCCTTCTGGTCCGCCACCGGGCGGAAGCTGCGGTCGATGAACTGGTTGAGCTCGGACAGGACGATGTCCCGCGGCTCCACCTGCATCTTCCCGGCCTCCACCTTGGAGAGGTCCAGAATCTCGTTGATGAGGCTGAGCAGGTCTCCGCCGGACGCGTAGATGGTGTTGGCGTACTCGACCTGCTTGTTGCTGAGGTTGCCGTCCTTGTTGTCCGCCAGGAGCTTGGCGAGGATGAGCAGCGAGTTGAGCGGCGTGCGCAGCTCGTGGCTCATGTTGGCCAGGAACTCGCTCTTGTACTTGGAGATGACGGTGAGCTGCTCCGCCTTCTCCTCGAGGCTGACGCGGGCGCGCTCCACCTCGTTGTTCTTCTCCTCGACGCGCCGGTTCTGCTCCTCGAGCAGCTTCGCCTTCTCCTCCAGCTCGATGTTGGAGCGCTTGAGGGCGTCCTGCTGCTGCGTGAGCTCCTTGGACTGGCTCTGCAGCTCCTGCGTGAGGCCCTGCGACTGGAGCAGCAGCTGCTCCGTGCGCATGTTGGCGATGATCATGTTCAGCACGACGCCAATGCTCTCGGTGAGCTGGTCCAGGAAGATCTGGTGGATGGCGCTGAACGGGTGGAAGGACGCCAGCTCGATGACCGCCTTGACCTCGCCCTCGAAGAGGACGGGCAGGACGATGATGTTGAGCGGCGCGGACTCACCCAGACCCGAGGAGATGGTGATGTAGTCCGAGGGCACCCGGGTGAGAAGAATCGTCTTCCGCTCCAGGGCGGCCTGGCCGACAAGGCCCTCGCCCAGCCGGAACCGGTTGGCGATGTGCTTGCGCTCCCGGTACGCGTAGGTGCTGGTGAGCTTGAGCAGCGGCGTGCCGGACTCGCCATCCACGAGGAAGAAGGCGCCGTGGTGGGCGGAGACCAGCGGCGTCAGCTCGCTCATGATGAGGCGGCTGACGGCGTCCAGGCTCTTCTGGCCCTGCATCATGCCGGAGAACTTCGCCAGGTTCGTCTTGAGCCAGTCCTGCTCCTGGTTCTTCTGCGTGGTCTCACGCAGGTTGACGATCATCTGGTTGATGTTGTCCTTCAGCGCGGCGACTTCGCCTTCCGCGACGACCGTGATGCTCCGGGTCAGGTCACCCTTCGTCACGGCGGTGGCGACGTCGGAGATGGCGCGCAGCTGGCTGGTGAGGGTACCGGCGAGCTGGTTCACGTTGTCGGTCAGCTGCCGCCACGTGCCACGCGCACCGGGCACGCGGGCCTGGCCGCCCAGCTTTCCTTCGATACCCACCTCGCGGGCCACCGTGGACACCTGCTCGGCGAAGGTGCCCAGCGTGTCCGTCATGTTGTTGATGGTGTCCGCGAGCGCCGCCACCTCGCCCTTCGCGTCGACGATGAGCTTCTGGGTCAGGTCTCCGTTCGCAACCGCCGTCACCACGCGCACGATGCCGCGCACCTGGGTGGTGAGGTTGGAGGCCATGAAGTTCACGTTGTCGGTGAGGTCCTTCCACGTGCCGGCGACACCGGGCACACGGGCCTGACCGCCGAGCTTCCCTTCGACACCCACTTCACGGGCCACCGTGGAGACCTGCTCGGCGAACGTGCCGAGCGTGTCGGTCATGTTGTTGATGGTCTCCGCGAGCGCGGCCACCTCGCCCTTCGCTTCGACGACCAGCTTCTGCTTCAGGTCGCCGTTGGCGACGGCCGTCACGACCTTGACGATGCCTCGCACCTGCGTGGTGAGGTTGCGGGCCATGAAGTTCACGTTGTCCGTCAGGTCCTTCCAGACGCCGGACACGCCGCGCACTTCCGCCTGCCCACCCAGCTTTCCTTCCGTACCGACTTCGCGGGCCACGCGAGTCACTTCGGAGGCGAAGCTGTTGAGCTGGTCCACCATGATGTTGATGGTGTCCTTCAGCTCGAGGATTTCACCCTTCGCATCGACGGTGATTTTCTTGGAGAGGTCACCATTGGCGACCGCCGTCGTCACCAGCGCGATGTTTCGCACCTGCGCGGTGAGGTTGGAGGCCATGCTGTTCACGTTGTCCGTGAGGTCCTTCCACGTACCGGCGACTCCCGGCACCGCGGCTTGGCCTCCCAGCTTGCCGTCCGTACCCACTTCCTTCGCGACGCGCGTCACTTCCGCGGCGAAGGCGCGGAGCTGGTCCACCATCGTGTTGATGGTGCTCTTGAGCTCCAGGATTTCGCCGCGCGCCTCGACGGAGATCTTCTGCGACAGGTCGCCGTTGGCGACGGCCGTCGTCACCTTGGCGATGTTTCGCACCTGGTCCGTCAGGTTGCCGGCGAGGACATTCACGTTGTCCGTGAGGTCCTTCCAGACGCCTGCGACTCCGGGCACCGCGGCCTGGCCGCCCAGCTTGCCTTCCGTGCCGACTTCCTTGGCGACGCGAGTCACCTCGGAGGCGAACGCGCGGAGCTGGTCCACCATCGTGTTGATGGTGTCCTTCAGCTCGAGCACCTCGC
>JBKGHK010001790.1:0-215 GCA_046520375.1 Pyxidicoccus sp. 3LFB2
GACGCGCCGAGCCGCACGCACGGCGCCGAGAAGGAACTATCGGCGCAGACGGGGACGCGTCACCCAAGGCTATGTCCTCGCGCTCAGGTGACGCCAGGCCGCCTCACGACACTTTGTTTTTGCCAGCAAGCCGAGCACAGCGAGCAGCTCGTCGCGAAGAAACATGAAGTTCTACGACATCCCGATGAACTTCACCCCTTGGAGAGGGCGATGAC
>JBKGHK010001791.1:0-214 GCA_046520375.1 Pyxidicoccus sp. 3LFB2
GCGGGATGACGCGGACGTCGACCCGACGTTCGACCTCACCGGCTGGAACGACAGCCCACTCGATGATGTCGCGCATGCGCCCGGCGCGTGGCGGCGCGCGGGCGTGTAGTACAGCTTGCCGTATAGCTCGTGCGCGTCCGCCGAGTAGGTCATCAGGGTGCGCCGTCCACCGTGGCCCCCTTGGACACCAGCATGCTGGTGCAGGCGAGCACGG
>JBKGHK010001792.1:0-213 GCA_046520375.1 Pyxidicoccus sp. 3LFB2
CATGTCCCCGTCCGGCGCCGCGTAGACGCCATAGCCAAGGCGGGCGAGGCGGCGGTGACCAGCTCCCCCTCCTGCGGCGCGCAATCCGGACGGCCAGGTCCGCTTCGCGCTTCGCGAGGCTGACGAGCGGGGGTCGCTCACCACCTCCAGGGCGATGCCGGGCGTTGGAATTGGCTTACGAGCACGAGCTGTAGTCGCGTGCCCCCCCTCGCA
>JBKGHK010001793.1:0-211 GCA_046520375.1 Pyxidicoccus sp. 3LFB2
GCGGCAGCTTCATCCACTTCGGGCCCGAGGAGGTCTTCCTCCAGCTGGCGCCCATCTCCTTCGACGCCTCCACGCTGGAAATCTGGGGCGCGCTGCTGCATGGCGCTCGCCTGGTGCTGGCGCCTCCTCAGGCCCTCTCGCTGGAGAACCTCGCAGCGCTGCTGACGCGGCACCGTGTCAGCACGCTGTGGCTGACGGCCGCCCTCTTCGA
>JBKGHK010001794.1:0-211 GCA_046520375.1 Pyxidicoccus sp. 3LFB2
GAGGTACCAGGGGCCCACCTGGCCACTCCAGCCGTTGTACCAGAGCACGTCGACGTGACCGTCGCGGTTGTAGTCGCCCGTGCCCATCAGTTCCCAACCCGCGCTGCTGGGGCTGGTCTGCGTCAGGTAGGCGTAGCCGATGACATTGGTGCCGTTGAGGTACCAGGGGCCCACCTGGCCACTCCAGCCGTTGTACCAGAGCACGTCGACG
>JBKGHK010001795.1:0-211 GCA_046520375.1 Pyxidicoccus sp. 3LFB2
TCGATGTCGATGCCGCGGTGCCCGTCATACGTGCGGGCCAGGCTGCCGGTGAAGCTGTTGGCCACGCGCGTGACGATGAGCCAGGTGTAGCTGATGCGCGCCGCGGGCGGTGATGGTGGTGCCGGTGTCGGGGAGCGGGCACCTCCAGGAAGACGCCCGCTGTTGATGAGGTCCACGTACGCGGTGCCGCGGATGCCGTCCTCGCGAGGCC
>JBKGHK010001796.1:0-209 GCA_046520375.1 Pyxidicoccus sp. 3LFB2
ACAGCTCCTCGGTGGGAATGCTCCCCGGGCAGCAGCCGCGCATCCCAGCACGCCGGGCGTCGTCCAGGTCGGCACCGACGAGGCCGCGCATCGGCGCCACCCAGGTCGAGGGCGCCGATGGCCCAGAACCACCCCCAGCCCGGAGCCCGCCCTGGGCCCGGTACTGGCCTGAAGTCCTGAGCAGCTTCGACGCGATGACGGGGACGCTG
>JBKGHK010001797.1:0-208 GCA_046520375.1 Pyxidicoccus sp. 3LFB2
CCTCCAGCGGGCGCAGCGTGAGGCCCGGCGCCCCCGACAGCTTCCCCGGACGGGCGCGTTCAAATGCAGGGCGAAGACGACCATGCACCAGCGGGTTGCGGCTCACGTCTCGAGGGACGATTCAAGCTCCTCGACGAGCTTCTCGAAGGGCACGTCCTGGTGCTCGAACGCGGCCAGGGTGGTGCCACGCACCTGGCCCAGCAGCGCG
>JBKGHK010001798.1:0-208 GCA_046520375.1 Pyxidicoccus sp. 3LFB2
ACCAACGTCCCTTGGTGACGACCTTCACCACCCCGCGCGGGGTGGCTGGAGGTGGTGGACTGCATGCCCGTCTTCCCCGGCGGCGGCGCGCGGGGCACGCACGTGGGCACCCGGCACGCGGCTGCTGCGGCGGGTGCGGTGCCTGGGCCGGCGGAGGTCATGGTGCGCGTGGTGCTGACGCCGCGCTTCGAGTACGGCGCCTTCGTTC
>JBKGHK010001799.1:0-206 GCA_046520375.1 Pyxidicoccus sp. 3LFB2
GCTGACGCCGGTGCGCGTATCGACGCTGACGAAGGTGAAGGCGGTGGCCGCGGGCGGCAGCCACGCGCTGGCGCTGACGGAGGACGGTGTGGTGTGGGCCTGGGGCTACGAACGCGCTGGGGCAGCTGGGCGACGGCACCACGGTGAACCGGCTGACGCCGGTGCGCGTATCGACGCTGACGAAGGTGAAGGCGGTGGCCGCGGGC
>JBKGHK010000179.1:0-15807 GCA_046520375.1 Pyxidicoccus sp. 3LFB2
CCGGGTACTGCGCGTCGTCATGGCTGGCCGAGCCCAGGAGCACCAGCAGCCGCGAGCCCGCGGGGAGCTTCACGCCGCCCAGCTCCACGTCCTGCGTGGTGACGCGCGGCGCGGCCTGGGCGGGCGGCTCGTAGCGCAGCACCTCCTCGACGAAGGCGGGGATGCGCGAGCGGTCCGCGCGCAGCCGATGGAGCAGCTCGGGCTGCTCCAGCAGCACCACCAGCGAGGCGCCCAGCATGTTCACCGCGGACTCGATGCCGCCCACCAGCAGCAGGGCGCAGAAGGCCACGCCCTCATCCTGTGTCAGCGCCTCGCCGTCCACCCGGGCCCGCGTCAAGTCACTCACCATGTCGTCACCGGGCTCCTGCCGGCGCCGCTCCCACAGGTCGCCGAAGTACGCCTTCAGCTCCTTCACGGCATCGCGCGCCAGCTGCTTGCGGTCCTCTTCGTCCGGGCGGACGGTGGTGACGCCGCCGGTGATGAGGTCCGCCCACCGCTTGAGCCGCGAGTGCAGCGCGGGCTCCACCCCCAGCATGTCGCCGATGACGCTGGCGGGGATGCGCAGGGCGTAGGGCGGCATGATGTCGAAGGGCTGGCCCAGGGGCAGCCCGGCCACGGCCTCCTCGGCGAAGGCGCGCACGCGCTTCTCCAGCCGGGCCATGGCCGGCGCGCCGAAGGCCCGCGAGACGAGCACCCTCAGCCGCCCATGCTGCGGCGGGTCCATGGCCAGCATCGAGTCGGAGAACGGGTTGCCCCCCAGCCAGGGCGGGTTGGTGGCCGCCCCGAAGCCCTTGGAGGAGAACAGCTGCGGGTGCTTCAGGACGTACATCACGTCCTCGTAGCGCGACACGGCCCACATCCCGCCCGGGTCCACCTGGCACACCGGGGCGTTGCGCCGCAGGTCCGCGTACGCCGGGTACGGATGGGTCTTCAGCTCGGGTGACAGCAGGTTGTAGCGGGCGGTCATCGTGGGTGGCTCTCGGGCTGGGGCTGCTGGGGAGGATACGGAGGGAAGGGGTTTTCCTGGCCATGGTACGCGGGCCGGTCCGGGGTAGAACTGGCGCCCATGAAGACCTTCGCCTCCGCCTGCCTCGCCGTGCTGCTTGCCCTGCCAGCCGCCGTCCTCGCCGCCGCGCCGAAGAAGGGGGACGCGCCGAAGCCGTCCTCCCTGGTGCGGGTGGTGCTCCAGACGGAGAAGGGCGACATCGAGCTGGAGCTCGACGAGGCGCGGGCGCCGAAGACGGTGCGCAACTTCCTCCACTACGTGGACGCGGGCCTCTACGCGGGCGGCGTGTTCCACCGCACGGTGAAGCCCGACAACCAGCCCGCCAGCCCGGTGAAGATTGAGGTCATCCAGGCCGGCATCGACCCCTCGCGCAAGTCCGAGGACCAGGCGCCCATCCCGCTGGAGCGCACGAAGGACACCGGCCTCAAGCACCTGGACGGCACCGTCTCCATGGCGCGGGACACGCCCGACACCGCCACGTCGGACTTCTTCATCTGCGTGGGCAACCAGCCCGAGCTCGACTTCGGCGGCAAGCGCAATCCGGACGGGCAGGGCTTCGGCGCGTTTGGCCGGGTGGTGAAGGGCATGGATGTGGTGCGCGCCATCCAGCAGGCGCCCGCCAGCGCGCAGCAACTGACGCCGCCGGTGAAGATTCTGAAGGCCACGCGCAAGGCGCCCGCCAAGGGGGGCTGAGCCCCGGCGCGCTCCATCCACGGGGCGGCCCGGGCGCCTGTCCGTCTGCCCGCCGGGAGCCGAACGCTCCGGGGCATGCACATGTTTTCTCCAGACGTTACCCAGGGAGAATGGCCCGCCACCGGCCGGGCTGACGGGCGCCTTGCGCCATGCCAGCCCCGGCACATGAGGACACCGCCCATGAAGAACAAGAGCTTCCCCGGCAAGCCGTCCACGTCGAGCTGGAGCCCTCCGTGGCCCAAGAAGCAGGGCAACCCGGTCTCGAAGATGACGCAGGTGGCGGGGAAGCGGATTGGCGGCGCGCTGCGGGCGGAGCAGGCCCGCCAGCAGAAGCGCAAGGACAGCCGCTGACACAGTCACACTTCTTCACACAGGCCGGGTAGCCAGGCACGACGGGCGGCGTTAGACACGCGCCATGTCTGACTCAGGACTTCGACTCGAGCGGGTGCGCGCCTCCCGGCAGTTCGCGGAGGGGCGCTTCCGCAACACCGCGCCCGTGGGCCCGGGCCTCCAGGGCAACCCGCTGCCCCTGCTGGGCGAGTACTTCTTCGGTGGCGCGCAGCGGACGCCGCCAGCGCCCCTGCCGCTGCTGAGCCCGCTGGACACCTGGGCGCGCCGGCCCGACAGCGGCTTCCGGGTGACGTGGCTGGGCCACAGCACGATGCTGCTGGAGCTGGACGGCGCGCGCATCCTCACGGACCCCGTCTGGGGCGAGCGCGCCTCGCCCATGTCCTTCGCCGGGCCGAAGCGGTTCCACCCGGCGCCCGTCCCCCTGGAGTCCCTGCCGGAGCTGGACGCGGTGCTCGTGTCGCACGACCACTACGACCACCTGTGCCGCGCCACCATCGCCGCGCTGGCGAAGCGCCGGGTGCCCTTCATCACCGCGCTGGGCGTCGGCGCGCACCTGGAGGCGTTCGGCGTCGCCCCCGAGCTCATCACCGAGCTGGACTGGTGGGAGGGGACGCGCGTGGGGCCGGTGGGCTTCACCGCCACCCCGTCGCAGCACTTCTCCGGGCGGGGCCTGGGGGACCGCAACGAGACGCTCTGGGCCTCGTGGGTGCTGACGACGGACCGGCGCCGCGTCTTCTTCAGCGGCGACACCGGGCTGACGTCGGAGTTCGAGGAGATTGGCCGCCGGCACGGGCCCTTCGACCTGGTGATGCTGGAGGTCGGCGCCTTCCACCCGAGCTGGAGCGGCATCCACCTGGGGCCGGAGAACGCGCTCAAGGCCCACGCCATGCTCGGCGGCGGCACGCTGATGCCGGTGCACTGGGGCACCTTCAATCTGGCGCTCCACGCCTGGGACGAGCCGGCCGAGACGCTGGTGCGCCTCGCCTCGGAACAGCGGGTGCGCCTCTTCACGCCGCGCCTCGGCTCCGCCGTCGAGCCCGCCCACGTGGAGTCGGTGACGCCGTGGTGGCGCGAGGTGGGCGCGGTGGAGCTGGCGATGCGGCCGGCGACGGGCGGGTAGGGCGTCGGCCCGGCTCGACGCTCCGGGACGCGGGCCCGTGGCCCTTACCCCTGGACGACGCGCTGCACGCCCCTGCGCAGGAGGAGGTCCGGGACGCTGCGGCGCTGGTCTCCTTCCAGCACCAGGGCCTCGCCCTCCACCGAACCCCGGCAGGCGAGCCCGCGCTGTAGCGCCCGGCACCAGTCCTGGAGGGCCTCGGGGGCCAGTCCCGAGCTCCTCCACCCGTGTCACGTCGGCGCCGTCACTCGCGCCGTGCGAGCCGCACCACCGCTCGCGCCGGGCCGTCCGGGGGAGGCTCGGCGGGGAAGTCCTCCGCGCGAAGCTGGGGTGTCTTGCTGGGGAGCGCCTCCCGCAGGCTCCCAAGCGCGGCGAACGGACTGTTGAAGCTGCCGGGAGAGGACTTTCCTGGCGGCGTGCCCGCGGGCTTCGGCTCCGGGGGGCCCTTGCGTGTGTGACGTGCCATCCTTCCCGAGAGTGTGCCAGAGCGCCCGTCCGTTCTCGACCGGGTGGCGCCCTCGACGCGAAGGTGTGCCGGGAGCGCTTTGCGCTGGAGGGCCCCCGTCCCGTTGCTCACCTCGCCGTGCCGGGCGGGGGAAGCGCGGGGTAGGGTGAGGCCCCGGGCACGGACACACGCGTCGGAGGAACCGTGGGGATTGCAGACTGGTGGCGCCGCCTGCGCGGGGCCCACGCGACTGGCGAGGTGGAAGCGAAGAGCCGCCCGGACCCAAGGGACCCGGAGCGGCTCGCGGTGTTCGACCGGTTGCCGGACCTGCTGGCGCTCGCCATCGAGGAGCAGCAGCGGACCGAGGGCGCGGACCGCTACGTCATCCTCGAACGACTCGTCGAAGAGCACCGCGAGCGCGGCGAGCCGTACGTGAAGGGCATGCCCTATCGCCACCTGGACCGCTGCTCCGAGTGCGGTCAGACACAGGGGGCGGTGCAATACGAAGTGGCGGACCCTCGTGAAGGCCCCCGCGTGGTGCAGGTCTCGTCGCGGCAACTGCACGCGGCGCGAGAGCACGGTGCCGGACTGCCCGGGGACTTCGCGGCGCTGCTCGACGACCTCGCCGCGCGTTGACGTGCCCGGGAGCGCTCGCGAAGCAGGATGCCCGGCGCTCGATGAGCACGGCGGCAAGGCGGGCACACGGACGAGGATGCCTGCACGACCCGAGGGCGGGGTGCATCTCATATGAAGCGTGTGTCAGCACGCCGATGCTGCCTCGCCACTGATAGTCTGAAGCTATCGAAACCATCAGAACAATGTCATGGCGACTATGAGCCCCCGGCGCCATCTTCCAGGGCATCACCAGGAGGAGAGTTCAAGATGGTCATGGCATTGGCAGGACTCGGTTCAGGTGCACTGCACGCGCTGTCGGGACCGGACCACCTGCTGAGCCTGGCGCCCCTGTCGGTGGGCCGGCGCAAGGGGGCCTGGCGCGTGGGGCTGCTCTGGGGAATCGGTCATGGGCTGGGGACGCTCGCGGCCTCCGCGGTGCTGCTGGTTGCCCTGTCCGCCGTCCACCTGGAGGGGGTCGAACGCTGGGGCGAGCGTGTCGCGGCCCTCGCCCTGCTCGGGATGGGAGCCTGGGGGCTGAGGCGGCGCCCGCTCGCGGGTCCGCCCGAAGCCGTCACGCGAAGTGTGATTGCAGTGGGGCTCATCCACGGGCTCACCGGCGCGGCGGCGCTGTTGCTCATCCTGCCCGCCACCATCGCCGGCTCGGCGATGGACCGCGCCCTGTTCCTCGGTGGGTTCTCCATCGGGAGCACCCTGGCCATGGCGGCGCTGACCGCTGGCATTGCCAGCGTCTCCCTGTCGCGCCGCGTTCCCGCCACGGTGGGCGCGAGGGTGCCCCGGCTGGCCTCCGCCCTCTCCATCGCGCTGGGCAGTGCCTGGATGGTCGGCAGCCTGTAATTCACCCCGGAAGGGCTCCTCCCGCGACGAGCGGCTCATCGCCGCCGGGATGCGAGCCACGGTGCCGCGCACCGGGAACCGTGCAGGATACGAAGGGCAGGGGCCTTTCCGGCCGTCGCCATTTTCGCCCGACCCGGCTCCGGTGGTACCCAAGGAGGCACCGCTCCAGCCCGTGGAGCAGGTGAGGAGGACGTCCTTGAACATCGCCATCCTGGATGACTACCAGCGCATCGCCCTCAGCCTCGCGGACTGGGAACGGCTCCCAGCGGGGACCGGCCTCCACGTCTTCGACCGGCATCTCGCGGACCCGGAAGCGCTGGTGGCGGCGCTGCTGCCCTTCGACGTCATCGTCCTCATGCGGGAGCGCACGCCCTTTCCCGCGACGCTCATCGAGCGGCTCCCACGCCTGCGGCTGCTGGTCACCACGGGCGGGCGCAACGCGGCCATCGACCTGGAGGCCTGCCGGACACGCGGCATCCCCGTGTGTGGCACGGGGAACGTGGGCGCGCCCACGGCGGAGCTGGCGTGGGGGCTCATCCTGTCGCTGGTGAAGCGCATCCCCCTGGAGGACCGCGCGCTGCGCGCCGGCACGTGGCAGAGCGGCCTGACGGAGGGACTGACCGGCAAGCGCCTGGGGCTGCTCGGGCTGGGCAAGCTCGGCGGACAGATGGCGCGGGTGGGGCAGGCGTTTGGCATGGAGGTGGTGGCCTGGAGCCAGAACCTCACCGACGCCCGCGCGGCGGAGTGGGGTGCGCGGCGGGTGGAGAAGCAGGAGCTCTTCTCCACCTCCGACGTCGTGAGCCTGCACCTCGTGCTCGGCGAGCGCACGCGCGGCATCGTCGGTGCCGCGGAGCTGGACGCGATGAAGCGCACGGCCTGGTTCGTCAACACGGCCCGCGCCGGGCTGGTCGACGAGGCGGCGCTGCTCACCGTCCTGCGCGAGCAGCGCATCGCCGGAGCCGGGCTGGATGTCTTCTCCGTGGAGCCGCTGCCGCCCGGCCACCCGCTGCTCGCGCTGCCCAACGTCGTGCTGACGCCGCACCTGGGCTACGTCACACGGGAGAACTACGCCGTCTTCTACCGCGACGCCTTGGAGGACATCCTCGCCTGGCATGTCGGCGCCCCGGTGCGGCTGCTCACCTGAGCGGCTGCGCCCGCTGCCTCACGCGCTCCACCAGTGAGAGCACCGCCTTCGCGTGTCCGCCGCTCAGGTCGCCCTCGGGGAAGACGTCGAGGGGCTCCTGGGGCGGGATGCCGCGCGCCTCGTAGAGCTTTCCGGCCGGGTCGAGATACAGCTCATTGGACAGCTCCATGCGCCAGCCGTTGGGCAGCGGCTTGACCAGCACGTCGGAGAAGGCGCCCCGGGTGGAAGTCCCCACGTGCGTGACGTTGGGCAACGCGCGCATGGCCAGGGTGAAGATTTCCCCGGCGCTCACGGTGATGTCGCTCGTCACGAGGTACACGGGCCCGGTGAAGCGCGGGCCGCTGGCGGGCTCCACGTAGAAGGGCTGCGGTGCCATGTCCACCTGTCGGGGCCGCTTGGTGTACGCGAGGTGCCGCGCCTCCGCGAAGCGCGCCGCGATGTCCCGGGCGACGGCGTCATGGCCACCACGGTTGTTGCTCATGTCCACGATGACCGCCCGGGCTCCCTGGAAGGACGTGAGGGCCTCATCGAGCGCGGCCTTCAGGGCGCGGCGCTCGTCCACGAGCGAGGCTTCTCCCTCGACGAAGCCCCCCATCGTCAGCACGTTGAGGTAGCCCACGTCCCCGATGCGGCCGTGGAAGATGCGCTGGTTCGCCACGTGGTGGCCCGCGCCCTTCAGCAGCGTCTGGAGGATTCCGTCGCGATAGGCGCCCAGCCAGGCCCGCTTCGCGTCGCGAGCGGGGACGCCCTGCTTCAGCGCCTCGGCCTCCAGGCGTTTCGTCGTCACGCCCTTGCCCTCGCTGAAGGACAGTTCCTCGCCATCGATTTCGGCGCTGAGGCCGGTGTGCGCGTCCTCCAGGCCCTTCAGCATGTCGGAGAAGACGTCGAACAGGGCGCGTGCGTCCATGTGGTCGGTGACGCGCGGGCGATTCGCGGTGATGCGTGCCTTCCAGTCCACGCCGTACTCGGGGAAGAAGGCGTACTGCTCCGCGAAGGTGGCCGCGAACACGTCGAACAGGCGCGGCGGCGTCCACGTCACGGTGGCCTCACAGGCCCTGGGCAGGGCGGGGAGGCGCTGGAAGTAGTAGCGCGTCTCGCCGGGGTCGCTGAGCAGGGCCAGTTCGTCCACCGTGGCCCCCGGTGCGAGGTAGACGAGTGACGCCAGCAGGCTGTCGTCTCCGCCAGGGTCGGCGTAGCAACCGGCCGCCGTCTCGTGGTGCAGCTTCAGTCCGGACGCCGTCGCGGAGAGCAGCATGCCGTAGCCGCGAGAGCGCCAGCTGCCGCGCGCCGCCTCCACCGGTACGCCGTCCTTCACGAGGAGCACGGGCGCCTCGGAGGGCGCGGGGCGCGCGGCCGGGGTGGAGGCGGCACAACCCACGAGTCCCGCGCCCAGCGCGAGCAGGGCGCAGGAGGCGCGGAAGAAATCCAGGTGTCTCAAAGGAGCCCTCACAGGTGAGGGCCCAAGCTAACGGAGAATGGCTGCCTGGACGCCTGGAAACGCCGCCGCCACCCGTGGGAACCGCCGCCGCCCGTTACTCGGCCTTCTTCGGCGCCGTGGCGGGCTCGACGACGCGGTGGATGGGGAACAGCTCCCCCGTCTGAATCATCCCGTCGAGGAACTGCCAGCGGCAGAAGCCATCATCCGAGTGCGGCTCGAGCAGGTACACGGCCAGCGTGCCGGCGCGCTGCGCGGTGGGCACGTAGAGCATGCCCTCCGGGAACTCGCGCGTGGTGCGTTCGGGGGAAACGGTCAGCACCGTCTCGAAGCGCACGGGCTTGGGCTTCTGGCTGAGGGGCACCTCCGCCTCGCCGGGCGGCGGCACGTTCGCCGCCACGTCGGGGCTGAAGGTCTCCTCCCTGCGGGCCACGCGGTAGCTGTCCACCGTGTAGCGGCGCGCGGACGTCAGCCGCTCGAAGCGGATGCCATGCCCCTCCAGCCGCGTCGCCAGCTCCGCCGGGACGAGGTAGCCCACCGGGGTGCTCACCGCCTGGGTGGGGATGAACGTCCGGTGGTGGGGGATGCGGTACGTGCGCTTCTTCTTCCCGGGGTAGCGCCGCGCGGCGATGCTCGCCTCGTCGTAGGCCAGGACGTGGGCCAGGTCGCCGGGCTTCGCGTAGGCCGGGTACTCGAAGACGAGCGCGCCCTTCTCGTCGCGCGTGGCGACGCCGTAGTTGATGCCCACCAGCGCCTGCGGGTCGGGCGACTGGCCGCGGGAGATGATGCGCTCCTCCTCGGCGGCGGTGATGGCGCGGTACGCGGTGGCGTTCTTCGCCGCGTCCCGCAGCAGCTCCAGCAGCCAGGCCCGCGTCACCGCGCAGCGGCGCGGGAAGTCGATGTAGCTGTACGTCTCCAGCAGCACGTCGATGCGGCCGAGCAGCCCCCGGTAGTGGCTGCCGAAGCGCGGCAGCGCGGGGTAGGTGTGCCAGCCGGAGTTCGGCTCGCCCTCCACCTTGTAGTTGCCGTACCAGGTGCCTTCGAAGTCGTGGCGTCCCTTCACGGCCTTGGCCACCCGCTCCAGCATGGCGCGGTTGTACTCGCGCAGCTCCGTGAAGAGCGGCTCGTTGGAGTGGGACGTGTCGAAGGTGAGGTCGCAGGCGTGGATGCTGCCGTCGGTGGTGTGGCAGTCGATGAACACGTGCGGCCACCACGTCTGGTACAGCGCGGCGAGCGCGCGCGTCTCCGGCGCCTCCTGCTTCGTGTTGTCGCGGTTGAGGTTCCAACCCTCGCCCGTGTAGCGCGTGCCCACGCCGCCCTCGGGGTTCACCTGTCCCTCCAGGGCCTGGAGGTTCAGCTTGCGGTTGTTGGGGCTGATGCGGTCATTGCCATCCGGGTTGAAGTTGGGGACGAGCACCAGGCACAGCCTGTCCAGGAGCTTCTTGCCGAGCTTCGTCAGCGTGAGGTCCCGGGCCAGGGCGAGCAGGGCCTCCTTGCCCTCCACCTCGCCGGCGTGGATGTTGGCCTCCACCAGGACGATGACCTTCTTCTGCTTGCGCGCCAGCTCGGGCGTGAAGCAGTTGCGGTCGCTCACGATGAGGGCGACCAGGGGCTGCCCCTCGCCGCTCTTCCCGAAGTCCACCCGCCGGACGAGCTTCGTGCGACGGCAGAGCTCGTCCACGAAGGCGAGCACATCCGAGTGACGCGAGGTCTGCGTGTACTTCGAGGCTTCGGCGCGGGTGAGCAGCTCAGTCATGGTGGCGCATCCGAGTCCTCACCCCCACTCTCCGTCAAGCACTTGTGTGCCGCGTGACGGTGTCGCTGGCGCACGGTGCGTCCGGCCTCCGGGGTTGCCGGTGCAGCGGGAGTACGGCTTCCGCGGAGAACGAGCGCATGGATGCCGCCCTGCCGTCTGGGACCTTCGTACAGGGTGAGAACAGCCTTGCGGTGATGGTGAAGCAGCACGGGCGGACCTCACCGGAGGTGTCGTTCGACCTGCAACTGGGTGCCGCCCAGCCGTTGACGCGTTGAACGGTGGCGCAGCCGTGTCTTGTCCTTGGGGAGACCAACCGTTAAGGGGAGGTATGTCCTCGCCTCACTCAGCGCGCATCCCGTCTCCAGTTCCAGAGCGAGCGCGAGCGGGCGTGCTGCTGGTGGACGACAATCCCGCCAACCTCCTGGCGCTCGAAGCCGTCCTCGAGCCGCTCCAGGTGCCGCTGCACAAGGCGTCCTCGGGCCGCGAGGCGCTGCGGTACCTGATGCGGGAGGACTACGCCGTCGTCCTGCTCGACGTGCAGATGGAGGGCCTGAGCGGCCTGGAGACGGCCGCGCTCATCAAGCAGCGCGAGCGCTCCCGCGACGTGCCCATCATCTTCCTCACCGCGTACCCGTGGACCCAGCAGGACGTGCTGGCCGCCTACGGCTCGGGCGGCGCGGACTTCCTCACCAAGCCCTTCGTGCCCCAGGTGCTGTGCGCGAAGGTGGCCGTCTTCCTCGACCTCTACCGCGCGCGCGAGGAGCTGAAGCACCAGGCGGCGCTGCTCCAGGCCCGGGAGCGGGAGTTGCTGGAGCGCTCGCATCAGGAGCAGCTGCATCGCATCTTCATGCAGCAGTCCTCGGCGGCCATCGCCATCACCCGCGGCCCCGACTTCATCTTCGAGTTCGCCAACCCCCTCTACGAGAAGATCATCGGCCGCCCGGTCGAGCTCGGCGCCCCCCTGTCCCAGGTGCTGCCGGAGGTCCTCTCCCAGCCCACGGTGATGGCGGCGCTGCGCCGGGTGCTGGCGACGGGCGAGCCCTTCGTGGCCACGGAGTTCGAGGTGCGGCTGGACCGCCACGGCACCGGCCAGACGGAGGAGGCCTTCTTCAACCTCACCTACCAGCCCACGTGGGATGCGCGGGGGCAGGTGGACGGGCTCATCACCTTCTCCGTGGAGGTGACCGAGTTCGTGCGCGCGCGCCGCCGCGCCGATGCCCTCGCCACGGAGCTGAAGCGCAACTCGGAGCAACTGGAGCGGTGGGACCTGCTCTTCCACCACGCGGGCTGGGGCATCGCCAGCACGGACCCCGGGACCTGGCGCATGAAGGCGGTCAACCCCGCCTTCGCCCGCATGCATGGGTATGACTCGCCCGAGCAGATCGTGGGGCGGCACGTCGAGGAGATGCTCGCCCCCGAGGCCCTCGACAACTTCCGCGCGGAGCTGGCGCGGACCATCGAGAAGGGCCACCACACCTACGAGAACCTCCATGTCCGCCAGGACGGCACCCGCTTCCCCACGCTCGTGGACGGGGTGGCGCTGAAGGATGCCCAGGGCAACGTCACCTACCGGGCCGCGAGCTTCCAGGACCTGACGGCTCGCAAGGAGGCCGAGGACCGCTTCGCCTTCCTCGCACGGGCCGGCGAGGCGCTGTCGTCCTCCCTGGACGAGGACACCGTGCTCCAGCGCCTCGCGGAGCTGGTGGTGCCCCGGTACGCGGACTGGTGCTCGGTGGACCTGCTCACCGAACGCGGAACGGTGGAGCGGCGGGTGGTGGTGCACCGGGAGCCGGAGAAGGTGGCGCTGGCCTTCGAGATTGCCCGCCGCTGGCCCATCGACCTCCAGGCCCACGGCGGCATCGCCCAGGTGCTGCGGACCGGGGAGCCGCTGTGCCTGCCGGAGATTCCAGACGCGGCGCTGGCGGCCCTGGCGCGCGGGGAGGAGCACCTGGCCTTGAGTCGCGCGCTGGGCCTCAAGTCCAGCCTCTGTGTGCCGCTCCAGGCGCGAGGGCGGGTGCTGGGAGCGTTCAGCCTCTCCATTGAATCAGGGCCCCGGCGTTACGGGCCCGCGGACGTGGAGCTGGCGCGGGACCTCGCGCGCCGGGCGAGCCTCTGTCTGGACAACGCGCTCCTCTTCCGGGATGCGCAATCCGGCATCCGCTTGCGCGACGAGTTCCTCTCGGTGGCCAGCCACGAGCTGAAGACGCCCCTCACCTCGCTGAAGCTGCAGCACACCCTCATCGAGCGGGCGGTGGACGAGGGGCCGCGCGAGAAGGTCCGAACGCGGATGCTCGCGGCCACGCGGCAGGTGAGCCGGCTGGCCTCGCTGGTGGACAGCCTGCTGGACGTGAGCCGGCTGTCACTCGGCAAGCTGTCGCTGGAGCTGTCGGAGGTGGACCTGGCGCAGGTGGTGAAGGATGGGCACGAGCGACTGGAGGCAGTGTTTGCCCAGGCAGGCTGTGACGTGCGGCTGGACGTGGTGGCAGCGGCGCGCGGGCACTGGGACGGCTCCCGGCTGGAGCAGGTGGTGGTGAACCTGCTGTCCAACGCGGCGAAGTACGGCGCGGGCAAGCCCGTCTCCATCCGCGTGGACACGGAGGGACGCCTCGCCCGGCTCCAGGTGCGCGACGAGGGCATCGGCATCTCGGCCGAGGCCTTCCCGCGCCTGTTCGGCCGCTTCGAGCGGGGCGTCTCCGAGCGCCACTACGGAGGCCTGGGGCTGGGGCTCTACATCAGCCGGCAGATTGTCGAGGCGATGGGCGGCACCATCCAGGTGGAGAGCCAGCAGGGACACGGCGCGCTCTTCACCGTGCGCCTGCCGATGGGCTCCCGACCTGCGTCCGCCAGTGACGCTTCTCCAGCGTCCTGACGTTGGCGGCGTCCGCGAGCGTCGCCAGGTACCGGCCCAGGAGGAGCAGCTCGTCGTCGTGCTCGCTCCCCTCGAACTCCCTCACGTAGATGGCGTTGCCGTAGTTGTCGGCGCACTTGGCGGGCGTGTCGTCGACCACCAGCACGCGCTCCAGCCGGTAGCCCTTGCGCTTCAGCTTGTGCAGCTTCTTGGCGTAGTTGTAGTGCGAGGCCGGGTCCAGATACCCATCCTCCTGCACCCGGCGCGAGTCGACGGAGAACGTGCACCGGCTCCGTCCCCAGACGAACTCGGGGCGGAGCGCCGGTGGGAAGCTGCGCCTCACCACCTCCGCGACGTAGTCATCCGAGGCCGAGGACCAGACGGCGAGGCGGAACCGCGCCGCGCACTCCGTGAGGAAGCGCTCCAGGTGGGGGCGCAGATAGACGGAGTACCCGAAGAGGTGGAAGTCCGCCGCCCGCTCCAGCGGGGCTTCCCGGGCGTGGAGGAGGGTTTCGTCCAGGTCCAGGATGAGGAGCATCGGCTCGGTGTCAGTCATGGCTCGCGTGCCTGCCTGCTGGCAGGGACGCACCCGCGAAGCCGGGGCTGACGGTGGCTGAAAAATGGTGAGCCCGGCCGGGCTGTCCTCCCGACCGGGCTCGGTGTGCTGCCATGGGTGAGGTCCGCACGTTTGAAGTCTCCGCCTCAGGTTGAGACCTCGCGTCCTGCGATTGAACGACCGCCGCGCAAAGCGGATGGAGCGGCGGGCTGGAATTGCACCAGCATCTCGAGGGGGCGGGCGGAAACGGTTGATCGGACCTGCGACAGCGAATGCTGAGCTTGGAGTGAGAATCTGATGCTGGGGTGCTTCGCGGCCCCATGCTGTCGCTTGCCTCTACCAGTTGGGCTACCCCGTCGCAGGGGGGGGGAATGACGGGGGCAGGACTCGAACCTGCACTGGAGGCGACCCGGGAACGCTCGGCGTCAGTCTGCTGCTGAGTTTGAGTTTGTACTCCGAAAGTTTTTTGCGGCGCTCCGCTCAGCCGAAGAGGTAGCCGAGGAGCGCGTCGCCGGCCTTCAACTCCTCCACCTCGACGGCGTTGGCCTCTTCACGGGCGAACTTCACCGCCTGCTGCAGCTTCTCGACACGCTCCAGCATGTCGTTGACGCGCACGGCGGGCAGGGCGCCGGAGAACTTCACCGTCTTCCAGTACCCGACGACGATGTCCTCGTAATACACCTCCACCTGGGCCGGGTGCTTCTCCGTGGCCTCGGACTTCACGTGGTTGCGAGGGACCTTCTTCGTCTTCGCGGTCTGCACCGCCTCGGTGGCCCACAGGCCCTGCGCGGGGTCTGGCACCCAGCTCTCGGACGGGTCCAGCGTGGGGAGCTTCTGCACGAAGGTGTGCAGGTCCACCAGCTGCTTCTCCAGGAAGAGCAGGTAGGTCGCGGGGGCGCCCTTGAGCAGGACCTTGCCGTCCACGCGCACGTCCGCCCGGGCGTTGCAGTTGGTGAGGTCCTTGGTGGCGGTGACGTCGAAGAGGCGGGTGAGAATCTCGCGGGTCTTCTTCAGGACGTCGTCGGTGCGCACCTGCACGCGGGTGGACTCGGGCGGGAAGCGCTCGCCCTCCTCGTCCCGGGGTTGATAGGTGCGGGAGATGCCGGCGAGCAGCTGGGGCTTCTGCAGCTCGTGGTGGGCCTGCGTGAGCTCCTGCTGGGAGCGCGTTTTGACGCCCTTCTCGACAGCGATGATTTGGTTCAGCCGGGTCATGACGGTGTTCGATTCTGTTCGTGTGTTTGCTCCTGTCGACGTCGCGCACCGACGCTGCCTGACAAACAGGGCATCCGGGCGGAGCGGCCAGCCAGTCCGGCTGCTAGCCTGCCCGCATGCGTGCGTTCCAGGCCGTCCCGCTCCTCCTGCTCGTCTTCGTGGCCTCCTGCAGCGGCGTACAGAAGGCCGAGGACGCCTCGAAGCCTCCCCCGGACACGACGGTGGTGGTGGAGAACCGGAAGACCGTGGACCTCAACCTCTACGTGCTCAACGGCGCCCGGCGCTCCCGCCTGGGCACGGTGCCGGGGATGTCGTCCCGCAGCTTCGTCATCCCTCCCCACCTGATTGGCGACGCGGACAGGATTCGCTTCGGCGTCGAAATCATCGGAACCTTCGGGAGTGACGGCGTCGGCTCGGAGCGGCGCTTCCTCAGCGAGGAAGAGCTCCCCGTGACTGCCGGTGAGGAGCTCTCCCTCGTCATTCACTAGCCGTGGGCTTCAGGGGTGACTGAGCGGATTCGCCGGGTCGGTTCCCGCGGCCCGCTCATCTCCGTCCAGGTACCCGTCCAGGTCCCGGTCCAGGGCCATGCGCGGGCCCGAGCCGGGAGGCGCGCAGGTGAACGTCAGCGTTCCACCATGCTTCGACGCGGAGGCGCGAAGGGCCGCGGTGGTGATGGGGGGCTGTGCCTGCTGGTCGCTCAGGAACTGCCCGCCACCCACGTAGAGGAACCCCTCTTCCCGCTGTCCGGCCTTGCCCTTGGCCACCAGCTCGCACTCGCCGGCCTGGGCGCGGGCCAGCAGCAGGTCCAGCCGGCCGCCGACCACGGCCGCGTTGCCCGCCGTGAGCGTCACCTGCTGCCCGACGATGGGCGCGAGGTTGTTCTCGAAGGCGAACATGTAGAGCTCCATGTTCTGCTTCGCCAGGTGGCCCTCGGGCGTGTTGGGAATGCCCACGGGGTTGAGAATCGACAGGTCGAAGCCGCTGTTGAAGCGGAACAGGGTGGGGACGCTCCCATCGCTGTTGAAGCCGAAGCCGCGCACCTGGTCACCCAGGAACGGGTCCGCGGGGACGCTTCCAGAGGGGAACGCCACGCCGAACATGCCGACCTTCTGGTACATGTTCCGCAGGTGGGGCACCTTGGGGAACTGCCGTCCCGCATCGAAGCCCGAGCGGCCGTCGGCGCCGAAGAAGCCCTTGAAGGCGCCCGCGCCGGGGTTGGCGTTGAGGTCCAGCGTGTGGCAGGACTGGCACGCGCCCTGGAAGTCGCTCGTGACGTTGGCGAAGAAGTTCTTTCCCGCCTGCTGCGCGGGCGTCAGCGAGTTGTCCAGGTTGCGGATGGGGTTGGGCGGGTAGGCAATCTGGAGGGCGAAGTCGGTGAACTTCTGCATCTCCTGCGGGGTGAGCTGCGCACTGCGGCCGAGCAGGTCCATGAAGGCCGGGTTGAACTGCTTGAAGGCCGCGCCCTCGTTGAAGGCGCCCAGGTCCGGCTGCACGCTGGTTTCGGTGTCCCCGCCATTCCTGTCACCCCGCCAGTGCATGGGGCCATGGTTGGCCATGCCTCGCAGGCTCTGCGTGGCCATGGGGCCCTTGAGGGGATGGAAGGACGTGTCCTGGCCCAGGGTGGGGTCGGGGCCGAACTCGGGCAGCACGGGGACGACAGGGCTGGGGTTGGCCTTCACGAATCCGTCCGGATTGCCCAAATCCCAGACCAGGCTGTCGAAGTCGCCGAAGATGTGGCAGCTCGCGCAGGACGAGTCGCCATGGCTGGAGCTCC
>JBKGHK010000017.1:0-36784 GCA_046520375.1 Pyxidicoccus sp. 3LFB2
CGCCGGCCCTGGAGCGCCTGGCGCGCGGCCTCGAACGGCGCGCGAACCTTCGGCCCCAGCGACGCCTGCACCCGGGCGTCCGGGTCCAACACCAGCAGAACCTCGAAGGCCTCCTGGGCGGCCTGGGGCTGCCCCATGAATGCGCGGGCCATCGCCAGCCCCCTCCATGCGTCCAGCCGCTCTCCGAGGCTCCCAGGGGCAGCCAGGGCCGCCTGGAAGGCTTCGGCGGCCACGTCGAACTCCAGCGCGTCGAAGGCCCGCTCGGCTCGCGTCAGCGGCGGCTCCGCGCCGGGGGCCGAAGCCGCGCACAGCCAGAGCAGGAGGAAGAGGGCGCGCACCGGTCAGCCGAGTCTACAGCCCTGTCGCGGTGACTCCACAGTGGGGAAGTCCCCAGCGCCCTACTGCTTCTTCTATAGGTTCATAGAGGTATTGATCTAACGGTAGTAGAAGCAGGGAGCCCGGAGTTGGGGACAAGTCAGCAAGCGCATGAAACGACTGGGGAATTCGCTCCCTGCTACATGTGGGTAAATTGGAGGTTTCCCCCCGCCACCCACAGGTGTTGATCCCCGGCCCTGTTTCTCCACAACCCCACCCCCCTTGTCCACAGCCCATCCACAAGGGCCCGGGGGATTCGGGCGCCACGCGGGGTGCCGGCGGAATGTCACGGGACGTCCGCCCCGCACAAGCCTGTTATCGTCTGTGTCGGCGACGGTCCCCGGGAGCGGGGCGCGGGTGGAGGGTTTCCCCATCGACTTGTATCGGGGCGAGCGCATCGGGAAGTACGAGGTCGTCACCCAGCTCTCCGTCGGGGGCATGGCCGAGCTGTTCCTCGGCTTCACCTCGGGGCCGGGCGGCTTCCGCAAGTACGTGGTCATCAAGCGCATCCTCCCGGACGTGCGCGACAACGAGCAGTTCGAGCGCATGTTCCTGGACGAGGCCCGCATCACCGCGGCCTTCAACCACCCGAACATCGCCCAGGTGTTCGACCTGGGGCAGGAGGACGACGGCCTCTACCTGGCCATGGAGTTCATCGCCGGGCAGAACCTGAACCAGATTACCGGCGCGTGCCTGCGCAAGAAGCAGCAGATGACCCTGGGCTTCACGCTGTCGGTGGCCCGCGACGTCTGCATGGCGCTGCACTACGCGCACACGTTCACCGCGCCCTCGGGCGAGCCCAGCCCCGTCATCCACCGCGACGTCGCGCAGAAGAACATCATGGTGACGTACGACGGCGTGGTGAAGCTGCTGGACTTCGGCATCGCCAAGGCGAAGGGCAGTCTCGAGCGCACCAGCGCGGGCACGGTGAAGGGCACCACCGGGTACATGTCCCCCGAGCAGGTGCGCGGCGACAAGCTGGACGGCCGCAGTGACTTGTTCTCGGTGGGGGTGATGATGCACGAGCTCATCACCGGGGCGCGCCTGTTCGCGGGCAAGAACGAGCGCGATGAGATGGTGAAGATTCTCGAAGCGCCCATCCCCTGGCCCTCGCACGTGGCGCCGCACGTGCCGGAGGAAGTGTCCAAGGTGGTGATGCAGGCGCTGGAGCGCAGCCGGGAGAAGCGCTTCCTCAACGGCCGCGACATGGCCCGGGCGATTGAAGCGGCCGCGGGGCGGCTGCTGATGGACTCGGACCACCGGGCCTCCATGATGAAGGAGCTGTTCGCCGAGCGGATGGCGGCCACGCGCGCGCTGCTGGAGAGCGCCGAGGGCACGGCCAACAGCTCCATGGTGGACAAGGCGAAGCGGGCGCTGCGGGGCGATGACGGCCCGTACCTGCCGGAGCGGGTGGACGAAACCACGCCGCAGAACGGCGTGTCCGCGGTGCCGCGCAAGCCGGCCCGCCGTCCGGCGGCGACGGGGAAGCAGCCGGCCATGGTGGCGGACACGGCCGAGACGGAGCGCAAGCCGTCGAAGCTGGCGAACGCGCTGTGGGGCCTGGTGCTGCTGGCCATCGTCGTGGGCGGAGGCTTCGGCGCGTGGCGCCTGTCCCAGGTGCTGAACGCCACCGTGGAGCCGGTGCCGGAGCCCGAGGACCTGCGCGCGTTCGGCCCTCCGCTCCCCATCTACCGGGAGCCGGGCACGGACGGGGGCACGGCGGCGCAGGTGAAGGCGGAGCCCGCGGGCCGGGACGACAAGGACGGTGACGGACAGAAGCCGGAGCGGGGCTCCGATTCCGCGGTGCGGGGCAAGGGCAAGCTGACGCTCGGACTGTCTCCGACAGCGAAGGTGTCCCTGTATCTGGATGGCAAGAAGAAGGTCCAGGAGCTGGGGACCCACGACATCTTCAGCCGCGAGCTGCCGGTGGGCCGGCACAAGCTCATCATCGTCGGGCCCGACAAGAAGAAGCGCGAGCTGTGGGTGCCCATCGAGGCGGGAAGCCCCACCATCATGAAGCTGAAGCTCGCGGAGATTCCCGAGGTGGGGAGCTCGGAGTCGCAGGCCACGAAGCGCCGCAGGACCGCCGCCAACCCCTGACGCAGCGGCCCGGTGGTACCCCGGATGTCCAAGGGATGTGTCATCGCCGTGACGGCTGGAATCCCCTCCGTGCCCCTGCGTCGTGAATGACGGACACCCGGGGCGGGGTCCGCTATCCTCGCGGCCCCAACTTCCTCCCGGGACTGCATGGCCGCGCTCAACATTGGCTTCTTGATGGACCCGCTCGAGACGGTGCGGGTGAACCACGACTCCACGTTCGCGCTCATGCAGGAGGCCCAGAAGCGCGGCCACCACGTGCGCTACTTCGAGCAGGGCTGGCTGCGCTTCAACGGCACCTGCGCGGAGGCCCGGATGCGCCACGTCACCGTGTGCGGCGAGCAGGGCCGGCACTTCGACGTGCTCGAAGAGGCAACGCACCCGCTGTCCACGCTGGACGTGCTGTTCATGCGCAAGGACCCGCCGGTGGACGCGGAGTTCCTCCATGCCACGCAGCTGGTGGAACTGTGCGGCGACAGGGCCCCCGCCTTCATCAACCACCCGGCCGGCATCCGCGATGCCAACGAGAAGCTCTTCGCGCTGCGCTACCCGGACCTGATGCCGGACACGCGCATCACCCGCGAGCTGCCGGTGCTGATGGACTTCATCGCCCGCAACGCGCAGGGCACCATCCTCAAGCCCATCGACGGCTTTGGCGGCAAGGGCATCCTCTTCCTGTCGCCCACGGACCGGAACGCGCGCTCCGCGGTGGAGCTGCTCACCTCGGGGGGCCGCGAGGCCGTCGTGGCGCAGGCCTACATCCCGGAGAGCCGCCTGGGTGACAAGCGCATCCTCCTGGTGGACGGTGAGCCGGTGGGCGGCGTGCTGCGCGTGCCCTCCGAGGACGACCACCGGGGCAACATGGCTGCCGGCGGCACCCCGAAGAAGATGGAGCTCACTCCCCGGGATTTGGAGATCTGCGCGCGGCTGGCGCCCGAGCTCCGCAAGCGCGGGCTGCTGCTGGTGGGCATCGACGTGCTCGGGGACTACCTCACCGAAGTGAATGTCACGAGCCCCACGGGCCTGGTGGAAGCCAACCAGTTGGACAACGTGTGCGTGGAGGCGAAGGTGCTGGACGTGGCCGAGCGCCTGGCCGCCAGCCGCAACGCCCGGTAGCCACGGAGAACTTTCCGGCCCGGCATGCCTGAGGGAGAGTTCGGGTTCCACCGCCCGTTCTCTCCCGAATGAGCATCCGGAGCCCTCTTCATGGCCGCGAAAGAGCATCCCTTCGTCCCCCTCCAGTGGCCCCGCATCTCCCCCGCCGAGTCGCGCGAGCGCGCGCAGGCCTTCCGAGAGGCGATGGCGCAGCGGCGCTCGGTGCGGCACTTCGCCTCACGGCCCATTCCGGACGGGGTGCTGGAGGACGCGATTGCCTGCGCGGCCAGCGCACCGAGTGGCGCCAACCAGCAGCCGTGGACCTTCGTGGTGGTGACGGACCCGGAGCTGAAGGTGAGGCTGCGCGAGGCCGCCGAGGCCGCGGAGCGTGAGTCCTACGAGCACCGCATGAGCGAGGAGTGGCTGGAGGCGCTCGCCCCGCTGGGCACGGACTGGCAGAAGCCGCACTTCACGGACGCGCCGGCCATCATCATCGTCTTCGAGCAGGTCTTCGGCGTGAAGACGCTGCCGGACGGCAGCGTGAAGAAGGTGAAGCACTACTACGTGCAGGAGTCGGTGGGCATCGCGGTGGGCTTCCTCCTGGCCGCGCTGACGCAGGCGGGGCTGGCGACGCTGACGCATACGCCCTCGCCCATGGCCTTCCTGCGCGAGGTGCTGGGACGGCCGGAGAACGAGCGCGCCTTCGCGGTGGTGCCCGTGGGCTACCCCGCCCCGGGAGCGAAGGTGCCGGACCTGCGCAAGAAGTCCCTCGAAGAGGTGCTGATCCGCCGCTAACTGAAGGTTGGTTCAGCTTTCACCCACGTTTCCGACGCGGCGCACCACGCGCCATCGTGACGCGGTGAAGTGAAGACTGGTTCATGTTTCATGCGCCTGCCGACGCATCGCGCCTTGAACGGGCGAAGGGTGAGGGAGTCAGGTCTCGCCCCGCGGCCGCCTTCATCCCCCCACTGGCGGCCCGGGAGGCACCATGCACACGCAACGCCCCAGCCGTTCACGGTCGTGCTCGCGGTTCCCCGGATTGCGCCTCGCGGCGCTCCTGCTCTTGAGCAGCGCGGGTTGTGGTTCCTCCGAGGAAGCTCCGGCGTCCGAGCCCACGCCGGAGCTGCACGAAGCACAAAGTCCCCTGACGCAGGTGACGGGCTTCGGCACCAACCCGGGCAACCTGCTGATGTACCGCCACGTTCCGGCGGGGATGCCCGCCAACGCACCGCTGGTGGTGGTGCTGCACGGGTGCACGCAGACGGCCGCGGGCATGGAGGGCAGCGGCTGGACGGCGGCGGCCAACCACTACAAGTTCTACGCCGTCTATCCGCAGCAGCAGAGCGCCAACAACGGCGGGAGCTGCTTCAACTGGTTCCTGTCCGGAGACATCTCCCGGGGCCAGGGCGAGGCGCTCTCCATCCTCCAGATGGTGGAGGCGATGAAGGCCGCGTACTCCATCGACGCGTCGCGCGTGTACGTCGCGGGCTTTTCGGCCGGTGCGTACATGGCGCCGGCGCTGCTCGCCGCCTACCCGGATGTCTTCTCCGCGGGCTCCATCAACGCGGGGGGCCCGTACCGGTGCGCGCTGAGCTCGAATGAAGGCTTCAACTGCATGAACCCGGGCGTGGACAGGACGCCAGCGGCCTGGGGAGACCTCGTGCGCGGCGCCTACGCGGGCTACACGGGGCCGCGTCCCCGGGTCTCCATCTGGCACGGCACCAGCGACTTCACGGTGCGGCCGATGAACATGACCGAGGCGATGGAGCAGTGGACCAATGTCCACGGCATCGACCAGACGGCGGACACCACGGAGACGGTGGCCGGCTTCCCGCACAAGGTGTACCGCAATGGCGCGGGCACGGCGCTGGTGGAGACGTGGGAGCTCACCAACATGGGTCACGGCGTGGCCATCGACCCGCAGTTCAGCTTCCCCGGCGGCAGCGTGGCCTGCGGCGCCACCGGCGCGTACCTGAGCGACGTGAACCTCTGCGCCGTCTACCACCAGGCGCAGTTCTTCGGGCTCACGGGGACCGTCACCCCGGGGGACACCACCCCGCCCACGGTGAATGTGACGGGGCCGGCGAATGGGGCCACGGTGACTGGCACGGTGACGCTCACGGCGAGCGCCTCGGACGCGGTGGGAGTTGCGCGGGTGGAGTTCCTGGTGGACGGCAGCCCCGTGGGCACGGACTCGGTGGCGCCGTATGAGCTCGCGTGGAACAGCGCCAGTGTCTCGAATGGTGCGCACACGCTGGGGGCCCGGGCGTTCGACGCGGCGGGGAACCAGGCCACGGACAGCGACACGGGTGTCACCGTGAGCAACAACGGCACGCCGCTGCCTGTCACGGTGAATTTCACCAGTGTCCTGGCGGAGGACGGCTACCTGAAGGCGAACGCGGACGGCAGTCTGCCGGCGATTGGCACACTGACGGGGCTGGCGCTGGGGCGGGGCACGGATGCGAAGTACAACCGCGCGTTCCTGTCCTTCGACACGTCGAGCATCCCGGACACGGCGACGATTACTCGTGCGTACCTGACGGTGGGTTACTCGTCGGGCTCGGGTGACCCGTGGGCGAGCCCCGTGGGGAACACGCTGGTCATCGACGTGAAGAACGGCACATTCAACGCCGCCACCACGGAGACCTCGGACTGGGCCGCCGCGGCCGATGCGAGTGGCGTGGCGAGCATCGACAGGTTCACGGTGGGCACGAAGGCGTCGGCGGACTTCAGCGGCGCGGGGCTCTCCTCCGTCAACCGGACGGGGAAGACGCAGCTGCGGCTGCGCTTCACGGGGAACCAGACGGCGACGCAGTACCTGTTCATCAAGGACGGAGCGGGCGCCACGCTGACCGTCGTGTACACGCCGTAGCGTGACGTGGGGACGGCGGGCCGAGGAGAACCGGCCCGCTGTTCCTCCTCAGCCGCCCGGGCTGGAGACATCAGAAGTCGGCATCGAGCTCCCCCGCGCTCTTGAGGCGTACGCGCTTGGGTTGGCGCGCCAGCTCGAGCGTCTTTCCCTCCTCGTCACGGTCGGGTGAAGCGAGATTCTCGAACTCGCGCTCAAGTCCCAGGGCCCACAGCACCGTGAAGTAGGCGCTGAGCGCGGTGGTGGGACTTCCCTCCTCGATGCGCTTGACGGTCCCGGGTGCGAGTCCCGTCTTCTTCGCGAGGTCCACCTGCCTCAATCCCCGGCGGATCCGTGCTCGCGCGATGTTCTGGCCCATGCGGGTGACCGCGCGAACCACCGCGATAGGTGCCGTATTGGAGGTGAGGTTCTGTCGAGGCATTTCAATCTATTGGCTCTAAGGCCGGATAAAATTCAGTCTATTGCATCCAATAGTGTGGGACACGCATGAGTTGGTGCGGAGGGTGGAAGGCACGAGACAGGGGCTAGAGCGCCCGGCTGCAGTGGGTGAAGGGAAGCGGACTGCCGTGGGGCGGCACGACGAAGGATTGTCCGCTTCTACTCCTCCTCTGCCTTCAGTTGGATTCAAAGCCCGACCGCAGCCCTCCTCGCACGGGCGTCAGAACTGAGGGGCATCCACCATCGACCCGGTATGTCGGCCAGTGCTCTGGTGCCTTGCGTGAGCAGTGGGGGTTCAAGCCCTGGAGGCATGCATGGTGGCGAAGCGTCTGTGGGCTCTGCTGCTGATACCGCTGATGGTGGGCTGTGCGGGCACGCGAGTCGTTCGCCTGGACACGGGTAACGGCCAGTTCGTGGAGCATGTGACACGGGCCTCGGAAGGTCCCGTCAGGGTCGACGCGGACGATTTCGAGGAGTCACTCGCGCGCCTGGTGCTGGACGTGCCGCTCTCCCTGCGCACTTCCAACACCGGGTGGTTGGTGCGCGCATCGGCTCGCGGCAGCACTTTGGACCGGGCGCTGAGGAGCACCCTGCACAGGGACTATGGCCGGTGGTGCCGGGCGCATGAGGGGCCTGGTGACTGTCTCTCCCTGCTGGAGGACGGGCTTGGTTTCGATGACAGGAACAGGCTGGCGCTGGCACTGGGCCTGTCGCTGGACCCGATGCACGAGAGCATCGCGGATGCGGTGGAGGAGACCCTCAACCCCACCTTCTTCAAGGCCGTGGTGGTGTCCGCGCTGGTGTCGTGGGCGGTGCTGGCGGCCAACCCGGAGCCGGTCTTCACCAAGGCAGCGGCCGTGGTGGCGGTGGTGATGCTGGCGTACCTGGGGGTCGACTCCTTCGTGGCCATCGTGAAGGCGTGCGTCGCGCTGAGACATGCCGCGGACAGGGCGACCACCTTCCAGGAACTGGAAGAAGCGGGTGGGCACTTCGGGCGGGTGCTGGGAACCCAAGGGGCTCGCGTCTTCGTGCTCGCGGTGGCGATGGTGGCGGGCAAGGGTGTAACGGGTGGAGCTTCGGGACTGGCCTCCCGGCTGCCCTTGTTACCGGGCTTCCCTCAGGCAGCGGCACTGAGTGCTTCGCAGCTCGGGGTGAACCTCGCGGCTCTCGAGCAGGTCAGCGCTGTGGCGGTGGTGGAGGGAGGCGTCGCCATCACCCTCGCGCCCGGTGCGATGGCCATGGTGGCGATGGGCTCGGACGGCATCCGAGGTGACCCGGACGGGAAGGTGCATCACATCTGCACGGACAAGAACACCGAGTCCGAAGCGAATGGTGGACCTTGGACGCCCCTATTCGAAGAGGCTTTCGGAAAAGCGGGCATGACGCTGAACGACTCTGCGAATCTGGTGCGCATCCGGGGCCACGAGGGTCCTCATCCAGAGGCGTATCATCAGCAGGTCTATCAACGGATACGGCGAGCACTTGCTAGATGCCGTAGCGTTGCGCGGTGTCGCGAGTTGCTGGTCGAGGAGTTGAAGACGCTGTCCAATGAACTCCTCATGCCGGGAAGCCCGCTCCGTCGCCTCGTCACGAAGGACAGGGAATAGGCATGCCAGAACGCTACTTCCAGCTCCATCAGAACCTCTACATCCCAGGCCGCTGGTATCCGAGCGATCCCACCGATCTTCAGGGCCAGGAGATCGATGACATCTGGCAGTTCGAAGAGGGTCGCCCCCTCGAAATCAAGGCCCCTCTCCGCATTCCCCTGTATCGCTCCGGTAGAGCGGTTGATTTCTCCAACGCGGGAGTGGGTGCTGCTCCCCTTCTTCATGCAAAGGTCGCATCCGTGTTCGCGGAACTCGCACCGGATGACGTGCAGCTCTTCCCCGTGGAAGTCGAAGGTCAGCCCGAGCCGTACTTCATCCTCAACGCCACTCGGCTGGTGAAGTGCATCGATGACAGTGCTTGCGAAGAGGCGAAGTACTTCAAGCCGGAGGATGGACAACCGGAGAAGACAGGCACCTATCGCAGTGTCATGGGCCTGCGCATCGACAAGTCCCTGGTAGGCAACGTGAAGGTGTTCCGCACCTGGGGCTGGCCCCTCGCCCTCATCGTCTCCGAACCGATCAAGGAGGCCCTGGAGCGCACCGGTGCCACCGGCATGAAGTTCACGGAGGTGTAGGCTCCCTCGCTCATCACTCCGCGAGCCGCGCATGTCCGAACCCACGCCTCCCACTACCGCCCCGGATGAGACGCTCGACTCCATCGGCACGGCGGGCGTGCGGGTGCTGCAGCGGCGGAGCGGCTACCGCTTCACCCTGGACGCGGTGCTGTTGGCCCACTTCGCGGCCACCGAAGGCACCGGGACTCCCGGGCCGATGCTGGAACTCGGCGCGGGCAGTGGCGTGGTGTCCTTCCTGCTCGTGAAGCAGTTCGGCCTCGGGCCCGTGGATGCGCTGGAGCTCCAGCCCGCTGTGTACGCTCGACTGGAGCGGGCCGTGGCGCTCAATGACTGTGAGGCTCGCGTGAAGCCACTGCTGGGAGACCTGCGGCGACTGCGCGAGCTCGTCCCCGGAGGCCACTATGCCCATGTCGTGTCCAACCCACCGTTCCGCGTGGCGGGCTCCGGAGTGCGCAGTCCGGACGATGAGCGCGCCGTGTCCAAGTCAGAGGTGGCGTGTGAGGCAAGGGACGTGGTGATAGCGGCACGGTACGCACTGACGCCCGGAGGCACCGTGAGCCTCGTCTACCCCGCAGCACGCGTGGCCGAGGTGCTGGGCCTCCTGACGCAGGCGAAGCTGTATCCCTCCGTGCTGCGCTTCGTGCACTCGCACGTGGGCTCACCGGCCACGCGCTTCCTGGTGCAGGCCCTGAGGGACAGAGACAGGGGGCTCGCCGTGCGCCCCCCGCTCATCGTCCACGGTGAGGCTCCGGGGGGCTACTCCACGGAGGTGGCCGCGCTGATGGAGCCACCGCTTGCCGAGCGGGGTCCTCCCCTGCCCCTGGACTGAGCAGGAAATACCCGCGCGCCAGGTCACCGAGACTCAGCTCATTCAGGGGCAGCCGCGCCGAGGCCCGATCTTCAGGCTTGGGCGGTGGGCCCCTGACAGGACCCGTCCCGGGTGGCTTACGGCGCCGTGCTCGCCTGGGCCTTCGTGTTCGTCACCTGAATCCCGCCGCTCTCCGACGCGGTGATGAACACCTCGCTGCTCGCGGGTACGTCGAGCGTGGTGCGCTTACGTCCCTTGCCCAGCGTGAAGACGACCTCCAGCTCATGCGAGCCGGGCGTCACCTCGGGGATGACCACGCTCGTCGCGCTGCTCGACCCCCGGCGCGTGCCATCGAGTGACACCGTGCAGGACTGCTGACACCGCACCTTGAGGTGAGACGCCTCACCGGCTCCTGCCTGCTCCCGGGTCTTCTCCACCGCGTCCAGGCTCTTGTGGTCCGTGAGCGTCACCCTGCCCTTCGAGTCTCCGTAGAGCCGGGCCTCCGCGCCGGCCGGCAGCTCCACGTAGTCCACGAAGAGGCGCCGGTTGAAGAGTCCTCCGTGGGCCTCCACACGTCGCCGTCCGGGCTCCACGTCCTTGAACTCCCAGGTGCGTCCATCGAGGCGCCGGCCCCGGCGTCCGTCGAGCAGCACCGTGCAGTCCTCCGGACAGCGGACGATGGCCACGCTCTTCTTCCCCTCCCCGGTGCCCGCGGCCCGGGGTTCCGCACGGCGCTCCTCCGCCCACTCCGGAGTGCCGGGAGCCGGCGAGCTGCCCGCCTTCACCACGATGCGCTTGTCACTGGTGAGGAAGACCCCCGCCTCGGCCACGTCCGGGAGGTCCACGAAGCCGCTGGCGAGCGGCCGGCCCAGTACGCCCGTGGCCTCCACCCGCCGTGTGCCGGCGGGGATGCCCTTGAACTCCCACGTCGCCTCCGTCACCCGCCGGCCCCGCTTCCCATCGAGGACCACGGTGCACTTCTCCGTGCAGCGCACGCGGACGGTGACGCCGTCCTCCGCGAGGCCTGGCGAGGACAGCAACAGCGGCAGGGACAGGAGCGACCAGCGCAAGGACATGACGGCGGGAGTCTCGCGCCAGCGGGCACCCAGGTCGAGTCGCACCGTGTGCCGTCACACCCGGGATGTCAGGCGCGGATGCCGCTGGCACGCCTGCCGGGCGAGTGAGGAGGAGATGACTCAAGGTGCCATGAGGGGTGGCCGGCCCCAACGTACCCAGGTTTCCGGACGGGCCTCAGGCCCCATCAAGGAGGAGAGGGAATGAACCTGGCAACCCTGACCGAGCAGCCGAGCATCCTGAAGTCCGCGGCCCTGCTGCCCCCGCGCCTGTCGCTTGGCTCCAGCATGGTGGTGCACGGGCTGGCCAAGCTGCGCAAGGAAGGCACGGAGCAGACCACCGGCTTCTTCGAGTCGCTGGGGCTCAAGCCCGCTCGCCCCCTGGTGCTGGCCACGGGAATCACGGAGCTGGTCGCGGGCGTGAGCGCCATCCTCGGCTTCGCCACGCGTCCGGCGGCGCTGGGCGTGCTCGTCACCCAGGCGTTCGCCATCGCGAAGGTCCATGGGTCCAAGGGCTTCGACAACACGAAGGGCGGGTTCGAGTTCAACATCGCCCTGTGCTCCATCGCCCTCGGGTTGCTGCTGCGCGGGCCGGGCCAGCTCTCCGTGCATAGCGCGCTGGAGCGCAAGGTGAAGCGCAAGGAGCTGCGCCGCCTCCGGTTGCTGCCGCGCCAGCGCAATCGCTCGATGTTGCTCGACCTGCTGGGCTGAGGGCGGCTGCCCGGTGCCGCACACCCCATCACCCTGGCTGATGGGGTCTGTGTCGCCTGGCCGGCTGCCGATGAGGCAAGCGCACTCCAATCATCCCCGCGCGCCGGGAGCACCCGTAAGATGCGCGGGCCATGCCCTCGTCCGTCTTTCTGATGCTGGCGCTCGCCACCACGCCGGGTGCTCCCTCGGCGCGCGAGCCCGCTCCTACCCACAAGTTCTCCACAGAGCAGGCGCTCACCGCCGAGC
This sequence comes from Pyxidicoccus sp. 3LFB2, assembly GCA_046520375.1. Lineage (GTDB taxonomy): Bacteria > Myxococcota > Myxococcia > Myxococcales > Myxococcaceae > Myxococcus. The sequence goes on from JBKGHK010000017.1 coordinate 11,895, forward strand.
TGCTCTCCACCGCGGGCACCGCGTCCGTGAAGGCCGCGCTCCGGGAGGATGTCCGCTCCACGCCCGCGCTGGCCTCTACCGCGGGGACCGCGTCCGTGAAGGCCGCGGTCATGGATGTGGCTCGGGCTCGCATCGCCAGCGCCGCCGTGCTCGCGGGGACTGCGTCCGTGAAGGCCGCGCTCGGTGAGGAGGTGCGGACGGCCATGGTGGTGAGCGCCGCCAGGGTCGCGGGCAACGCCTCGGTGACGGCGGTGGCACGGAATGATGCGCGTCAGGGTCTTGCCGCCTCCGCCGTGACGGTGGCCGGTACCGCGTCCGTGAAGGCCGTGGTCCAGGATGCTCGCGCCGGAGCCCTCGCGGATGCCGCGCTCGGCGCGACGCGTGAGGCGGCGCTGGGGCTGACCCCGGATGCACGCGGAGGTGCTGTCGTCGTGGCGGCCTCGGGCACCCCGAACAACACCGGCACCGTGACGCACGCGATGGCCTCGGCCCCGGGAACGGCGACTCCTCCCGCATCCCCGTCTCCTGCCGCCCCCGCCATCTCCGACGTCGGCCGCATCGCCGCCGAGGCCGCTGCCGGTGCCCTGCGCGCTGCCGGCCTCGCCCTGCGCAACGGCCCCGCCCCCGTGGCCGACCCCGACGCGAGCTACGCGCGCGGCCTCGAAGCCCTCAAGGCGAAGAACACCCCCACCGCCATCACCGAGCTGTCCGCCTGCGTCGCCGCCGCGCCCTCGCGCGTGGACTGCCGCTGGGAGCTGGGCTGGGCGTATCAGCTCGAAGGCCGCTGGACGGAAGCGCTCGCGCAGTGGACCGAGGTGCAGAAGCTGGCCCCGGACCACCCGGACCTCGACTCCGCGCTCACCCAGGCCCGGGGCCAGGCCGCGCTTCAGGAGAAGCTCGCCCGCGCGCCCCAGGCCAGCAACCGTCCGCCCCCGCCTCCGGGCGCGAAGGTGCGCATCCGCGCAGTGGGTGACGTCATGCTCGGCACCACCGTGCCCGAGGGCCACCTGCCTCCCGACGGCGCCGCCAGCGTCATCGTCGGCGTGCGCCCGCTGCTGGAAGACGCGGACCTCACCTTCATCAATCTCGAAGGCCCGCTGTGCGACGGCGGCAAGACGACCAAGTGCCGCTCCAAGGGCAACTGCTACGCCTTCCGCTCGCCCACGTCCTACGGCCAGGTGCTCAAGGAGGCCGGCGTGGACCTGGCCTCCACGGCGAACAACCACTCCGGCGACTTCGGCGAGGAGTGCCGCCGCGAGACGGAGGCCACGCTCGACGCGCTGGGCATCCCGTGGAGCGGCCCGCCGGGCTCGGTGGCCACGGTGGAGCGCAACGGGCTGCGCATCGGCATGGTGGCCTTCCACACCTCGCCCTCGTGCAACCACCTCAACAACCTCACCACCGCGACAGCGCTGGTGAGCGCGGCGGCGGCGGAGCATGACCTCGTCGTCGTCTCCTTCCACGGTGGCGCCGAGGGCAGCAAGGCGCTGCACGTGCCCGAGGGCCGGGAGATGTTCTTCGGCGAGGACCGTGGAGACCTGCGCACCTTCGCGCGCGCCGTCGTCGACGCGGGCGCGCACCTGGTGCTCGGCCACGGTCCGCACGTGGCGCGCGGCATGGAGTTCTACAAGGACCGGCTCATCGCCTACTCCATGGGCAACTTCGCCACCTACGGCCGCTTCACGCTGAAGGGCGCGCAGGGGCTGGGCATGGTGCTGGAGGTGGAGCTCGACGGACAGGGCCGCTTCAACGCCGGCCGCATCCTCCCCACGAAGCAGGTGGAGAAGGGCATCGCCGTGCCGGACCCGGACGGCGCCGTCATCAAGTTGGTGCGCGGCCTCACCGCCGAGGACTTCCCGGAGACGGGCGCGCGCATCGCCGAGGACGGCACCGTGAAGCCCGCCGCGGCCAAGGGCCCCGTCAGCGCCCGGTAGCACCGCGCCTTCCCGACCTCCGCGCACCCACGCCCACGGTGCGCGGGCCTCCCGTGCCAGCCACGGCCGCGCCAGCACCTCCGCGCACCTGTGCCCACGGGTGCGCCGGCCTCAGGTGCCGCGAGATTCCGCGCGAGCCCCGAGAGCCCTGTCACATCCGCGTCGCTCGTGACGTCCGTGCGGTGTCACCCGCCGCACGCTGAAGCCCGGCTGCTGCCCCCTCTGCCAGTCGCGTCATTGCGGCTCAAAGCATGACGCGAGGCACACGGGCGCGCCGCGGGTCCGTGCGCTACAAGGACATCCGCCGTGCGCGCACTCCGACTGCCACGCCTCTCCTCACTCCGAGCCTTCGAGCACCCCGGCTACTTCGCGGTCTGGGTGGGCGCGCTGGTCTCCACCATCGGCACCTGGATGGAGACCGTGTCCATGGGCGTGTACGTCACGCAGGTGACGGGTCGCGCCGAGTGGACGGGCGGCATCGTCGCGCTCGCCTTCCTGCCGTCGGTGGTGCTGTCTCCGCTGGGCGGCGCGCTCGCCGACCGGTTCGACCGGCGCGCGTACGTGGCGCTGGGCACGGTGGTGCAGCTGCTATTGGCCGGCGTGCTGACGCTGCTCGCCTTCACGCACCAGCTCAGTGTGACGGCGATAGGCATCGTCACGTTCCTCAACGGCTGTGCGGGCACGCTCACCAACCCGGCCTTCGCCGCGATGCTCGGGGAGCTCGTTCCTCCGCGAGACCTGACCAGCGCGATGAGCCTCAACTCGGCCCAGTTCAACCTGGGGCGCCTCATCGGCCCGGCGCTGGCCGCGGTGGTGCTGGGCGTCGGTGGGCCGTCCTGGGCGCTGCTCGTCAACACGCTGTCCTTCGTCGCGGTGCTGGTGGCGCTGTCACGGGTGCGGATACCTCCGCGTGACACGTCGAAGGTGTCCCCCGGCCTCTGGAAGCAGATTGCCCATGGCTTCTCGGTGGCGCGAGGGGACCCAGAAATCTCGCTGATGTTGTTGAGCACCCTGGCGGTAGCGGGGCTGGTGGCGCCCTTCATCGGCCTGGTGCCCGTGTTCGCCATCCGCGAGTTCGGCCAGGGGGCCGCCGCCACGTCGCTGCTCGTCGCCAGCCAGGGCGCGGGTGCGGTGACGGCCGCGCTGCTGGTGGGCACGCTCGTGGACACGCTGGGACAGCGGCGGCTCTTGGGCTACCTCGCGCTCTCCATCGGCGCGGTGTCCTCGCTCTACTGGCTGTCTCCCTCGCTGCCGGTGGCGGCCGTGGGCATCTTCGTGCTCGGCGCCAACTACATGATGCTGATGAGCGGGACGCACGCGTACTGCCAGTCGCGCGTGCCCCGGGAGCTGCGGGCACGGATGAGCAGCCTCTACAGCATGGTGCTCGCCGTCGGGTACGCGTCGGGGGTCTGGGGCATGGGCGCGCTGTCGGACCGGGTGGGCCTGCGCTTCGTGATGATCAGCTCCAGCGTCCTGTACCTCGCGCTGGTGCTGACGGTGCGCTTGCTGCGGCCCCGCAGCTTCGACGGGGCCCAGCAGTAGGCCCGGCCATCAGCCGGTCGCTTCCTTCTTCACGGGGACACTGTCACGCGGCAGCCGCACCGTGAGGGTGGTGCCCTCGTCCCCAGTGGACCTCACGGTCACGCTGCCCCCATGGGCCCGGACGATGCTGTCCACGATGAAGAGCCCCAAGCCGATGCTGCGCGTCTGGACGTCCACCTTCGCCACCCCGCGGCTGAGCGGCTTGAAGAGGTGGGGCAGCCGCTCGGGCGCGATGGGCTCTCCCCGGTTGTGCACCTCCAGCACCACGGCGTTCGCCTCTCCGCGCGTGCGCACCGTCACCAGGCTGCCTTCCGGCGAGTACTTGAGGGCGTTGGTGGTGAGGTTCGTCACCACCTGGGCCATGCGGTCCGGGTCCCACGCGCCTTGCGTGTCCCCTTCCTGCGTCAGCTTCAACGCCCGCTCGGGGTGGGCGTGCTCCAGCTCGTCAATCACCTGGCTCACCAGCTCGTGCAGGTCCACGGGCTTCACCTCGATGGGGATGCCCCCCGCCAGGCGCGCCTGGGTGAAGTCGAGCAGGTCGCGAATCATCCGGGTCGCCCGCTCGGCGCTCGTGAGGATGCGCCGCACGCCCTTGGTGCTGCGCTCGTCCAGCCCTTCCTGCCGCACCAGCATGCTGGCGCTGAGGGTGATGGCGTTGAGCGGGTTTCTCAGGTCATGGCTGACGATGCCGATGAGCTGCTGCTCGAAGTCCACCCGCCTCTGGATTTCCGCCTCGTGCTGCTTCTGCGCGCGCAAGTCGCGCGTCACCGTGGCCATCGCCACCGTGCGGCCCGTCTGCGGGCTCTTGATGGGGAAGAGGTTCCACCAGACGGGAATCGACTCGCCCGTCTTGAAGTGCCGGAAGCGCAGCTCGCCCCCGCAGTGCCCCGTGTCCAGCGCGAGCTTCAGGATGCGCTCTGCCTCCGGCACGGACTCGGGCATGAAGTAGTCCATGAAGCGCGTCTGGCGCACCGCCTCCGGGCCGTCCAGCCCCACCAACTGCTGTCCGGCCCGGTTGACGAAGAAGGCGCGGCCGTCCAGGTGGGCAATGCCGACGAAGTCGGTGCTCTCCTCGACGACGGTGGCCATCTGCGCCCGCTCCTGCTCGGCGCGCTTCGCCTCGGTGATGTCGCGCACCGTGCCCACGAAGCGCAGCGGCTGCCCTTGCGCGTCGAAGAAGGCCTGCCCGTTGGCGGAGACCCAGCGCTCCACCCCGTCCTCGCCGCCGATGTGGCGGTACTCCAGCTGGTAGTGGCCGCCCACCGCCACGTCGAGCGCGGTGTCGATGGCCCCACGCACCCGGAGGAAGTCGTCCGGGTGCACCGCGCGAAGCGAGCGCTCCAGGGTGAGGACCGTGCCTGGAGTCACCCCCAGGGCCGCCGCGGCGGTGGCGTCCAGCTCGCACGTGCCCGTCCGCAGGTCGACGTCCCAGATGCCCAGCCGCGCGGACTCGAGCGCCAGTCGCAGCCGCTCCTCGGACTTGCGCCGGCCTTCTTCCGCCCGCTGCCGCTCGTGACGCTCATGCGCCTCGCGCAGCGCGCGCTGGACGCTGGGCACCAGCCGCTCCAGCCGGTCCTTGAGCACGTAGTCGGTGGCCCCGCGCTTGAGCAGCTCAATGGCCTTGTCCTCGCCCAGGGCGCCGGAGACGAAGAGGAAGGGCACGTCCGGACAGGCCAGGTGGGCCGCGGACAGGGCGGCCACCCCGTCGAAGCCTGGGATGTTGTAGTCGGACAGGATGATGTCGAAGCGACAGCCGACGAGCGCCGCGTTGAAGCCTTCGTGGCTGGCCGTGCGGGTCAGCTCGAAGATGAGGCCCGCCTCCTCCAGCGTGGCCTCGAGCAGCTCCGCGTCCTGCGGGCTGTCCTCCAGCAGGAGGATGTGAAGGGGCGCTTCCGGGCGCGGCAGCGAGTCGGAGTGCGCGGCGGCGTTCCTTCGCGTCAAGACGTCCCCCCTCGAGGCACGGAGCCCGGCGGAGGCTGGTTGACGACGGCCCAGAACAGGCCGAGCTCCCGCAGCGCCTGGACGAAGGCGGGGAAGCCCACGGGCTTCACCACGTAGGCATTCACGCCCAGGCCGTAGCTCCGGGCGACGTCGATCTCCTCGCGGCTGGAGGTGAGCATCACCACCGGCACCTGCTTGAGGTTGTCGTCCTTCTTCACGCGCTCCAGGACCTGGAGGCCATCCAGCTTGGGCAGCTTCAAGTCCAGGAGCACCACGGCCGGATGACCATCCGCGCGCTGGGCATAGGCGCCCTTCTTGTAGAGGTAGTCGAGCGCCTCCTGGCCGTCCTTCACCCACACCACTTCATTCGACAGGCCGCTGTCGTCCAGCGCCGTGAGGGTCAGCTCCGCGTCATTGGGGCTGTCCTCGACCAGCAAGACGCGCTTCAGGTCCGTCATGACAGGTTCTCCGTCCCGGCCGTCCGCGGCAGGGTGAATTGGAAGGTGGCGCCCTCGTCCAGCTGGCCCCGGGCGGAGATGCGGCCCCCGTGGCGATGGACGATGCGCCGCACGTTGGCGAGCCCGATGCCGGTGCCCTCGAACTGCTCGACGGTGTGCAGCCGCTGGAAGACGCCGAAGAGCTTGTCCACGTACTGCATGTCGAAGCCCACGCCGTTGTCCCTCACCTGGACCTGCACCTCGCCGCCCCGCTCCTCGGCCGTGACTTCGATGAGGGCCTCGCGCCGGGGGCGGCTGTACTTGAGGGCGTTGGAGAGGAGGTTCTTGAAGGCCACGCGCAGCAGGCTCGCATCCCCCTGCACCGCGGGCAGGCGCCCCACCCTCCACGTCACCTGACGCCCCTCGCACTCGGGCGCCAGCTCGCGCTTCACCTCCTCGACGAGCTGGGAGAGGTCGACGGGCACGCGCTTCAGCTCGGCGCGCCCGAGCCGGGAGAAGGCCAGCAGGTCATCCACCAGCTGCCCGCCCTTCTGGGCCGCCTCGGAGATGGTGCGCACGTAGCCCCGGCCCTTGTCGTCGAGGACGGAGGCGGCGCGCTTGTCGAGCAGCTGGGCGAAGCCGGTGATGTGCCGCAGCGGCGCGCGCAGGTCATGGCTCACCGAGTAGCTGAAGGCCTCCAGCTCCTTGTTGGCCTCGCGAAGCTCCTGGGTCCGCTCCTGCACCCGCCGCTCGAGGTCCCGGTTGAGCCGGCGCACCTCGTCCTCGGCCACCTTCCTCAGGGTGATGTCCAGGCCGGTGCCCATGAAGCGCACGGGCTTGCCGTTGGCATCGAAGTACACCTGCCCCCGGCCCTCCACCCACCGCTCGCGCCCGTCCCCCGGCCCCAGGGTGCGGTACTCCGCGTAGTAGTGGCCGTCGTCCTCGCCCGCGAGCGCCGAGCGCACGGCGTGCTCCACGCGGGCGCGGTCCTCGGGATGGATGCCACTCAGGATGGCCTCCAGGGTGAGCTCGCCCTCGGGGGGCAGTCCGAAGAGGATGAGCAGCCGCGGGTCGGCCGACACGCGCCCGGTGCCCAGGTCCATCTGCCAGGTGCCCGCTCCGGAGGCCTCCACCACCCGTCGCAGCCGCTCCTCGCTCTCGCGAAGCGCGTTCTGCGCCTGCATCTGCTCGGTGATGTCGTGGCCCTGGGCGAAGATGCCGACAATCCTGCCGTCGGCTCCCAGCAGGGGCTGGTAGACGAAGTCGAGGAAGGCCTCCTCCACCGGCGCCTCCTTCCTCCGCTGCACGAGGACCTTCATCCCCCGGCCGATGAACGGCTGACCGGTGGCGTACACCCGGTCCAGCAACTCGAAGAAGCCCTGGCCCGCCAGCTCCGGGAGGACCTGGCGCACCGGCAGGCCCACGAGGCTGCGGTGGCCCACGAGCTGATAGTAGGCGGCGTTGGCCAGCTCGAAGACATGGGTGGGCCCGCGCAGCACCGCCATGAAGCTCGGCGCCTGCTCGAACAGCCGGAGCAGGTGGCGGCGCTCGGAGTCCAGCGTCTGGTACGCCTCCTGGACGGCCCGGGCCCGGTGGAGGACCCCTGCCTCCATGTGCGTGTGTGCCACGGGCGCGGGCGTGTCCCGCTCGCCTTCCGGCGTCTGCACCGCCTGCCTCAGCCGCTGCAGCTCCGTCACATCCACCGTGTGCTGGAGGATGAAGGCCACCTGGCCCTGCTCATCCAAGAGCGGCGTGTGCGTGGCGCTCCAGAAGCGCTCCTCCTCCACGACGCCCTCGGGCGTGTGCCGGGGAACGCGGTAGGGAATGAGCGCGAGCACGTCCTGTCTTCGCTCGCGAAGCACCCGCTCGAAGGAATCGCGCAGCATCTGCGCGGGCGCGTTGGCCGGGTCGGCCGGGTCATTGGGGAAGAGGTCGAAGACGCGCCGGCCGAGCAGGTCCTCGCGCTTGCTGGCCGTCACCTGCAGGTAGGCGTCGTTGGCCGCGACGTACCGGAGGTCGCGGTCCAGCACCATGTACGGGTTGGCCGAGAGGTTGAAGAGCTTGTCGAAGGGGGGCGTCATGGCCGGCCCTCCTTGTGGAAGGTTCTCGGGGGCGGCTGGTTGATGACCGTCCAGAACAGCCCCAGCTCCTTGAGGGCCGACATGAACTCGGGGAAGTCCACCGGCTTGACGACGTAGGCGTTGACGCCCAGGCCATAGCTGCGCGCCAGGTCGGAGTCCTGGTTGCTGCTGGTGAGCATCACCACGGGGATGCTCTTGAGCGCCGGGTCCGCCTTCACCTTCTCGAGGACCTCCAGGCCATTCACGCGGGGCAGCTTCAGGTCGAGCAGCACCACGGCCGGGTCCCCGCTGGGACGGTCCGTGTAGGCGCCCTTGCACTGGAGGTAGTCGAGCGCCTCCTGTCCGTCGCGCACCACCACCACGTCGTTGGTGAGCTCGGCCTCCTCGAAGGCGGCGAGCGCCAGCTCCGCGTCGTTCTCGCTGTCCTCTACCAGCAGCACCCGTTTGCGCTCCGTCATGAAGAAATCTCCTATGCCCCGCGGAGACCGAAGGGTGAAGTGGAAGCTCAGCCCGGTGCGCACAGGGTGGGCCGGGCGGGCAGCCGAGCGGTTCGGGGACCTTCTCCAGGGCCATCAGCGTGGCGGACGGGGAGGCGTGGGGGCGAAGCAGGCATCAGTCGCTTGTAACCAGGACCCGGTCAGCACCCAATCCCTTGGGGCAGCAAAGTTCCGGGCCGTGCAGTAACAAACGCTGATCCGGGCTGCACGATGCCGGCCTGCTGGACAAGGTGCCAGGAGGGCTGCCGGGTTCCAGAGGGAGGCCGCTCACCGTCGGACGCGCGCGGGGTCGAAGCTGCTGCGGCCCCGGGGGCCTCGCGCTACACCGGGTACATGCTCACGCATTCATTCCTGCCCGCCCTCACTGCCCTGCTGCTGACCGCCGCCCCGGCCTCCGCCCAGCCGGCCCGCGCGGCCGAGCCGGTGGGCATTGCCCTGGAGGGCTTTCCCTCCGCCTTCCCCGTCCAGTACCTGCCCGTCACCGTGGAGGGCCAGGACCTGCGCATGGCGTACCTGGACGTGAAGCCCACGGCCCGCGCCAACGGACGCACCGTCATCCTGCTGCACGGGAAGAACTTCTTCGGCGCGTACTGGCAGGGCACCGTCACCGCCCTCACCGGCGCCGGCTACCGCGTCGTCGTTCCGGACCAGCTTGGCTTTGGCCGCTCGTCCAAGCCGGACATCCACTACAGCTTCCACACCCTCGCATCGCTGACGAAGAAGCTGTTGGACACCCTCGGCATCAAGGAGACGGCCGTGGTGGGCCACTCCATGGGCGGCATGCTCGCCACGCGCTTCGCGCTCATGTACCCGGAGACCACCACGCACCTGGTGCTGGAGAACCCCATCGGCCTGGAGGACTACCGCGCCAAGGTGCCCTGGCAGTCCACCGAGGACCACTACCGCGAGGCCCTCAAGGCCACCGAGGAGGGCACCCGCAAGTACCACCAGACGTACTACGTGAAGTGGAAGCCCGAGTATGACGTCTGGATTCAGCTCTTCGCTCGGCAGCTCCAGAGCGCCGAGTACCCGCGCCTCGCCTGGGTGTCCGCCGCCACGTCGCAAATGATTTACGAGCAGCCCGTCTCCCACGAGTTCCCCCTCGTGAAGCCGCGCACCCTGCTCGTCATCGGCCAGGAGGACCGCACCTTCATCGGCCGAGGCAAGGTGCCCGCCGATGTCGCCGCCACCCTGGGCCAGTACCCGCAGCTCGGGAAGGCCGTGGCCAAGGCCATTCCCAATGCCTCGCTCGTCGAGCTTCCCGCCGTGGGCCACGTCCCCCACTTCGAGGCCCCGGAGAAGTTCCACTCCGCGCTGCTCGGCTTCCTCGGGAAGTGAACGGCTGCCCTCGGGGGCTGTGGACAAGTTGGGGACATGCACCGCGTCTCGGGTGAAGGTCCCCCCGTCCCCGACGCGCAGCCCTCCGCGCTAGACTCTCCCCCGCTCCAGGACGCCGTGGTCCTGGAGCACTTCGCAGGGGGGCGTCATGAAGAAGCTGCTCGGGCCGATGCTGTACGTGGCGGACTCGCAGTCCCCGGACACGTGGGCCTTCTCCGTCAACCTGTACCTCGCCGGCACGGACCCCTCGCGGCCCCTGCCCCTGCGGCTCGTCTTCCTCGACGCGAGCGGCGCGGAGCTCCCCGGCGCCGTCGCCCCCCAGGCCGAGGTGGCCGCGGACTTCTCCGGCCTGAAGAGCCCGGTGGCCGGCGTGCTGTGGAAGTGGCACGTGTCCCTGCGGCGCGACGCCACCCCCCAGCGCGTGGCCTACCGCTTCGTCTCAGTGGAAGGCGCTGCCCCGCTCGAAGGTGTGGACGACGTGAAGGACGTCGTCGTCCCGGAGCGCGGAGGCCTGCCTCGCGCGGCCTTCTTCTCGTGCAACGGTGGTGGCAGCGCGGATGCGTGGAACTCGGTGTCGAAGATGGGGCGCCCCTTCGGCTGCTGGGAGGACATGAAGGAGCAGCACGAGGACCCGGCCGGCGGCTTCCACCTGCTGCTGGGCGGTGGAGACCAGGTGTACGCGGACTCCATCTGGTACACGTCCCAGGAGCTGGTCGACTTCCGCAAGCTGCCCCTGGAGGAGAAGCTCGTCTGCGAGCTGCCCACCGGCTTCCATGAAAACCTGATGGCCCGCTACGTGGAGCTGTACTGCGAGCGGTGGAGCGGCGCCTCGGGCATCGCTCCGATGATGGCGCGCGTCCCCGGCCTCTTCACGTGGGACGACCACGACATCTTCGACGGCTGGGGCTCGCACGAGAAGCTCCAGGCGTGTCCCTGGTATCGCGCCATCTACAGCGCGGCGGCGGTGGCCTTCGAGGCCTTCCAGCTCGGCGGGCTGCGCACGGCCGACAAGACGCCGCGCGAGCGCAAGCCCGTGGAGGACCACTACCTCCAGACGGTGCGCTTCCAGGGGGACGACTGTGACTTGGACGTGGTGGCGTTGGACTTGCGCAGCGGCCGCACCAGCCGCGTGCGCACCAGCGGGAAGACCGAGTACTCGGTGATGAGCGAGACGCAGTGGGCGGACCTGGACGCGTGGCGCCGCCTGCACGGCGAGCGCCCGGAGACGGGCGTGAAGCACCGGCACGTCATCCTCGTGTCCTCGGTGCCCCTGGTGCACCTGCGCTTCGGACAGTCCGCCGAGGGCGTGGGAGGGATGATGGACCTGCGCGACGACATGCTGGACCAGTGGGAGTCCGGCGTGCACCGCGGTGAGCGCACCCGTCTCATCATGGACCTCTTCCGCCTGGCCAAGGAGTCATGCTGCGCGGTGACGGTGGTGTCCGGTGACGTGCACGTGGGCGCGCGGGGGCTCATCCGCTCGCGCAACCCGGAGCACCTCCACGGCGGCCTGACGGAGGCGGCGATTGAACAGGTGACGTCCTCCGCCATCGTCCACCCGCCCCCCGGCATGCTCCAATTCCTGGGCATGCGCATCCTGGCCGCCGAAGGCGTGGAGGACCTGCCGTCCTTCATGCAGACGGAGCTGCTCCCCGTGGGCAGCGACCGCTACCTGCGCGAGCGCAACTGGTTGTCGCTGTGCGTGAAGCGGCCGGGCAACGCCACCACCTCCCGTCCCAAGCTGTGGCTGCGCTGGGAGGCCGAGCACACCGCCGTCTCCATGCAGGTGGTGGTGGAGCCGCCGCCCCTCTCCGCCGGCTGAAGCCCGCGGTGGCTCGAGCCCGCTCCGGCCCTGTCACGCTCCCATCACGCTGTGCGGGTACACCTGGATGCGCGGCCCATGAAGGGCCGTGAACAGGTTGTCTCCCTCACAGGAGCACACATGAACACGCTGACGAAGTTCATCGCCGGTACCTCCTTCCTCTTCGCGCTCTCCTTTGCCCCTGGCGCCCAGGCGCAGTCCGAGTGCTACGCGGTCTGCAGCTGCTCGACGTCATGCGCCACCCCCTGCAATGATGGCGGCGAGCGCTCCAAGTGCGGACTCTCGGGCTTCCCGTGCGCCGGTGACTGCGCGAAGAACGACCCGCAGGCGTCCGCGAGCGAGCAGAAGTCGTCCGACGACGCCCCGGCGTGTGGCGAGAAGCAGGACGACGTGGCCTCGGAAGAAGCCAAGGGCTAGTCCACCCCCCAGGGGTTTCCAGGGGTCAGGACCTGCGCACCCGTCCTGACCTCCGCTGTGCACCACCCGCGACTGGCGCGCTTCCTGACGGCACCGCGCCAACGCTCTCTCCCTGACGGCCTCCCAGGCTGGCGCCAGGAAGTCTCACGGCAGGCCGCCCGTGTTCCACGCCCTCTCAGCGTCCAGGCAGGCGGGCGCACGAGCCGTCGTGGGAAGCTTGGTGGACCCGGAGCGCGCTCCGACATTGAGCCTCGTAGCAGTACGCCGGCGTGGGGGGCTTCCCCGCGCCCTTCGACGAGGAGCGCCACATGGCCAACCGGAAGTACGACCCCCTGAAGGGCGGCAAGGAGTCCCCCACCAAGCCTCCGTACGCGAAGGACCGCGTGGAGCGGGGCCTGGAGGCGGATGACACCCGTCCGCTCTACGCCGCGGACTCCATCCACGCCTCCAGCGAGCAGAAGTTCGCGCTCGACAGCGACGCGCCCGTGGGCGGCGACGTGCCCGAAATCCGCAGCCCCATCGACGAGGCGGACGCGCTGGAGCGCGAGCGCATCGGCCGTGAGCGCGCCGACGAGCGCAACGCCAGCCAGGGCGACGAGCGGTAGAGCAGACAGGGCCGCCGGGGCCCGCGAGTGAATCGCGAACCCCGGCAGGGCCCTGAAGACGACTACTTCGAGGCGGACGGCTTGGGAGCCGCTTCCGGCTCCACGGGCGTCAGCTTGCCCAGGTTGAGCGGCCCCACCTGCTCCTGGATGGTGGAGGGGTCTCCCACGAGGACCATCTGCATCGCGGCCGGGTCCAGGTACAGCTCGGCCACGCGCTGCACCTCGGCGGCGGTGGCCTTGCGCAGCCCTTCCACGGTGCGGTTGAACTCGTCCAGCGGCAGGCGCTTGAAGTACAGCTCGGCGGCGCTGCCACCCAGGCCCTCCACCGTCTCGAAGGCGCCGGGGAAGCCGCGGATGAGGCCCTCGCGCGCGGCCTCCAGCTCCTTCTCCGTAATCGGCCGCTCCTTGAGGCCGGACAGCTCCTTCATCACCTCGGAGATGGCCGGGCCCGTCACGTCCTGGCGCACGGAGGTGAAGGCCACCAGCGGCCCCACGCCCAGGCGCGGCTCCACGCTGGCGCCCGCGCCGTAGCTGTAGCCCTTGGCCTCACGCAGGTTCATGTTGAGGCGGCTGCCGAAGAAGCCACCGAACACCGTGGTGGCCAGCTCCAGCGCGTGCTCGTCCGGGTGGCCCACCGCGAAGGCGGGGCGGCCAATCAGCACCACCGTCTGCTCCAGGTCGGGCAGCGGAATCACGCGCACCTGCTGGCGCGGCGGCGCGGCCACGGCCGGCGGCGGCGCGGGCGGCGCGGCCTTGCCCTTCCACGCGCCCAGGTGCTTCTTCGCCAGCGCCACGCCCTCGTCCAGGGTGATGTCACCGGTGAGGATGAGCGCCGCGGCGCGGGGGCCGACGTGACGCTGGTAGTAGCCCTTGGCGTCCGCCAGCGTGAGCGCGTCCACCGTGTGGGGCAGGCCGTCGGAGATATGGGAGTACGGGTGGTCCTCGCCATAGATGGCGGTGAGGGCCGCGAGCTGCCCCAGCGTGTACGGAGAGCCGAGCATGCGCGCCAGGTCCGCCAGCTGCAGCTTCTTGCGCCGCTCGAAGGCCTGCGAGTTGAACGTGGGCCGAATCGCCACGTCCGCCAGCAGCGCGAGCGCCGGCTCCAGGTTGCGCTTCAGCACGCGCACGCCCACCTGCGCCCCGTCGGACTGCACGTCCATGCCAGGAGACACGCCCAGGTCGGCGAAGGCGTTGTCCAGCGCCACCGTGTCGCGCTTGCCCGCGCCCTCCAGCAGCATGCGGTAGGACAGCTCGGCCAGGCCCGCCTTGCCCTTCGGGTCCTGCGCGCTGCCCGCCGCGAAGGCCACGCCGGCGAAGACGAGGGGCAGCTCCTTGCGGGTGCTCACCAGCACGGTGAGGCCGTTGTCCAACGTCGCGCGCTGGAAGGTGGGCAGCACCAGCTCCGGCGACTCACCGGGCTTCGGCGGCTGGGCGCGGAAGGCCTCGGGGTCATTGCCGGCCGGCTTGGGCTGCTCGGCGGGAGTCTCGCCCAGCGCGGGCGAGTCCGGGTTGGCCGGCGGAGGCTTCGGGTTGCCGGCGCAGGCGGCCAGCGTGGTGACGAGCAGGGCGGTGAGGAGGCGACGCATTACTTGCGCTCCTTCGGCTGGGTGGGCGCCTGCTCACTGCCAGGCGGCACGGCGTGGAGGATGACGCGCGCGTCGTTGCGCAGCGTGTCCCGGGTGAACTGCTTCACGGAGTCGGGCGTCACCTGCTCGTAGCGCGCCAGGTCCTGCGCCACGTAGCTGGGCTCACCGACGAAGTGGTTGTAGCTCTGGAGCACGTCCGCCTTGCCGCCCATGCCGCCGACGGCCTGCAGGCCCCCGAGCATGCGCGTGTCGTAGCGCGTGCGGGCGCGGTCAATCTCCTCCTGGGTGACGCCCTCGCGGCGCACCTCTTCCAGCAGGGCATCCACTTCCTTCAGCAGCGCGTCGGTGGTGACGCCGGGGCGGGCCACCACGTTCACCGCGAACACGGACTGCGCGCCCTGGCTCTGCTGGGTGGCGCTGACGCTCTGGGCCAGCTGCTTCTCCAGCACCAGGCGGCGGTACATGCGGCTCGCCTTGCCGGTGGCCAGCGCGGTGGACAGCACGTCCGCGACGGCGTCGCCCTCCTCCAGGTACGCGGGGGTGAGCCACTGCACCGACAGCATCGGCAGCCGGGCCACGCGCTCCTCGTGGCGGATGACCACGGGCTTGGTCAGCTTCACCGGCGCCACGTCCGGGCGCGTGGGCTTGGGCGCGGCGGGCAGCGTGCCGAAGTACTTCTGCACCAGGGCCTTGGTCTTCTCCACGTCGATGTCGCCCACGATGGTGAGCGTCGCGTTGGAGGGCGTGTACCACTTGCGGAAGAAGCCCTTCACGTCGTCCAGGGTGGCGGCGTCCAGGTCCTTCAGCGAGCCGATGACGTCCCCGTGGTACGGGTGCGGCAGGGGGAACAGGGCGTGCCACGCCTTCTCGCGGGCGATGCCGTACGGGGCCGTCTCCGTCCCCTCGCGGCGCTCGTTCTTCACCACCTCGCGCTGGGTGTTGAGCTTCTCCAGCGTGAGGGCATCGAGCAGGAAGCCCATGCGGTCGCTCTCCAACCACAGGGCCGTCTCCAGCTGGTTGCTGGGAACGGTCTGGAAGTAGTTGGTGCGGTCGAAGCTGGTGGTGCCGTTGAGGTCCGTGCCACCAATCTGCTCGAGCAGGGAGATGTGCACGTCGTCGGCCACGTTCTTCGAGCCCTGGAACATCATGTGCTCGAAGAGGTGCGCGAAGCCGGTGCGGCCGGGCTGCTCGTGGTACGCGCCGACGTGGTACCAGACGTTGACGGCAACCACGGGCAGCTTGCGGTCGACGGAGAGGATGACTTCCAGCCCATTGGGCAGGGAGTACTTCTCATGGGGGATGGCGAGTGCTTCACGTCCGGCCGCGGCCGGCTTCGCCTCCTGCGGGGACTGGGCAAGCGCTGGCAGCCCGACTGCGACAAGGGCTGCGGCGACGAGGGCCTTCATTGGGGACAAGTTGCCTCCGGGTCTCGATGCCTTGGACTCACGTCCAGCGCTTAGCACGCACACCCGGCCCCTTGGGTGGGGAATGAGGCGGGAATGAAGGCACCGTCCAGTGGTTGGCGCCCTCCTTCCCCTGCCTGCCTGCTCAGTGGCCGCGGGCGTCGCGCTCGGCGCGGTACGCGTCGATGGTGAGGTTGCGCACCTTCGAGCTGCGCCCCGCCTCGTTGTGGACGAAGCCCACGCTGGCCACGTACGGCTCGATGACGCGAATCTTCTGCAGCGGCGTGACGATGAGCAGCTGCAAGTTGAGCCGCCGGAACAGCTCCAGTCCGTACGACGCAGACTCGTCCGAGCCCCGGCCGAAGGCCTCGTCGATGACGACGAAGCGGAACGAGCGCGAGCGTGTCTCGCCCCACTCCAGGCCGAACTGGTAGGCGAGGCTGGCCGCGAGCACCGTGTACGCCAGCTTCTCCTTCTGGCCACCGGACTTGCCGCCCGAGTCCGTGTAGTGCTCGTGCTCCCGGTCGTCCTCGCGCCAGCGCTCCGACGCGGAGAAGCTGAACCAGTTGCGCACGTCCGTCACCCGCCGCGTCCACCGCGCGTCCGCCTCCGCGCTGCCCTCGCGCCCGCGGAAGCGCTCGATGATGCGCTTCACCTCCAGGAACTTCTTCTCCGAGTACCCGTCGTCCTCGGGGCCCCCGGGCGGGGACAACGTCCCTTCGGTGCAGGCGCGCAGGTCCGCCTGGAACTCGCGCACGTCCGCGTCGGTACTGGGCGTGGCCTCCAGGAGGATGTAGCGCCCCGGGTTGTAGTCGATGGCCCGGAGCGAGCGGTTGATGGTGTCGATGCGCTCGCGGATGTCCTGGCGCTCGCGGAGCAGCTGCCCCTGGAAGTTCACCACCTCGCGGATGGTGTTCTCCGTGAGCAGGCTCTTGAAGCGCGTCTCGAAGCGCGGCAGGTCGTCGGTGCGCAGCGCCTTCAGCATGGCGCTGTACTCACCGGCGGCGTCCAGGCTCGCGTCCACCTCCTGCGTCTCCAGGGGGAAGTCCGCGCGGTACGTCTGCATGGCGCGGATGATGGCCTCGCGCCCGCGCTCCATCCGCTTGCCCTCCGCGTCGATGCGCTTCTGCAGCTCCTCGCGAAGCTGCCGCTCGCGTTCGTCGCCCGCGTCGGCCTCCACCGCGCCCTTGCCCACCACTTCGGCGTAGAGCGCCTCGATGCGCGGGTAGCACGCGCGCAGCTCGTCGGTGGCCTCGCGCTGCGCCTTCTCGTACGCGGCCAGGGCCTTGCGCGCGGCCTCCTCCTGCACTTCGAGGCGGGCCTGGCGCTTCTCGACTTCCTTCAGCTTCGCCTCGGTGCGCTCCAGGGCGCGCTCCTGCTTCACCAGCTGGCCTTCCAGCGTGTGGAGCACGTCGGAGGCGGACTCCAGCTCGCGGAGCTGCTCCTCCATCCGGTGGAGGTCGGCGGCGACGGGGCGCCAGTCCAGCTCCCGGAAGGCGTCGAACACGGCGAGCTGGCTCAAGAGCTCCCGGCGTCCCTGCAGCGCCTTGCGGCGGGACTCCAGCCCCTGGAGGCGCGTGGTGACGTCCACCAGGCGCGCTTCCAGTGAGCGGGCCTCGGCTTCGAGCGCGGCCCGCTTCTGCTCGTTCGTCCAGCCGAGCACGTACCGCGAGCGGTCATCCAGGCGGAAGCGGTCGTCCTTCTCGTGCTGCTCACCGCCGCGCTTCATCTGCCCGGAGCGGGTGAGCGCCTGCCGCTCGCGCCGGAACTGCTCCAGCGTGTCGCAGCAGGCGTAGTCGAAGCGCCGCGCCAGCTCCGCCTCCAGCCACCGGTACATGCCGGAGTCCGGCTTGAGCGCCAGCTTGCGCAGCAGTGAATGCGGCTGCAGCGGGGGCACGCGCGCCGCGCCCTCCTCCTTCACCCGGTAGTAGACGAGCCGCCCGTCCAGGTGCGTGCGCTCCACCCACTGCGCCACCTTGGCGTAGCAGGCGTCCGACACCAGCAGCGACGTGCCGAACCCATGCAGCACGCGTTCAATCGCACCCTCCCAGTCCTTCTCCTCCTCGCGCACCTGGAGCAGCTCACCCACGAAGGGCAGCGCCTCCGAGTCCAGCTCCAGCTCCGCGCACATGCGCTCGCGCAGGGCCAGCATGCGGGACGGCAGGTTGGAGCGGCGCCGCCTCAGCGACTCCAATTCCGCGCCCACCTCGGCGTGCTTGTGCCCCAGCGCGCGGGCCTCCACGCCCACGTCGGTGAGCGCGGCCTGGAGCTTCGCCAGCTCACCCTCCCCCGCCGCCAGCAGCGTCTGGATGGCGCGGGTGTTGGACAGGAAGGTGTCCGCGTCCACCGCCACCGGCAGGTCCGCCGCCAGGGCGAGCTGGGCATAGCGCTCCGCCTTCTGGAAGCGCGCGTCCTTCTGCCGGCGCCGCTGGGCCAGCTCCGCCTTCACCGTCTCCAGCCGCTCGCCTCCGTTGGCGGCGATGGCCTGCTTCAGCCTGTCGCGCTCCGTGCCCTGGCGGCGGCGCTCCTCGGTCAGCTCTCCGGCCTCCACCCGCGCCTGCTCGCGCTCCGTGGCCTGGCCCGTGAGCTGCGCCTCCACGACGCGCGACTTCTGCACGGCGAACCACGGGCGCAGGGCCTCGCGGCTGCGGCGCAGGGTGGCCAGCTCGGCGGCCTGGGCCTCATGGCGCTCGCAGTCGCGCACCAGGGGCTCCAGCTGCGCCATCTGCTTCTTGGCCTTGAGGACGGCCTCGTGCGCGCGGTGCAAATCGTCGAAGTGGCCGATGAGCGCGGCCAGGCGCGGCTCCACCGCGGACGGCTGGAGCATGTGCTGGCGCACGAAGTCGGTGAGGTTGCCCACCGCCTTCATCGACACCGTCTGGTGGAAGAGGTCCAGCGCCTGCTCGTCCTTGATGCCGAAGCGCCGCCGGAAGGCCGCCGCGTAGGGCGGGAAGGTCTCATGCACCTCGCACTTGAGCGCCTTGAGCCGCTTCTTCAGCGCGGCGATGTCCGCCCCGAAGCCCGCGAAGTGCTCGGACACGGAGAGCCGCCCGTCCGCGACGATGTACAGGCGCGCCGGCTGGCCTTCGGCCTCGCGCATCCACAGCACCTGGGCCAGGGTGACGTGCTGGTCATACCCCTCGTTGTAGAAGTGGCCGAGCAGCACCGAGTAGTTCGTCCCGTCGCGCAGGAAGATGGGCTTCGCGCCCTGTCCTCCGTCACCGCGCTCGGACTTGTACTGGCCCAGCACGTAGGAGCGCAGGGTGCGCTCGCGCGACTCGGCGCCCGCCGCCTTGTTGTAGGCCAGCTTCTGGGGCGGCACGAGCAGCGTCACCACGCCGTCCACCAGCGTGGACTTGCCCGAGCCGATGTCGCCGGTGAGCAGCCCGTTGTCGCCGCCCAGCCCCAGGTGCCAGACGCGCTGGTGGAAGGTGCCCCAGTTGTAGGCCTCGAAGCGGTGCAGCCGGAACCCGGCGCGCGCATCGGTGGCGGTGAGGTCGAGCAGGTCCGCTTGATTGAAGGAATGCGCGGTGCTCATGGGGTGGCTCCGTTTTCTTCGGTGAGGTGGGCGCGCAGGTGCGCGCGGTAGTCCGCGAGCTTCTGCTGGAAGGCATCCAGCCACTGCGCGTCGACAAAGGCCTTCAGGATGCGGCGGACCTCGTAGGCGTCATCCCCGCCGCGCAGCTTGCGCAAGAAGCCCAGCTCGATGACCCGGGCGATGTCCGCGTCCAGCTTGTCCATCATCCGCGCCTCGTTCGTCCCCTCCGGGAGGAACAGGCGCACCAAATCCAATATCTCCTCGCGCCGCAGCACGAGCGGGGGCCGCCCACTGTCGCCTCGGACTCGGCGAGCTTCTTGCGCAAGAGCGCGAGCAGCAGGCTCACCCCGTAGCCCAGCTGCCGGCGGGCCACGAGGTGCGGCAGCGCCGCGCCCCCTTCGGCGGTGGGCTGCTGGCGCAGGTAGGCATAGCCCTCGGTCTCATCGAGCACGAGCTGCAGGCCGAGCACCGTCACGTGCTCACGCACGCGTCCCTGCAGGTTGAGCAGGCCACTCCAGAGGGCGGCGTCGCCCTCCTGGTAGACGACGCCCTTCATCAAGGCGACCAGCACGAGGGACAGGGCGTCGGAGGAATCAACGGAACGGGAAGGATTGGGAGTCATCGGTGGAAGAGCACCAGGGGAAGGGTGATGCGGCGCGCGCGACCTCGCGCATCCGTCCAGGTCAGCGTCTGCGTCCGTGTGTCCTCGAACAGCGCCGTCCGCTCGTCGGACGCGAGGTCGAGGTAGGCCACCAGCTCGGCGAGGCCTTGCTGGAGGGGGGCTTCGTGGAGCAGCTCCGCGAGCGACACCTGCTCGCGCGTCTGCAGCGCGTGCCGGATGCTCTCGCGCAGCCGCTCCTTGTCGATGAACGCCTGGGAGAACAGCGCTTCTGCCGGCACGTCCTCGCTGGCCTCCAGCACCTCCGCGTCCGCCATGCGCAGGCGCACGGGCGGCGAGAACAGGGGGCGCTCCAGGGGCAGCTCCACCGAGGGCGACGGCTCGTCGATTTCCATGAAGGCCCGGCCCGGCGGCTGGTTGCGCACCGCGAGCGCGTGCTGCTCCACCCCGCGCAGCAATTGCATGATGCGGCGGTTCTCCAGCCACGCCCGGTCATCGAGGTAGCGCCGGAGCTGCTCGGACAGTCGGGCGACGGTCCGCTGGGTGTGCTCTCCCGTCTCCAGCCAGTCGAAGTGGATGCGCAAGAGCCGGGGGTCGGGCTTGAGCGCCTGCACCGCGGGGAGCGTGAAGACGCGCTCCAGCTTGCGCGTCAGCTCCTCCTGGCGCGTGGGGGACATGAGGAAGTCCCAGAAGGCGCGGAAGCTGCGCCCCTGGTCCGAGCCGCTGATGGCGTCATGCTCGCCCAGCACCGTCTCCAAGAGCTCGCCCTGGGTGCCCTCCCAGGTGGCGATGCGCTCGCGCACCACCCGGTCCAGCTCGCGGAAGCCGTGCTCCAGCTCGCGGAAGTCGGACAGCAGGCCGAGCGCCGTGTCCGCCATCTGCTGGAAGCGGTCCTTGAGGGCGGCCTCGTCCATCAGCTCCACGCGGCCGGCGCGCACCTGGGCCATCTCCGCTTCGATGTCGGCCTTGCGGCGCTCCAGCTCGGCGAGGCGGGCCTCGGGGTCCACCTCGGTGCCCTCGGTCATCTGCTCCAGCAGGTGGAACACGGTGCGCAGCCGCGACTCCGTGCCCACGAAGGAGCGGTCGGCCAGCTGGGACAGCCAGCGGATGGCGCGCTCGGCCGCGGAGGTGAGGTCGAAGTGGGGCTCGTCGGTGTCCGGCGGGTAGAACTTGCGCAGCCAGCCGCGGCCGTCCGCCGCCCAGTCATCCAGGTACGCCGTCGCCGTGCGGGGAAAGGCCTCCTCCCCCAGCCGCTCGCGCAGCGTGTGCAGGTGGTCCTCGAGCTTCAGCACCAGCTCCCGCTGGGGGAGCGCGCGCGCGTTCGCTTCCAGGAAGCTGCGGTGCAGGAAGCTGGCGATGAGCGGCGCGTGGTCCGCGACCAGCAGCCGCCACGCGGGGTGCTGATGTCTCAGCGTATCGAGGGTGGCGAAATCCATCACACCTCAAGCCATACAACCCGGGACTGACATGGACCTGCGGCCGACCCGCGAGGGTTGTTTCCCCTCTGAGAGCAGGCAGGCAGGCGTGATGTTTCACGTGCGCCAGAGGGCGGTGGCTCCACGCCGGGCAGGCAGGCAATGTCTGTCATAACCTCGCGGGCCGCGCCGCGCAGGTCCTTCGCGCGTCGGCGTGGGTGGAGCCGGGCGGGGTGCGCGAACGCGGTGCCGGCCTCCCACCGGAGCGTGCGACACTGCGCCCATGTCCTTCGAGGTGTCCCCCTACGCGCTGGCCCGGTGTGCCACCCATCCCGAGGAGCTCGCGGGGGCCACGTGCCAGCGCTGTGGTGCCTTCGTGTGCACCGCGTGCACGGCCTGGGTGATGGGCACGCTGTACTGCGCCCCGTGCGCGGCGCGGCCCGAGGTGAACTACCTGGAGACCTACAAGCGCGGGCTCTGGGGGAAGCGGGACTCGCGGGCGTGGCTCGTGGTCGGCAGCTGCCTGTTGATGCTCCCCCTGGTGCCGGTGGCGCTGTCCTACGGGCAGGTGCTGGCCGCGCTGGGGCTGCTGGTCGCGGCGGCCATCGGAGTCGCCTGGTTCCAGGGACAGCCGTGGGCACGCCACGCGCTGCCTGGGGTACCGCTCGGCCTGGGCCTGCTCGCCGCTCAGGTGCTGGGCCCCATCGCGCTCGCGTTCGCCCTCATCCCGTTCGTCAACGCGCTGCAGCTCCTGATGGACACGCGCTGCAAGCTCTTCTTCCGCGTGGAGGTGCCCGAGCGGGAGCTGCGCCGGCTCTGGGACCGCGAGGTCAACAACCCCATGGCGCGCAGCGCGCTGCTGCTGGGCGTGGGCGCGCTGATGATGCCGCTCTTCGCACCGCTCGCCATCGTCTTCGGCTTCCTGGCGCTGCGGCGCGTGGACCTGGAGGCGCGGCCCCCCATCGACCGCCGGGGGTATGCCATTGCCGGCATCGTCCTGGGGGTGAGCGCCCTGGCACTGTGGGCGCTGGTCGTCATCCCCCTGCTGGGGAGTGGGTTGGTCTGGTTCGCCCGCGCCTGAGGCGTTCGCTTCGGGGTGTTGAATAAAGCGGGGAGGGGCTCGTCAGGAAGCTCGCCCACCACGCAACGGTGGACCCACTCACCATCCCGAACCCACGTCTCCCATGACCACGTCCAACCTGAAGAAGCTCGCCGCGCTGTCGCTCGTCCTGTCCTCTCCCGCTGCCCTGGCCGACTGGCGCGATGATGGCTTCCTGAAGCAGGAGGACGACTCCTCCTACAACGAGGGCTACGAGGGGGCTGACGACTCCGACGAGAGCGGGCCGGGAGCGGGCTTCTCCCTGGGCCTCCGGGCGGGCTACGGCATCCCCTTTGGCGAATCCATGGGCTCGCAGGATGAGGACGAGGAGACGAAGCTGAGCGACGCCGTCTCCGGCGTCATCCCGCTGCAGGTCGACCTGGGCTACTTCCTCAACTCCAACCTCTACCTGGGCGCCTCCTTCCAGTACGGCATCGGGCAGCTCCCCGAGGACTGCGACGACAGCGACCTCGAGGACACCAGCTGCGGCGTGACCCAGCTGCGCTTCGGCGTCAACGTGGCCTACCACTTCGCGCCGGCTGCGAAGATCAACCCCTGGCTGGGAGTGGGCGTCGGCTACGAGAGCCTCTCCCTGAACGCCTCTGGAGAGCTGGGGGGCGCGCCCATTGAAGGTAGCTCCACCATCGCGGGCTTCGAGTTCGCCAATGCCCAGGGCGGTGTCGACTTCCGCGTCAGCGACAAGGTCTACGTGGGGCCCTTCGCCACGTTCACCGTGGCGCAGTACTCGAAGGCCAGCATCAAGGTGGACGTGGAGGGGGACAGCCCCCTCGACATGGAGGCTTCGGACGACATCGAGGACAAGACCCTCCACGCGTGGCTCTACGGCGGCGTGCGGATGCAGGTGCGCTTCTAGCCGCTCGCTGTGTTGAAGCAGTAGCCCACCGGGGTTGACTCCGCGCCTGCCTGCTCTCCATGTGAGCGGGCGGGCGCTGGCCTGTCCCTCGGCAGCTTCTTGAAGACGTCGCGCCATCTTCCGTCCGGGACACGCCGTGCACGTGCCGGGGAGGAAGCAATGCGCTCGACGACTGTCGCCATGACGACCTGCTGGATGCTGCTGCTTCTGCTCTCCGCCGCTCCGGCGCTGGCGCAGGGGCCGTCGCGCGACACGGACGCGGGCATCGGCGCGCAGGTGCGGCCGGACCTGTCCTTCGCGCAGCGGAAGCCCCGGCGCGTCTTCCATGTCTCCCCGCGAGGCGATGACGCCCACCCCGGCACGGAAGCGCGGCCGTGGCGCACGCTCCGCCATGCCGTGTCCCGCCTGGGCCCGGGGGATGCGGCCTGGGTGCATGCCGGGACGTATCGCGAGCGGGTGGACATTGGCGGCGCCGCGAAGGACGGCGAGCCCGGGGCGCCAATCCAACTGATGGCGGCTCCCGGCGGCGCGAAGCCCGTGCTGCGCGGAGGCGATGGGAAGACGGGTCCCATGCTGCGCATCTCCCGGAGCTACTGGGTGGTGGACGGCTTCGACATCCAGGCGGCGGGCTCGGAGGTGCATGGCATCCGCTTCCAGGGGGCGCGGCATGTGGTGGTGCGAAACAGCCACGTGTCGGGAGGCCAGGGGCCGGCGGCGGTGACGTTCTACGGGGGCGCGGCGGACATCGGCTTCCTGCGCAATCAGGTGCATGACTACCGGTGGGGCGCGTCGAAGGACAGCCACGGCCTGCTGGTGCAGCCGGACACCGCGCGCATCCTCATCCAGGGCAACGAGGCGTGGGGCCACGGCGGGGACTCGTTCCAGTGCCAGGGGCCGGACACCACGGAAGGGAAGCGCATCCCCACGGACATCATCGTGGAGGGCAACCGCTTCCACGAGGACCGGGAGAACGCGGTCGACATCAAGACGTGTGAGCGCGTCACCATCCGGGGCAACAAGTTCTACGGCTACCGCCCGGCCACCACGGCGCCGCAGGGCGCGGCCATGGTGGTGCACTACTCCGCGCGCCGCATCCTCATCGAGGGCAACCGCGTGTGGGAC
This sequence comes from Pyxidicoccus sp. 3LFB2, assembly GCA_046520375.1. Taxonomy (GTDB): domain Bacteria; phylum Myxococcota; class Myxococcia; order Myxococcales; family Myxococcaceae; genus Myxococcus. The sequence continues at coordinate 36,165 of JBKGHK010000017.1, forward strand.
AGCGGGCGCGGGCTGTCACTGGGCGGCAACCTCATCTGGGATGACCAGCCCGTCACGGACGTCATCGTGCGGCGCAACCTCGTGTTCAACGGCACCCGGGACAAGGGCGGCATGGGGGACGGGCTGCGCGTGGGCACCAGCCGGAACGTGCGGCTGTACCACAACACGCTGGCCTCGCTGCCCGTGGCGGGCCTCAAGCTGGGCGACGGAGACCATGGCCCGGTGGAGGGGCTGCGTGTCACGGGCAACATCGTCTATGACACGCCGCGCGCGTTTGACGTGAAGCTGTCCGGGGTGAAGGGGCTGGTGTCGGACCTCAACCTGGCCTTCCGGCCGGGTGAGGCGATTGCCTTCCGCGTGGATGGGAAGGACACCACGCTGTCGGGTTGGCAGCGGCGCAGCGGGCAGGATGCGCGCTCGCGCGTCGATGACCCGCGCTTCGTCGAGGACCCGGCCAACAACGACTACTTCACGCGCGCCAACTCTCCCGCGCGGAACAGTGGGGACCCGGGCGTCCCGGGCCTCGGGGAGCACTGTGGCGTGGGGCCCGACCTGGGGTTCCTGGAGTCGTGCGTCGGTGAGCCGCCGCCCGCGGTGACGCAGCGGCGCGAGCCTCGGCG
>JBKGHK010001800.1:0-206 GCA_046520375.1 Pyxidicoccus sp. 3LFB2
ACCGGGATGGGCATCTCCACCAGGAAGGGTCGCTTCGTGTCGGCCGAGCTGATGCTGAAGGTCCGGGACAGGCTCTCCGCCAGTCCCCGCGCCCCCCCACGTCCTTGGCCCCCGGCGCTCACGCCCCCACGTCACGGGCCTGGCGTCCGGTCCAGGGCGCCGAGGGCGTGAAGTCCAACGTGTTGCCCGTCCAGGCAAAGGTCCCC
>JBKGHK010001801.1:0-204 GCA_046520375.1 Pyxidicoccus sp. 3LFB2
AGTTGTATGCCGGTGGAGATGGTCTGGCCTGGGGCTACCTGGGTCAGCCCTCGCTCACCGCCGAGCGCTTCATCCCCAGCCCCTTCGGCGCTGGCGAGCGGCTCTACCGCACTGGCGACAAGGCGCGCTGGCTGCCCGACGGCACCCTGGAGTTCCTGGGCCGTAACGACACCCAGGTGAAGGTGCGCGGCTTCCGCATCGAGC
>JBKGHK010001802.1:0-202 GCA_046520375.1 Pyxidicoccus sp. 3LFB2
ACCGACGCCCCTCTGCTCCTCGTGAGCGGAGGGGCGTTGTCGTTTTGGGGGCTGAAGGCCCCCACGGCGCTGGCCGGGGCGGCGGACCTCGACGTTTTCGTGGAACCCCGCGCCCCCAAAAGGTCGGGCAGGGCACACTGGCCCGCAAAACGCGCCACGGGCCCGGCCACGCGGTTTCCCGCGCGGTCAGGCCCGAGGTGTG
>JBKGHK010001803.1:0-201 GCA_046520375.1 Pyxidicoccus sp. 3LFB2
GGGCGATGATCATCGACGTGCCGATGATGAGGTTGTTGCGCACGTCCTCCAGGACCGAATGAAGGTTACCCCTTCGTGGCTGGGCCTTTCGGGAACGGGGATTTGCTTTCACCCTTTTCCCCAGGCCGTCAATCGTCATCTTTCGGACCGACTTGTCGATGATGGCCTCGAGCGTCTCTTCGTTGTTCGGCAGGTTCACCG
>JBKGHK010001804.1:0-200 GCA_046520375.1 Pyxidicoccus sp. 3LFB2
CAGCCCCGCCGCGTCACGCATGGCATCGGCGTGCATCATCTCCAGGAAATCCATGGCCCTGCCCCTCCCCGCCCCGCGGGCGCTGGCTGCCGCGAACGAGACGTCCTCGCCGCTTCCTCCCCTCCGGGGAGGGGCCTCGCGGAATGAACGTTCCTTGGCTCTGTCTCGACCCCTCTAGAGGGAGGGGAGTAGCAGCCGAG
>JBKGHK010001805.1:0-200 GCA_046520375.1 Pyxidicoccus sp. 3LFB2
CCGCGTCAGCACCGCGAAGCCCCTGTCCCCAGCACGTCGTCCAGCAGGGGCGGTACTTCCGTCCGGTAGCGCCACGCGCGGCTGCGGGGAAGCAGGTGCCCTCCGGGGGCGTCCTTCTTCGCGCGGCGGCCATGGGCGAGGAAGCCCCCGCACCAGCGGCAGCTCCGGCTTCATCTTGTACAGGCGGATGAAGTCCCCGG
>JBKGHK010000180.1:0-15738 GCA_046520375.1 Pyxidicoccus sp. 3LFB2
CGTGGGCAGCTTCATGGGCGCGGGTGTGGGCTTCACGGCCACCGGCGCGGGCTTCAGCGCGGGGGGCACCTGTACGGCGGGCACCGGCGTGGGCCGCGTGGCCTCGTCCAGCGAGGACAGCATGGGCAGCCCGTCCTCGGTGGAGGGGGCCTCCATGTTCGTCAGCTCCGCCATGCTGCCGCCCAGCAGCATGGGCATGCTCTCGTCCGCCTCGGGCAGGGAGAAGGCCTCCATGCCGGGCCGGCGAGGGGCGGCGTCGCCCGTCTCGCCCCGGTACATGCGGCCGATGGCGCGGCGGATGGCCGCGTCCGTGGCCAGCTTCGCCACCACGCGCGACTTGCCGGAGACGCTCTTCACCGCGTCCAGCGAGGCCAGGCTGGCCGGCGCGGCGATGGCCACCACCAGCACCGAGTCCCGCCCGCCCTTGCCCTCCAGCTTCAGCGGCACCACCCGGTGCGTCTCGGCCACCTTCTCCGGGATGAGGTACGTCAGGTGGGTGTCCGACGCCTGGACGTCCAGCTCCACCGTCTCCATCCCCACCTGCGCCGCCAGCGCCTCCAGGACCTGCTGCGCCGTGCAGAAGCGTTGATCCACCACCACCTGCCCCAGCGGCACCCCCCACTTGCGCTGGTACGCGAGCGCGGAGTGGAGCTGCAGCGGATCAATCACACCGCGCTCCACGAGGATGTCACCCAGTCGCTTCTTCATGTCGGTTCCTCGGCCCCCACCTCGGCGGCGCCTCTCGGGAGGCACGGCGTCGGTCCAGGAAAGTGACGCTCTGTGTACGCTTCCCACCGGGCTCGCGGCTTCCTCGCGGGCGCCAGATGGTTCCGCGTCCACGACATTGCAAACCCGGGACCGCCCCTTCCTGGGGGCCGTCCTGCGTAGGCGGGTGTCATGTACTGGATGACATGCCTGTCCTCAAGTGCGCGTCGGACGGCCGGCCGTCCCCCATCCAACACGCCAATAGGCACCGTGTCGGTGCCTTACCTAGCTTCTCCCTCATGGGCGCCATGTCCCTCGACGCGTTGGTGGGGCTCCTTCGGGAGGAGGCCGGCCGCAAGCCGGGCCTTTTGGGTGTAGGTGAGAGGCTCGCGGGGCTCGTGGTGGAGCCGTCCAGTCTCCAGCCGTATCTGCATTTCAGCCGCGGCCGGTACACGCGCAACCTGGTCTACCGGGACGCGCGGCTGGAGGTGCTGATCAACTGCTGGGAGCCGGGCGCTGTCTCGCCCATCCATGACCATGACGGGCAGGAGTGCTGGTTCAGCATCCAGTCCGGCACCTTCATCCTGGAGAACTACGGCCTGGTGTCCGGAGGCCTGGGGCCGGGCCCGGCGCGGCTGGGGGCTCCGACGGTGGTGGGGCCGGTGGGGGCGGGCTACGTGGACGTCCGCTGCCCGGAGGCCCCCATCCACCGCGTCATCGCCCACCAGGGACCCGCGATTTCGCTGCACGTCTACGCGGGGCCGGTGGAGCGCTGTCTCGTCTTCGACCCGAAGCGGCAGCGCTGTGCCCTGCAGCAGCTGCGCTACCACTCCATCTTCGGCCGGCCCCTGTCCCGTCCGGAGGCCCAGCCGACGCTGGCGCTGCTGTAGGCCAGGGGCTGTCCGGCGTCCGGTGGAGACGCCCGCGCGTCCGGGAAGGACGCGCGGGCCTTCACGTCACTCCCAGCTCGCCTGGGGCACGGGGGCGGAGAGCGCGCCCTTCTGCTGCTCGACCAGGCCCAGCCGCGCACCGAGCGTGTACACGCCGCGCACGGCCTCCAGCATGGGGGCCCACGGGGACAGGGCGCTCACGGAGGTGACGTCGTCCTCGCTGTTCTCCCCCGTCCCGCCGAGCAGCTCGGACAGCACCTCGGACGTGGCCTTCTTGCGCGGGTACACCTCCACGTTGACCTTGGCGTCGGCGGGCAGCTTCGCCAGCTCCTTCGCCAGCGCGAGCGCCTTCGGGTAACCGCCGAGCGCGTCCACCAGCCCGTTGGCCAGCGCGTCCTCGCCCGTCCACACGCGGCCCTTGGCCACGCCCTGCAGCTTCTCCAGCGGCATCTTCCGCCCGGCCGCCGCGCGCTTCGTGAAGTCCGCGTAGATGAAGTCCACCATCGCCTCCGCGCGAGCGAGCTGCTCCGGCGTGAAGTCCGTGTCGGAGCTCTGCATGGTGGCGTTGCGGCCCACGGAAACCGTCTCGAAGTTGACCCCGAGCCGCTCCCAGAAGTCATCCGTCACGAACTTGCCCGCGTACACGCCGATGCTGCCGGTGAGCGTGCCCGGCTGCGCGACGATGCGGTCCGCGTCCATGGCGACGAAGTAGCCGCCGCTCGCGGCGTAGGTGCTCATGGTGACGATGACGGGCTTGCCCGCGTCCCTCGCGCGCTGCACCTCGCGGCGCACGGTGTCGCTGGCCACGTAGCTGCCGCCCGGGCTGTCCACGCGGAAGATGATGGCCTTCACCCGCGAGTCCTCGGTGGCCTTGCGCAGCGCCGCCGCCACGCTGTCTCCGCCCATGACCTGTCCGCCGCCCAGCGGGCTGGACTGGCTCTTGCCGCGCGCCACCCCGCCCACGCCGTACACCAGGGCGATGGTGTCTCCCGAGGTGTGCGGCCGGCCGGTGCGGCCCAGGTACTTGTGCACGTAGAGCAGCTCGGCGCCCTCGCCCGCGTCCTTCTTCACCGTGGCCATGACCTCGTCGCGGTAGCGCAGGCCGTCCACCAGCTTCGCGTCCAGCGCCTCCTGGCCGAAGAACGGCGCCCGGTCGACGAGGCCGCGCACGGCGTCCTCGGTCATCTTCCGGTCCTCGGCGATGCCGCGCACCACCTGGCCGAAGAGGCTCTGCGTGTAGCGCTCCATGGCCTCGCGGTGCGGCGCGGTGAAGCCCTGCTCCGTATAGGTGTCGACGGCGTTCTTGTACTCGGCGCGCTTCTGGAACCGCGGAGTGACGCCGAGCTTGGCGAAGGCGTCGCGCGCGAAGGGCGTCTCGAAGGCGAGGCCGGTGATGTTCAGCTCACCGGACGGCTGGATGTAGACCTCGTCGAAGGCGGACGCGACGTAGTAGGCGACGGTGGAGTTGCCCAGCTCGCCGAAGGTGTCCGCGTAGGCCACGGCCTTCTTGCCCTTGGCGCGGAAGGCCTTCACCGCGTCGCGCAGCTCCTGCGCGGCGGCGGGGCTGCCCGGGTTGCCCACGCGCGCCACCAGCGACTTCACGCGCGGGTCGTCTCCTGCCTTCTCCAGCGCGTCCACGACGTCGCGCACCGTGGACGGGTCCTCCCCGAAGGCGGCGCTGAGCGAGTCGCCCAGCACGTACTCGGGAAGCGGGTCCTCGAGGTCCAGCTCCAGCACGACACTGGACGGCACCGTCGGCCGGCTCGCCGACGCCAGCACCATCAGGCCGATGAGGCCCACCACGAAGAGGACGGACATCGCGCCGATGAAGGCCAGCGAGCCGATGAGAAATCGTTTCATCCGATGGGACTCCTGGTGCGCACGGGGCAGGGCACGGCCCCGCCCGGGCGGTGCTTACTACTAACGCGCCTGGGCGACGATGCTTGCACGACCTCACCCGCGAGGTACGGCCCGGCCTCCAACCGGGAGCCTCCGGGCCCCAGGCTCCTCGCCGGGCGGAAGGGCGGGGGGCCTTCAGCTCCGGGCCACCGGGCGAGCACCCTGCCCCGCGCCTTCCCCTGGCGAGGTGCGAGGCTCCAGCGCCTCCAGCTCCAGGACGACAGGAGGGCGGACGCCAAAGGGCAGCAGGCGGCAGTTGGAGACATTGAGGAAGCGCGTGGACAGGCCGGGCAGCGCGTACTCACCGTGGGCCTCGTGGATGTGGCCGAAGACGTGGAGCCGGGGTTTGACGTGGCGCACGCGGGCCAGCAGATCCTCACAGCCGGCGTCGACGCCGGACCAGGTCCGGTCTCCCAGGCCCTTCGGGGGCCCGTGGGTGATGAGGAGGTCCAGGCCCTCGGGGATGCGCTCCCAGTGCGCGTGGATGTCCGGTCCGCGGTCTCGGTTGAAGGCCCAGTTCCCGAAGCGCGGCGTGATGGGTGAGCCCCAGATGCGCAGCCCGGCCACGCGCGCCTCCTCGTCACTGAGGTAGTGCACGCCCGCCTGCTGGATGAGCGCACGGGCGAGGTCGGGTGCTTCTTCGCAGAGGAAGTCGTGATTGCCGGCGACGAGCACCTTCTCGCGCGCCTCACAGCGGGCGAACCAGCGCAGGAAGTCCTCCACCTCCTGGCGGCGCCCCCGGCCCGTGAAGTCTCCGGCATGGATGAGCAGGTCGCACGGAGGCACGTTGAGCGCCTCGTGGTGCATGTGCGTGTCGGAGAGGAGCACCAGCCGCATCGCATGTCCCTTCGTGTCGGCCATGGAGCCCGGGCCGTGGGCTGAGGTTAATCCCCGCGCTGGGGAAGCACACAGGATGGGGATGTGCGGGGCGGTGTTTCGCGTCGGATGCCTGACCCTCAGCCCGCGTGGCACGGATGGGAGGGCGGTGGAGTGCCGCCCTCCTTTGTGCGAGGGCTCAGGCTTGTTCGAGCAGGGTCAGCCGGCGCTCGTGGTCCGTGAGCGTGGTCCGGTCTTGCGACTGCTGATCGATGAGCACGTTCAGCGTGCGGCCCATCTTCTCGAAGAACCCTTCGTGGGTGACCTTGGTGGAGTGGACGACTCGCGTGAGGCCGGTGAGGCCGTCGCCCAGCACTTCGGTGGTCTGGCTCAGGCCGTTCACCTTGTGGCCCATCACTCCCACGGTCTGGTCTATCGCCGCTACCCGCTGGCCCATCGCCCCCATGTTCTCACCCAGTGAGTCGACCTTCTGGTCCAGCGAATCCACCCGCTGACTCATCGCTCCCATGTTCTCGCCCAGCGAGTCGACCTTCTGGTCCAGCGAATCCACCCGCTGACCCAGGACGCCCACCGTCTCGCCCAGCGAGTCCACCTTCTGGTCGAGCGCGCCCACGTTCTGCCCCAGAACGCCCACCGTCTCACTCACGGAGTCGACCTTCTGGTCGAGCACCTTCACCTTCTGGTCAAGCTCGCCCACTGTCTGGCCCAGGGCGCCCACCGTTGCGCTCACGGAGTCGACCTTCTGGTCGAGCACCTCCACCTTCTGGCCGAGTTCGCCCACCGTCTGGCTCAGGGCGCCCACCGCCTCGCTTACGGAGTCGACCTTCTGGTCGAGCACCTTCACGTTCTCGCCCAGGACCCCCACCGTCTCACTCACGGAGTCGACCTTCTGGTCGAGCTCTCCCACCGTCTGGCGCAGCGCAGTCACATCCTGACTCACCTCGCCCACGGCCTCACGCATCGACCTCAGGTCCTGACTCACCGCACCTACGACCTGGTGCAGTGAAGTCACGTCCTGATTCACCACCCCCATGGCCTGTCGCAGTGAAGCCAGGTCCTGACTCGCCACACCCACCGTCTGACTCAGCCCGGAGACGTCCTGCCGGAACTGATTCAGGTTCCCTTCGACCTCGATGAGCTTCTCGTCCACCCGCGCATGTGCCGCCAGCACCTCGAGATGAGACTCGCGCAGCTCCTGCATGCTCTGCCTGATGAGCAGGTCTCCACCTGACGCCATCGCCATTTGCTCCTCCCCTCCCGCCGGAGCGCATTCCCCGGCTGGATGACATGCACCCTAGCAATCCAATCTGACACGGTGGCTCAGCCCAGAAAGACCTGACAGGTCGCACGGGCCCTCATTGTTCGGAGCCTCGAACCGCACACGTCGACCCTCTCGGATCACCGAGCGCGGATCCACACGGGCTTCGGGTGCCCGCACTCATGCTACGTCGGCCAGGCCCGCAGTCAACCTCACAGGGTGGGGTCGAAACAGAGAACCCGTGGAGTCACCCAGCCCCCTCCCCCACCCCACCCGCTTCTCCTGTTCTTCCCCGCCTCCGCCCCCAGGGGTGTCACTCCCGAGACGCCCGGCCGGCCGGACTGGCGCCGTTCGGGATGGCGGTGGGCCCATGCCGGGTTAGAAGCCGGTGCACTTCCAGACGACTCGCGAGGACCGCATGAAGCGTCGTACCCCGCTCCCCCTGCTGGCCGCCCTGCTGGTGGCCACCTCCCCGGTATGGGCCCAGTCCCCCGCCCCCTCTCCACAGGCAGCGCCCGCCTCCACGGCCCGGGCTGCTCCGGCGAAGGGCAAGGCGAAGGGCCCGGCGCTCGCTCCGGTGGCGAGCGTGGAGGGCATCACCGAGTACCGCCTGCCCAATGGCCTGCGCGTGCTCCTCTTCCCAGACCCCACCAAGCCCAATGTCACCGTCAACGTGACGTACTTCGTCGGCAGCAAGCACGAGGGCTATGGCGAGACGGGCATGGCCCACCTGCTCGAACACCTGCTGTTCAAGGGCACGCCCACCACCAAGAACGTCCCCCAGGCCCTCACCGAGCGCGGCGCCCGTCCCAACGGCACCACCTGGCTGGACCGCACCAACTACTACGAGACGCTCCCCGCCTCGGACGACAACCTGCGCTGGGCCCTGTCCTTCGAAGCCGACCGCATGGTCAACAGCTTCATCGCCAAGAAGGACCTCGACAGCGAGATGACCGTCGTCCGCAACGAGTTCGAGTCCGGCGAGAACGACCCGCGCGGCATCCTCTTCGAGCGCGTCATGTCCGCCGCGTACATCTGGCACAGCTACGGCAAGGCCACCATCGGCGCGCGCTCGGACCTGGAGAACGTGCCCATCGACCGGCTCCAGGACTTCTACCGGAAGTACTACCGGCCCGATAACGCCGTGCTCGTCATCGCCGGCCAGTTCGACGAGGCCAAGGCGCTCGGCATGGTCCAGGACACCTTCGGCCGGCTGAAGAAGCCCGCCACGCCGGTGCCCTCCACGTACACCGCCGAGCCCGTGCAGGACGGCGAGCGCGAAGTCACCCTGCGCCGCGTGGGAGACACCTCGCTGCTCACCAGCCTGTACCACGTGCCCGAGGGCGCCCACCCGGACTACGCCGCCATCGACGTACTCACGCTCATCATGGGCAACAACCCGTCCGGCCGCCTCTACAAGGCGCTGGTGGAGACGAAGAAGGTGGCCCGCACCGGCGCGTCCAACCTGCAGCTGAGGGACCCGGGCGTCCTCGCCTTCTCCGTGGAGCTGCGCGAGGACCAGCCGCTGGGCCCCGCGCGCGAGGCCTTCCTCAAGACGGTGGAGGAGTCCGCCAAGACGCCCTTCACCGAGGAGGAAGTCACCCGCGCCAAGACGCAGCTCATCAAGTCGATTGAACTGACGCTCAACAACTCCGAGCGCGCCGCCATCCAGCTGTCCGAGTGGGCCGCCACCGGCGACTGGCGCCTGTTCTTCCTGCACCGAGACCGCATCGAAGCCGTGAAGCCCGAGGACGTCACGCGCGTGGCGGCCACGTACCTCAAGGCCTCCAACCGCACGCTGGGCACGTTCATCCCCACGCCCAAGCCGGACCGCGCGGAGATGCCGCCTCCGGTGAACGTGGCGAAGATGATGGAGGGCTACAAGGGCCGCGACGCCGTGGCCACGGGTGAGCAGTTCAATCCGTCCCCCGCCAACATCGAGGCGCGCGTGCAGCGCGGCGAGCTGCCCGGCGGCGTGAAGTACGCCGTGCTCCCCAAGAAGACGCGCGGGGAGATGGTGAACCTGGTCCTCAACCTGCGCTGGGGCACCGAAGAGGCCGTGCGCGGCAAGACGGACGCGGCGCAGTACGTGGGCCGCATGCTGATGCGAGGCACGAAGAAGCGCAGCCGGCAGCAGCTCCAGGACGCGTTCGACAAGCTCAAGGCGCGCGTGGGCGTGGACGGCGGCATCACCGGGGCCACCGTCTCCATCGAGTGCCCGCGCGCCAGCCTCCCCGAGGCGCTGAAGCTCGCCACCGAGGTGCTGCGCGAGCCGGCCTTCGATGCGAACGAGTTCGCCCTCCTCCGGCAGGAGCGGCTGGCGGCGCTGGAGTCGCAGCGCAGCGAGCCGGAGATGCAGGGCAGCATCGCCTTCTGGCGCACCCTGTCCGGGCACTACCCGAAGGGGCACCCCTACTACGTGCCCACGCTGGAGGAGCGCCTCGCCGGGGTGAAGGACACGAAGCTGGAGGACGTGCGCGCCTTCCACAAGGCCTTCTACGGCGCGTCCAACGGCGAGCTGGCCGTGGTGGGCGACTTCGAGCCGAAGGAGCTGATGCCGCTGGCGGGTGAGCTGCTCTCCGGCTGGAAGAGCCCGGCGCCCTTCAAGCGGGTGGCGCAGGTATTCGTGGAGCGCGGCCCGCAGGCGGTGGCGATGGAGACGCCGGACAAGGCGAACGCGTACTACCTCGCGGGCCAGTCGCTGAAGCTGCGCAAGGACGACGCGGACTGGCCGGCCTTGCTGCTGGGCAACTTCGTGCTGGGCGGCGGCTTCCTCAACTCGCGGCTGGCTACGCGCATCCGCCAGCAGGACGGCCTGTCCTACGGCGTGGGCAGCGGCCTGGACGCGGGCGACATCGACGCGGTGGGCAACTTCGTCACCTACGCCATCTTCGCCCCGGAGAACGCGGCGCGGCTGGAGGTGGCCATGCGCGAGGAGATTTCTCGCGCGGTGCAGAAGGGCTACTCGGCCGAGGAGCTGGAGAAGGCGCGTGCGGGCCTGCTGGAGTACCGGCAGTCGGCGCGGGCACAGGACGCGGGCCTGGCGCGGCAGCTCGCCGGGTACCTGTACCTGGGACGCACGATGGCCTTCGACGCGACGATTGAAGAGAAGCTGTCCCGGCTGAAGCCCGAGGACGTGCGCAAGGCCATGGAGCGGCACCTGGACTGGGCGAAGGTGACGCAGGTGAAGGCCGGCGACTTCGCCAACGCGGAGAAGAAGGCGAAGGCCCCGGTGCAGGCTCCGGCCGCGCCGTGACGCGGTAGCGCTTCACGACTCCGGCAGGCTTCCGAGCCCCGCGGTGCCCCTGGCGCCGCGGGGCTTTGTGTTGACGAAGCGACGCAAGCCCCGCGCACCTGGGTGGGGCGGGCGCTCCGGCAGGTGCTGCCCGCGTGCGCCGCAATGGCTACCTTCCTCTGCGGGGAGGGGAGGGAGCATGGGCGGACGGGGACGGCACAGCGCGGTGGGGGTGTGGCTGCTCGCCCTGTGCGCGGTGCTTTCCGCCTGCGCGCCTCCGAGCGGCTGGAGCGTGGCTCCGCCCGAGTGTGAGGGCGCGGACAGTGCCTCGCTCCTGGAGGGCGTCAGCGCGTGGAGCCCCGGCCCTTCGCCAGGATTTGCCGGGGAGGACGCTCGCGACGCCGAGGGCGCCTCGGCCCCGCCCGACCCCTGGCGCCACGCCGAGGAGGACGGGCTGCCCGTGCTCCACCTCTTCATGTCGTCCTCGCTGCCGGACGATGACGGCTACCGCCCGGCGCGCGTCATCTACAAGGGCCGCTGCATGCTCGCGGAGACGCGCTACCGCGGGGACACGTCGCTGCGCTTTCCCAAGCGAAGCCTCACGCTCGACTTCGAGAGCGGCTACACCTTCGACGAGCCCGAGCAGGCCGGGGGCTTCATGGGCCGGCGCAAGCTGGTGCTCATCAGCCCGTTCAATGACAACTCATACATGCGCGCCCGGCTCGCCTTCGAGCTGTGGAACCGCATGTCGCCGGACCACATCCAGATGAAGGCATTCAGCGCGGTGGTCTACGTGAATGGCGAGTACCACGGCCTCTTCACGGTGACGGACCACCTCAACCAGCACTTCCTGGCGGACCGGGGGTTGGACCCGGGTGGAGACCTCTTCAAGGCGGTGGGCGGTGACGCGAACTTCTCGCGGCTCGACGCCGCGGGCCTGCCCAAGGTGAAGCTGCGCCAGGGCTACGAGAAGAAGGAGGGCCAGCCCGAGGACGGGGACGAGGCCTACCAGGCCATCGACGCGCTCACCGCCTTCGTCTCGGACGCCAGCCTGGAGCAGTTCCGCGCCGAGCGGGACGCCTGGTTCGACGCGCGCGACTACGAGGACTGGTGGATTTTCGCCAACCTCGCGTACACGAAGGACTCGGTGGCGAAGAATGCCTACCACTACCGCGCGCGCGGACCGGGGACGCGGTTCCGCTACATCCCCTGGGATTTGGACGCGAGCTTCGGGCAGGACTGGAACACCCGGCGCCTGGACGCGAACGACCTCTACACCTTCACGAACGAGAACCACCTCTTCGCACGCCTGATTGCGGACCCGGTCATCTCCGAGTCCCTGGCCGCGCACTACCGCGAGCTGCTCCAGGGGCCGCTGCGCCGGGAGGAGATGCTCGGGCTGGTCGACGCGTACGCGGCCCAGCTGCGGGCCGCGGCGCTCAAGGACGAGGCGCGCTGGGGCTCGGAGTACCGCGTCTTCCCCCGCTGGAGCGAGCGGACGGACCTGAACGACTTCGAGGGCGAGGTCGCCTACCTGCGCGCGTGGGTGGACACGCGCTGGCGGGCCGCCGAAACGTCGCTGCAGCCACCGGGGGCGCGGTGATGCAGCGGAGAACGTCAGGCCCCATTATGAGGACACACCCATGATTGACCTCTACACGTGGACGACGCCGAACGGTTACAAGGTCTCGATTGCGCTGGAGGAGCTGGGCCTGCCCTACACCGTGAATGCGGTGGACATCGGCAAGGGCGTGCAGAAGCAGCCAGAGTTCCTGCGCATCAACCCCAACGGCCGCATCCCCGCCATCGTCGACCGGGCCGAGGGGGACTTCGCCGTGTTCGAGTCCGGCGCCATCCTCCTCTACCTCGCGGAGAAGACGGGCAAGCTGATGCCCACGGAGGCGAAGGGCCGCTCGCGCGTCATCCAGTGGCTGATGTTCCAGATGTCCGGCGTGGGCCCCATGCAGGGCCAGGCCAACGTCTTCTTCCGCTACTTCCCGGAGAAGCTCCAGCCCGCCATCGACCGCTACCAGAACGAGACGCGGCGGCTGTACACGGTGCTCGACGCGCAGCTGAAGGAGAGCGAGTACCTCGCGGGCGAGTACAGCATCGCGGACATCGCCACGTGGCCGTGGGTGCGCATCCACGACTGGGCCGGTGTGTCGGTGGACGGGCTGCCCCACCTGCAACGGTGGCTGAAGGCCATCGCGGAGCGGCCCGCCGTGAAGCGCGGGGTCGACGTACCCTTCCCGCTCAACCCGGAGACGACCGACGAGGAGCGCGCGAAGTCGGTCGAGTCGATTCTGCAGCGGTAGCGGGCAGCCACAGCACCCGGGTCGACGCGGGCGTGAAACAGGCGTTTCACCTTCTCCCGCCGCGCTCACCCGGCCCACGGTGGGTGGGCCGGGTGTCTTGCTTTCGTGAAGCGTGGGCTCAGAGCGACGGGGCGGTGGAGTAGAAGTAGTTGTTCCACAGCACGTCGTCGATGCGCAGGAAGTGGTCCTCGGCGGGGGGCGTGCCGGCGCCTCCGCGGAACCACTCCGCATTCCACTTGCGCGGGTAGTTCTCGTGCCACGTGTACGTGGCCGTGTCGTTGGCGAAGCGGCGCGTGTCGCTGCTCGCCACGGTGCACACGGTGCCGTCGGACTCGCGCCGGGCCCACATGCGCAGCTTCCCGTTCGCCTGGCCGCTGGTGTTCGCCTGGACGGAGATGATGAGCGTGTACCACTCGCCCACCGTCACCGTGCAGCCCGTGCCGAGCTTGTTGCCGTAGAGGATTCCGCCGGACGGCGTGCCCGTCATGTCGCAGCCGTAGTAGTACGCATACAGCTTGTTGTTGGGGTTGCCGCCGAGCACGAACCGCGAGCTCCAGCCGTCGCAGTTCGCCTGGGCCTCGTCTCCGGCGCCGCCCGTGTAGCCCTTCCCTCCGGTGACGCCCGCCAGCTTCAGGTCGCCGTTGTAGAAGTCCCAGCCGGGCTCCAGGAACATCCTCCAGCGGAGCGTGGCCGTGGCGTACTCACCGGACGACCAGAGCAGCGGATAGAACTTGCCGCCGTCGTTCTCGGTGCTGGCCGCCAGCTTCACGCGCAGGTACTCGTTGCCGTCCGAGGAGCCGACGGTGATTTGATTGTTGGCGTTCCAGCCCGTGGACGCTCCGAAGTCCACCTGCGCTTCCGCTTGCGTGTACGCGTCCAGTGGCTTGCCTTCGAAGGTCCACGGGCCTCGTGTCAGTTCCTGCGCGAGGGTGCCGAGCGCCTCGTCACCTTCGGAGGCCGGGCCTCCACAGCCACTGGCCACGGCGAGGAGGACGGCGAGTCGGGTGGTGACACGGCACGCGGAGCTTCGGGGCGTCATGGGTTCCTCGTGGAAATGGGGACGCCCCGGTATGGCACTCCTGCCGGAAGCGCCGGCCGCCGGTGGGCGGCACTCGCGCGGTTCCTAGCACAGGGGGCTGTGAATCGAGGACAGGGTGGCAAGTCAGGGAAATGGTCCGTCGAGAGATGACGTCCACCGAACGCACCGTTGGGGGGGCTGCTCGGGCTCGCCATGTTGCTCGTAGCCGAGGCAACCGGCGTCAGGCTTGTCGCGCGATGCATAGGATTCAAGGCGCATGTCCCGCCCTCCCCTGCCCCGCTCGCGCTTCGGTGACCTGCGCTTCCCGTGCGCCGTGGCGGTGGGGGCCGTGGGGCCGGGCTCGGTGCGCTTGTGGCTGCGCTCGGAGGTACCCGGCCCACATCGGCTGGAGGTGTGGCCGCTCGATGGCGAAGGGCCCCGGCGCTCCGTGTTCTGGCGCTTCGCCCCGGACGCGGACGCGGACGGGACGGGCACCCTCCTCTACCCTGGCGACTTCCCCGGTGAGCCACCGCTGTCCCCGCTGAGGCGCCATGGCTTCCGCATCACCCGCGAGAATGACGGTGTCCTCGTCGGTGAGGGCCGCTTCGAGACGCTGCCCTCGAACCCCGGCGACATGCCCTCCACGTTCACCTTCGGCCTGCTGAGCTGCCATCAGCCCTTCACTCCCTCGGGCGAGGTGCGGCCGCTCTCCGCGGCGATGCTGGAGGCCGCGCACCACACGCTGGAGTCACATGGCGCGCGCTTCCTGCTGCTGGGCGGCGACCAGCTCTACGTGGACGAGCCTCCGTCGCTGTCGCTCGCCTCTCCCGACTACTTCCGCCAGGTGGCGCCGCCGGGACGGGCGCGGCTGCTGGACTGCTCGGCGGAAGAGGTGCGGCGGCTGTACCAGCTCCGCTACCGTCAGTTCTGGGACCTGCCCGGCTGGCGCGCGCTGCAGGCGGACTTCGCCACGTGGCCGATGCTCGATGACCACGAGGTGATGAACAACTGGGGCGCCGAGCCGGAGCACTCGGGCCCGGAGTATCAACGGCTGGGCCAGGGCGCGCGCGCCGCGTATCACGACTACCAGGCCTCTCGGGTGCTCGGCCCGCGCACGGGCGCCCTGCCCGAGACCTTCGACTTCAGCTTCGACTACGGCCACACCGGCTTCTTCGCCATGGACCTGCGCAGCCAGCGCCGTGGCGGCGAGCAGGCCCGGATGTACTCACCCGAGCAGCTCGCTCGCCTGGCCTCGTGGCTGGATGCGCACCGTGACAGCCGCGCGGTGTTCCTCATGCTGGGCGTGCCCATGGTGTACCTGGCGTCCTGGGCGGCCGTGGCCATCTCCCTGTTGCGCAGCCACCGGGGCGACGCGAGGGACCGCTGGACGCACCCGTGGAACCTTCCGGACCGCGACAAGCTGCTGGGGTTGCTGCTCGCGCACCAGCAGCGCTGTCCCGGGCAGCGCGTGGTGCTGCTCAGCGGCGACGTGCACCTGGGCTGCGCGTTCGCCATCGACTGGCTGGGCGACTCGCGCGGCAGGATGTATCAGTTCACCTCCAGCGCGGTGACGCACCTGCGGCGTGGCTTCTCCGCATGGGCCGCCAGCCACCTGCCTCGCACCGAGCTGTTGCTGAAGCTGGATGCCGGCCCGGCCGCGAGGCTCGTGCGCATGGACGGCGTGGGCGGCGCGGACAAGAACCCCTACAGCGGTCTGAACGTGGGCGTGGTGGAGGTGCATGACCGGGGCACCCACTCCACCGTGCGCTTCAAGCTGGTGGGCCAGGACTCGCGCCGCCCGGACCACCCCGTCACCGTGTTCGACACCGGCGAGCTGTGATGCTCAGCCCCGGGCCACCAGCCGGGCCCGGACGTGGGCAATGAACGCGGGCGGGAGCTCTGCGTTGTAGGTCTCCACGTAGTAGGGCAGGTCGTTCGACCAGCTCCAGACGCCGTCCGTCAGATGGGAAAGGGAGTCGATGATGGGGCGCTCCGGAGCGAGCAGATCCCGGGAAATGCCCGCCGTGACAGCGAAGACAGTCGCTGTCCTCAGGTAGCGAACGATGTCCGACTCATCCGGCAGGCGGGGCTCGTGCCGTCGGTCCTCCAGTTCGACCTTGCCTGGTTCCAGCTCGTTCGGGGCTCCGTCGCTGACGTGCCGGACGATTGTGAGGCTCGGCTTCGTCATCGCTGCCTCCGTGAAGTTGCTGGCACGTAGGCCTTGACTGCTTTCAGCGCCACGGCCGGACCATCGAGGTACTCCCCTGCCCTGCTCTTCACTGTCGCGGCAGCGTGGCGAGGAACGCGTCGAGCGCGGCGTTGAACTCCTCGGGCGTGTCCATCATCAGCCAATGGCTCACGCCCGTGAACACCGTGTGCGCAATGCCCGGGTAGAGCAGGTGATAGGCATTGGGCTGGATGAAGGCATCCACGACGAGCGTATGGACCGGGCCCTTGTAGCGCTCGAAGACCGGGTCCGAGTTGTACGTGAGGATGCTCTGCAGCGCGCCCAGCACCACCTCGCGCGGAGTGGAGTGCAGCCAGCGCATCACTGACTCTCGCGTGTGCGGCTTTGCGTTCTGGAGGATGGGGGCGAACCACGTGTCCATGAAGTCGCGGTACGTCTCCGGACGCATGCCGTCGCGGAACCAGGTGACCTGCTCGGGCGTCAGCGGCTGCATCGTGCCGGCCGTGTCCACGAAGACGAGCCCGGCGAGCCGCTCGGGCCAGCGGATGGCGTACTCACCCGCCACCGTGCCTCCGAAGCTGTGCCCCACGAGGACGAAGCGCTTCAGTCCCAGCGCATCGGCAACCGCGTTCACGTCCTCCGCCATCTCCTTCGCGCCGTAGCGCCCCTGCGGGTCCAGGTCCGAGTTACCCATCCCTCGCAGGTCGAAGGACACCGAGCGCTGCTTCAAGTGCGCCTGCTGCGCCGCCCACTGCTCGCGGCTGCCGGCGTTGCTGTTGACGAAGAGGACGGGCAGCCCGCCCTCACCGGAGTCGGTGACGACGAGCCGGCCCGCGGGGCCCTGGACGATGCGGGTGGTGGTGGATGGCATGGCCGCCGACGATGGCACGACTCGACGGCACCTGCGCGCGCCACAGTGCACCTTGAGATGAGGTGTCGGGTTTCCAGAATGGCACCACCCGCGCAGACAGTGCCTCGTACTCGCGCCGCTTATTGAAGCCTGAGCTGAGCAGAGGGGACGCTTCAGCCTTGTGGTGGCGGGGGCTGGTGCTCGCGCCTCTCATTCAAGGTGAGAGGTGTTTACAGGGGATGCCTCCGTGCAGGGAACGCAGGTGGCGGCGAAGCGCCACGCCGTGCCTGCATCCGTTCCCGCCCCAGGAGGGGCTCCCGGGGGCGCTTCGGAGGGTCACTGTTCGGAAATGTCGGGGGTTTTGCGTTGGCAAATGTCCCGACATTTCCGAACAGCATGCCCTCGGGTCGCGTCCGGTCCCTGCCCGGGCGGTACCTGGTGCCTGGCTTCGCCCGGCGGTGTGAGTCGCGCGCTGCCACGCCGAACAGGCGCACTGCTGCCATGGCGCGCTCGCGGCCCTCGGGGGACACCTTTCCGCTGCCC
>JBKGHK010000181.1:0-15666 GCA_046520375.1 Pyxidicoccus sp. 3LFB2
CTTGTTGACGCGCAGCGCGCTGAAGGTGGCCACGCCCTGCTCCACCGTCGCGGTGGCCGTGCCCGCCAGCGTGGCGCCGTTGGCGGCCACCAGCGCCACGGTGACGGTGCCCTCGGCCTTCTTCGCCACCTTGCCCTTGGCATCCAGCAGCGACACCTTCACCGGCGCCAGGGCGGCGCCCGCCACCGTGGACTGCGCCGCCTGCGTGGTGAAGCTCAGGCTGGCCGGCTGGGCCGGACGCACCTTGAAGGCCGCGGTCTTCGCCGTCGTCAGCGCGGGCGCGGAGAAGGCCAGCACATAGCCCTCGCCGTCCTCGTCGATGGACAACTCCGTGAAGGTGGCGACGCCGTTCACCGTCGTCGCGGTGGTGTTGCCGGACAGCGTGGCGCCCGCGGTGCCACCCTCCAGCGCCACCGTCACGGTGACGGGCTCCTCGGGGAGGTTGCCGTAGGCATCCCTCAGGGTGACAGCCACCGGAGCGAGCACGCTGCTGGCGTCCACGTCCGTGGGGCCGGCGGTGATGGCCAGGGCCGCGGGGGGCGCCGGGCGCACGGTGAAGGCCTGGCTGGTGGCCTTCTGCGAGCCCAGCGAGGCCTCCAGCTTCATGTTGGCGGCGGACTTCGTCACGGACAGGCGGCCGAAGCGGGCCACGCCGAAGTTGAGCGTGACACGGGTCGCCCCACCGAGCTGCGCGCCGGCGGGGGCATCCGCCAGCGCCAGCTGCACCGTGCCACCGCGGTCGGTGAGCACGCTGCCGCTGGAGTCGACGAGGGCTACTTCGATTTCACCCAGCGCCTCTCCCGCCCGGACCGAGCCGGGCTGGGAGCGGAAGGCCAGGGTGGCCTCCGCGGGCTGGGGCTTCGGGTCGTCACCGCACGCGCTGGCGAACAATGCCGCGAGCAGCGTGAGACCGACGGCGATGCGCTGGGTCACGATGTTGCGCTCCATCAGGAACGAAGAGGGGGAAGAGGACGCGCGCATGTTCACGGCCGCCCTCCGTAACGGTTGATGAGCTGGGTCAGGTCCTGCTCGTCCACCGCGTTGGTGGTGCCGGTCAGGTCCTGGTTCCAGTCGTAGTAGGGCTTCGCCTCGGTGGCCGGGGTGGTGCCCAGGCGGTTGGCCGTGGCCAGCAGGTCCACGAAGTCCACCTGCCCGTTGCGGTCATAGTCGCCGTTGCCGGCCACGCCCTTCTCGGCGGTGGCGGACGGGTAGATTTCCCACATGCCGCGGCCGAAGGTGGCCACGCGCAGCAGGCCGCCCGTGCGGCCCACGAACATGTCCATCACCCGCACCAGCGGCAGGCCCACGCCGTAGCGCTCCCACGTGGCCCCGCGGTTGGTGGTCCTGTAGACGCCCAGGTCCGTGCCGGCGAACACCGTGTTGTTCGTGTCGTCGGACGGGTCGAAGCGCACCACGTTGACGGGCACGTTCGGCAGGTTGCTGCTGATGTCCTGCCACGTCTGGCCCCGGTTCATCGTCAGGTACACGCGGCCGAGGCCCGCCGGGAGGGCGGACGCCAGCGCCGCGCTGGAGACCACGAACATGTTGCCCGGGGTGATGCCGGTGTGGTTCGGCGGGAAGTCGATGCTGCTGGTGAAGGTGGGCGTCTCGGTGCCTTCGATGGTCCCGTTGCCGTTGAGGTCCGTGCCCATGCGGTTGGTCGTCGTCCACGTGCACTGCGCGGCCGGCGTGTCCAGGGTGCAGCCGGACATGACGCGGAAGCGCCCGCCGCTGCCGGCGATGCCGTACAGGCCGTCCACGGTGGTGGAGACGCCCAGCGCGCGCACGGCGACGGTGCTGTCGCACGCGCCCAGCAGCTGCCACTGGCGGCGGTCGGTCGAGGTGGGCGTGCCAATCAGGCGGAACGCGCCGTAGGTGGTGCCGGTGAAGGCCGCCGGGCGGTTGCCGGTGTTGATGGCCATGACCTTGGTGAGGAACGTGGTGGCATCAGCGAAGGAGCAGCCGCCGCCGGCCGTGGTGGTGGGCGGAATCAGCGTGCGCCACGCGGTGCCCTGGTTGCAGCCGTTGTTGGCCGCCACGTCCGGGTCGCAGTAGCGGGTGGAGCTGTACTGCACCGAGCCCCAGTAGATGCTGTCCTCGCCCACGCGGGACGCGGCCACGCCAATGCCGTCACCGCCGATGATTTGATTGAAGGTGGTGGGAGCGCCCGCGGTGTCGCGGAAGCGCGTGCCGTTGTCCTGCAGGCCGGCGAAGGCGATGAACGCGTTGCCCGTGGCCGGGTCACCCGACGCGACGTTGTACATCAGGTGCGTGGCCAGCCCGCGGTTGGGGAAGCGCCAGTGCACCGTGTCCTGGTTGACGGGGCCGGCGTTGAACACGTCGGTGGAGGTGAACAGACCGCCGTCGCAGCCCACCATCGTCATGTAGCCGGTGGGCGTGCGCACCACGAGCGAGCGGTGCCAGTCGGCGTGGACGTACGGCAGCACGCCCTCATCCGTCTGCGCGGAGTCCGTGTAGGCCGGCAGCCAGTGGGACACGACCTCCCAGATGGGCTTGTCCGCCAGGCCGTTGATGGTGCGCAGGCCGCAGAGCGTGCCGCCGAGGATGACGCGGTTCTCGTCGCCCGGGTCCACCGCGAGGGTGGAGTTGTACCAGGCCTGCGAGTTGTGGACGTTGACGCTGGTGCACTGGGAGGTGTCCAGGAAGGTGATGTTGCGGGGCGTGCCCTCCCCCTCTTCACCGCCGGAGACGTCCTGCCAGGTGTTGCCCGCGTCCTTGGAGCGCCAGATGCCGGCGCCCTGGGTGTCGTCGGAGGCCTTGGTCGTCAGCGCGAACAGCACCGTGCGGGACGGGTCCGCCGCCGGCGAGCCCGCGGCCAGGGTGATGCGGCTGACGTCCGTGGGGGTGCTGGGGTTGTTGTCGAAGTCCGGCAGCCCGTTGACCGCCAGGCGCGAGCTCCACGTCTGGCCCGCATCCGTGCTCACCCAGATGTCGCCCTGGTAGGCCGAGCCCGCGGTGGCCACGGGCGCGTCCACCGTGGGGTACGCCGTGCCGGCGAGGGCCCACTGGCTCTGGCCGTTGACCTGGCCGGTGTAGGCGATGGTCCACACCGAGTCCGGCACCTGCGTGCCGGTGTTGGGCAGGTCCACGAGCTGGAAGGAGGCGCCAGCGTCCGTGGAGCGGAACAGGCCCACGTCCGTGCCCACGAAGACGATGTTGGACGCGCCCGGGTCCACCACGACGGAGTGCACGCGCAGCGCCTTCACGGCGCGGTTGCCCACGCTGGAGGGGTAGGCGCCGGCCAGGGAGACAGGCGCTTCCCAGCTGCTGCCGCCGTTGGCGGTCTTCACCAGCTGGCCGCCGACCAGGTCCACGAAGTCACCCAGGCCCACGTACAGCGTGTCCGGGTTCTGGGGGTCCATGGCCATGTGGCCCACGGCCAGGTTGCCCAGCTGCTCGGTGAGGGGCGTCCAGGTGGGGTCCTGCTCCAGCAGGTTGTACGTCTTCCACACGCCGCCGCCGGAAGTGGAGAGGTAGGCGATGTTCTGGTCCTTCGGGTGCACGACGATGCCGCTGATGCGGCCGGAGTCCACCTGCGAGTAGGCGCGACCGTTGAACTGGAAGCGCGCGTCGGTGGGGCCCAGGTTCACCCAGGAGTGGGCGTCCTGCCCCAGCCCCTTGTCGAAGCCCCGGCCCGGGGCGCGAGGCATCAGGTGCGGCCAGCGCTGCGACTCGGCGCGGGCCTCGCCCAGCAGCGTCGCGGAGTCGTCCGCCGTGGGCACGCCCCACTGCGCCTTGTGCGCCATCCACCGGGAGAACGCGTCATCGATTTCGCGCTCCGTGTAGTTGTTCTCGAACAGCTCCTCCTGGACCTCGGCGCGGAGCTGGGGGGGGACGTCTTCACCGGGCTTGCGCATGAAGTCCTCGAAGCGCAGGCGGCGCTGCTCCTCGGCCCACACACGGTAGGCGCGAACGGAGGCAGGAGCCGCGAACGAGAGGACACCAGCGCCAACAGCCAGGGAGACGACGATTCGTCTTCGCAGGTGCAAGAAGGTTTCTCCAGGAACTAAGTTGCAGGAAGGGCGAACGGGGGGGAGCAGACACACGGTAGCGGATGACTCACCCCCAACGTCAAATCGTGAAAACTCCGCTCCCCTGGCGGTTAAGCTGCTTCAGGGGAAGCCGCGTTCCGTTGGGGACGGACTGGAGGGAGGGAGTCATGCCGGGGAAGACGTGCTCGAAGAAGCCCGAGGGAGCAGGACCCCGACGGGCCCGCCTTCCTCCGCGCCTGGGGGCGACCCTCCTCACGCTGGCGTCCCTCGTCGCGCACGCGGCACCTCCCCGAGATGCGGATGCGGGCACGCAGGCACGCGTGGAGCCGGGGGACGCGGGAGCCGGGTCCGTCAGCGAGAAGGACGTGGCCGCGATGCGGGCCTGGCTCACCCGCTCTGAGTGGAAGACTTTTCGTCACGGTTTCGGAATCACGAACGGCCGACTCATCTTCACTCCGGAGGGCCTGTATCGCCGAACCACCTTCGGTGAGGTGGTGCGGGACGTGGTGGGGCACTGGCGACTGGAATTGCAGACTCCACTGTCCGGGCGGCTATGGCTCGACGAGGACAACCTCACCTTCGCTCGGGTAGGCGACGAGCTCCAGGTTGCCAACAATCGCTTCCGCCCTGGCGATCCGAGGACGGAAGCAGACGTTCCCAAGCGCCCCACCTCCCAGCCGCTTCAGCAGGGCGTCTTCCAGCGGCTGAGTGCACACCCCTGGTACAGGACAGACAGCAGCCAGCCGGACGTCCTGCCCGACTCCCTCGTCTTCACGATGGATGGACGCTTCACCGCGACCTACTCCCAGGGGGCCTGCATCGACCGTGGCACCCTGGACCTGTTCGTCTCGGGGCACGTGATGACGCTGAATGGAGGATCCACGACCTGCCCTGCGGCTCACAGGGTCAGGACCTCCCAGGGCTATACCTTCGAGCTCCGCTTCGATTCCGACGGGCGGCTTCACCTGGGCGCGCTGGGTTCGTACCAGGCCCTGAAGCCCTCACCACCCGGAAAGCAGCGGCCTTCCCTTCCTTGACATCCCCACGACTCTGCCGCAGCTGGAATCTTCGTGCCGATTCCGTGTCTTGGATTCAGTCAGGCGTGCCATTCATTCGCCATTGACTTGCAAGTAAGCGTCCCGTACTCAACGGTTCTTCGAATGGCTGCCGCGGCCCCCTGTCTTCAGGCTCAGTGGCTCTGGCTGCCAGCTCGAACCGCCGAGGCGCGCTGATGGCATCGTGCCAATTCCTGGCATTTCCGCCATGTCGCGCTCACGGCGTCTGAATCCAGCATCAACCTCCAGTTGGGAAGGTCATGGAACAATCACATACAGTCGGGCGCTGGCGCATCCTCCTGTCTGCGCTGGCTGCGGGAGCAGTGGTGTATGGCGCGGGATGTCGGGAGACCCGCGAAGAAGGCGGCACTGACCATGAGGCCCGGTCCGCAGCGGCCTTGACGGTCGGTCAGACCATCTACGGGCGCATGTACCAGTTTGACGTCGCGGCCCAGTCCGGGGCGGACGGGCTGCTGGACATCCAGTCGCCGGTCTCCATCAACAGCGAGGGCGCCATTGCCTTCGTGGCGGACGTGCAGGGTGGGCAGAGCATCTTCGTCTCGCATGTCGACGAGCCCGCCCCCATCAACATCACCCCCGACTTCATCAGCCCCGGCCGCACCTTCTCCCCGGGGCTGCAAATCAATGACAGCAACCAGGTGGCGGCCCTGGACCGGGCTCCCGGGTCGGCCTTCTTCCTCCGCCGCTGGGATGGCACCGTGGGCACCAGCGGAGGGGGTGTCTCGGTGGCCGCCTTCTCCGCGCCCTACTCGTCCAAGCACGAGCTGATTGCCCGGAACGGCACCCTGTTCGCCTCGGTCAGCGGGTTCCCCACCCTCAACAACAGCAACCAGGTGGTCTTCAACGCCATCCTCCAGGATGGCGGGACCTCGGTCGTGGCCACCGGAACGGCCACCCTGCCCGACGGAGGGACCCACTCCAACCCTCAATATAACACCCTCTCCGTGACCAACGCCGCGCGTCCCGCGTTCGCGGCCGATGCGGGCAGCGTGGTCTACCGCGATGGAACGGCGGGTCCCATCAACCTGCGGGGCGCCAACCTGGCGCAGCCCACCGTCATCGCGGACGTCGCTGACTTCACGAACCAGGGCCGCTTCCCCGCGATAACGGATGATGGCTCGGCGGTGGCCTTCTACGGAGAGCTGACGGCCGCGGCCGCGGCCCGGCTCAATGACCGCGCTGCCCCTGGCATCTTCGTCAGCATCGACCCCTTCGGCATCGGCCGAAACCTGCTTCGCGTCGCGGGCAGGCGGGTCGAGGACCTGGCTGGGACCCACCCCAGCAACAATCGGGATGGTCAATGCGACCCCCAGGAGCAATGCACCGATGGAGAGCTCGGGCATGACTATTCCGTCCTCACGCCCAACGGACAGCCAGGAGCGCCCATCGACTTTGCCTCCTTCAACCCCAACGTCCGCACCAGCGTGATTCGCATCTCCGCTCCACCCGCCGGCCCCGCCAACGACTCGCTCGTGGTCCTCTTTGGCGCGACCCCCAACCGCGCCAGCCCCCAGCACCTCTTCTCGGACCAGCCCGGCCTCTGGACCGTTCGGGTGGACCTGTCGGAAACGGCTGATGGCCAACTCGCGGTGAAGTTTCATCGCCCCATCCCCGTGCTTCAGGTGGGCGACAGCCTGGGTGGACAGGTGGTCACGGACATCGGGCCTGACTTCAACCACCAGTTGGCCGCCGCCAAGCGCGTGAAGGGGCAGGGCTCACGCGTTCCGGCGAAGGGCGAGCATCAGGTCGCGGTCCTGGCCACCACGGCCACGGGAACGTTCCTGCTCCGTGCCCACCATGCCGATACGGACGGGGACAGCCTGCTCGACCACTGGGAGCGCAAGGGCCTCGACTTCAACCAGGACGGCACGGTGGATTTGAACCTGAGCGTGGCCCCCTACAAGAGCAACTACCTGAAGAAGGACCTGTTCGTGGAGCTGGACTACATGGAGAGCCCGACAGGCAGCGCCAACCCCAGCGCCGGCATCTATTCCGTCGCCAAGCCAGCCAAGGCGAGCATCGAGCGCGTCCGCCGGGCGTTCGGCGCGAAGAACATTCTCTTGCATCCGTTCGTGGACGAGGAGGTTCCCTTCAACTTCGACCTGCTCTTCGGCCGTGTGACGCCCCAACCTCCTTCGAGTGTCACCTTCGAGGACTTGAAACAGGGCAACCCCGTGCAGCCCTGCGGCACCGGCAACACGGATGCCCACTTCGGGACCCAGGCGGAGCGGCTGGCCGCCAACTGCCTGAACATCGTTCGCGCCAAGGCCCTGGTCTTCCGCTACGGAATCTTCGCGCATACCAACGCCATCCAACGCGGAAACACCGGACAGGCGGAGCGCGGTGGCAATGACTTGAGCATCACCCTGGGACGTGTCTCGCCCACCGTCAAACGCGCCAGCATCGGCAACGCGAAGAAGTTCTGTAAGGACCAGCCTTCACGCGCGGTCTGCGGGCAGGTCGAGACGGAGGCAGGCGTGCTCATGCACGAGCTGGGGCACACCCTCGGGCTGCTCCATGGCGGAAGCGACTTCATCAACTGCAAGCCCAACTACTTCAGCGTGATGTCCTACACCTATCAGTACCGCTGGTTCGATGCCGATCGCCCCCTCACGTACTCCAGTAGCGCGCTCGCCACGTTGGTGGAGACCGCACTCGATGAAACCAAGGGACTCGGTGTGCCCGCTCCCTGGCGCATGGCGTTTGGAAGCGACACCGGAGCCCTGCGCCGTGCGAACAAGGCGGCCACGAGCATCGACTGGGACCCGAGCCCGCCGACAACCCAGACGAGCGCCACCCAGAACATCAACTACCTGGACATCATCGTACCGGGTGGCTCGTTCCCGTTCGAGTGCGGCTACGATGACGATGGGGACCTGAGCCCGGACGCGGTGCACACCGCGCTTCCGTCCCATGATGACTGGAGCAACCTCCAGCTCGGGTTCCGGAGCAGCGAGGGCTTCTATGACAATGGCGTGAGCACTCTGGGTGGAACTCCCGAGCTGACCAGCGACACGCTCAACGAGCTGTCCACGTACCTGGACTACGACGAGGACGGTGTCGTGGACGGCACGGACAACTGCATGGAGACGGCCAACCCGGACCAGGCCGACACGGATGGGGACGGCTATGGAGACGCCTGCGAGTTCACCGTGGTGGACATGGAGCTCGCCACCACGCTCTCCTTCTCCGCGAACCCCATCCAGGTCAACCAGCCCTTCCAGCTGAACGTCACCGTCCAGAACAGCAGCCTGGTGGCATCGGGGCCCGTCACCACCGAGGTCATCGTCCCGGAGACCCTCCAGTTCCTGGGCGTCCCCTCCGGCGGCGCGTCCTGCACGGCCGAGGGTGCGCTGGTGCAGTGCACCCTCCCGGACATCCTCCCGGGGACCTCCCAGACGGTCACCCTGAACCTGCAGCCCTCCCGGACCGGGACGTTCGCCTTCAGGGCCAGTGCCGAGTCGGAGTACTTCGAGCAGGACTCCGCCAACAACGAGGCCGAAGCCAGCCTGGAGGTCGTCACCTGCGTCCCGACCACCTGCACCGCCGAGGGCGCCACGTGTGGCTCCATCCCGGATGGTTGCGGGGGAACGCTCTCGTGTGGCAGCTGCCCCTCCGGGCAGAGCTGCGGCACGTCGAACACGTGTGAGTGCGCGCCCGAAACGGACAGCACCTTCTGCGCCCGCCTGGGGAAGACCTGCGGCGCCGTGACGGCCCAGGACAACTGCGACAACCCCCGGACCGTGAGCTCCTGCGGCACCTGCGCCTCCGGGCAGAGCTGCGGCGCGGCGAACACGTGCGCGTGCACGCCCGAGACGAATGCGCAGTTCTGCAGCCGCCTGGGCACGAACTGTGGCTCCACCTGGGGGACGGACAACTGCGGCGCCACCCGGAGCGTCAGCAACTGCGGCACCTGCTCGGCCTCGGACTGGTGTGTCAGCAATACCTGCCAGGCGCAGACAGACGACTGCGACGACAGCCCCGTTCCTCCCTGCCCCGCGCCAGGTGAGGGCTGCCACTACGAGCCCGCGCCCCTGGTTTGCGTGTCGGGAACGCTGTCTTGCGGCCTGCTTGTGTGTGACGGAAGCGGAAGCTAGGCGTCCGGCACCAACGTCCTGAAGGGGCCAGGCGGCAGCCGCGACTGCTGCCTGGCCCTGGGGCCCACGGGCCCGCGAGCCCGCCGCTGTCACCTGCCGGGCACCGCGTGCACTCGGGCATTGGAGGCAGGGCCCGGGCCATGGAGACTGCCGCGCCGTGGACCCCCGACGCGCATACCCGCGACTCGCCCTCGTCTCCCTGCTGGGAAACCTCTCCCTCGTCGCCTCGTGGGCCGTGCTGCTGACGCGCCCCTCCGGGTGGCAGGTGGCGGGCCCGGTGCTGCTGGTGGCCTTCCTCGTCCTGCGCGTGGGAGGCGCGTGGTTCTACGTGTCGCGCCACCCCGGTGACCCCACCCTCGCGCGCCGCACCGCCGTCTTCACCACCGCGCTCGCGGTGGTGGCCGTGGGGCTCTGGGTCTTCACGCTGCTGCGCGGGCCCACGGGCCTCTGACGCCAGTCCCCCAAAACGCCTCGCGGGCGCCCCCCTGACTCCAGGGAAGCACCCGCGGTGGCGATGCCAGGGCTGCGAGAGGGCTACACGTTGAAGCGGAAGTGCATGCAGTCGCCGTCCTGGACGACGTACTCCTTGCCTTCCACGCGCAGCAGGCCCTTCTCCTTCACGGCGGACTCACTGCCCAGCTTGATGAGGTCCTCCCAGCGCATGACCTCGGCCTTGATGAAGCCGCGCTCGAAGTCCGAGTGGATGACGCCGGCCGCCTGCGGGGCCTTGTAGCCCTTGTGGATGGTCCACGCGCGGCACTCCTGCTCGCCCACGGTGAAGTACGTCCACAGGCCCAGCAGCTTGTAGCCCTCGCGCGCCACCTTGTGCAGGCCCGGCTCCTTGAGGCCCGCGCTCTCCAGGAAGCCCGCGCGCTCCTCCTCGGGCAGCTGCTGGATTTCGGACTCCATGGCCGCGGCGAGCACCACCACCTCGGCGCCCTCCTTCGCGGCCATCTCCCGCACCGCCTTCACATGGCGGTTGGCCTCTTCCTTCCCAATCTCCGACTCGCCGATGTTGGCCACGTACAGCACGGGCTTGTCGGTGAGCAGGAAGAGGTCGCGGATGACGGCGCGCTCCTCTTCATTCAGCTTCTGCGCGCGCACGGTGATGCCGGCGTCCAGGTTGGCCTTGATGCGGTCCAGCAGCGCCAGCTCCGCCTTGGCCTCCTCGGCCGCCTTGCCACCCAGCTTGGTGTTCTTCTGGGTGCGCTCGCGGCGCTTGTCCACCGTCTCCAGGTCCTTGAGGCACAGCTCCGTGTCGACGACGTCCCTGTCCCTCACAGGGTCCACCCCGCCCTCCACGTGGGTGACGTTGTCGTCCTCGAAGCAGCGCAGCACGTGCAGCACCGCGTCCACTTGGCGGATGTTGCCGAGGAACTGGTTGCCCAGGCCCTCGCCCTTGGAGGCGCCCCGCACCAGGCCGGCGATGTCCACGAACTCGAGCGAGGTGGGCACCTTCTTCAGCGGCTTGATGAGCGCGGACAGCTGGTCCAGCCGCGCGTCAGGCACGGGCACCACGCCCACGTTGGGCTCGATGGTGCAGAACGGGTAGTTGGCCGCCTGCGCGCCCGCGGCCGACAGCGCGTTGAACAGGGTGGACTTGCCCACGTTGGGAAGTCCGACGATGCCGATGGAAAGAGCCATGGTGATTCCCTGGAACGCACGCGCCGGGGGCGCGCTTCCCTGAACTTAGGCGCTGCGACGCACGGCGCCGGTGCCCGCCACCGGCAGGCCCTGCACGAACTGGTCGGCCAGCGCGCGGTGCTTGCTGTCGTCCATGCGCTCGTTGATGAGCTTGGAGGCCACTTCAATCGACAGGTCCACCGCCATGGCGCGGACCTCGGCGATGGCCTTGGTCTTCTGCTCCTCAATCTCGCGGCGCGCGGACAGCTTGAGCTCCTCGGCCTCCTTGCGGCTCTTGGCCATCAGCTCCTCGCGGAACTTCTCCATCTCCTGCTGGTTGCGGCGGACGGCGTCCGCGGCCTCCTGGCGGGCGGTGACGGCGGCGCGCTTGGCCTCGGCCAGCATCTCCTCGGCCTGGTGGCGCTCACGCTTGGCGCTCTCCACGGCGTCGGAGATCTGCTTCTCGCGCTCCTGCACCAGCGACAGGATGGGCCCCCACGCCTTCCAGCGCAGGACGACCATGACGAGCAGGAAGGTGACGATGGTCCAGAAGATGAGGCCCGGACGGACCTCCACGAAGGAGCTGGCGGCGAGGACGGAGGGCAGGAACATGGCGTGTCCCGTACGTGAAGGTGTGAGGGCTTGAAACGAAACAGCGGGGTGTGGCAGGTGCGACGGGTGCTGCGGAGCCGGCGCCCGCGGAAGGACTCCCGCGAGCGCCGACGGCCTGCTCGCGACTACTGCTTGATGGCGAGCAGGATGCAGACGACCAGCGCGAACAGCGTGGCGCCTTCGATGAGGGCCGCGGCGATGATCATGGTGGTGCGGATGTCACCACCGGCGGCCGGCTGACGGCCCGTGGCGTCCATGGCGGCGGCGGCGAGCTTACCGATGCCGAGCGCGGCACCGATGATGGAGAGGCCGGCGCCGATACCGGCGGCGAGGAAGGCGAGAGCGACGTTGGTCATGGGAGCACTTCTTCTTTCGTAGGCGATGACCCGCTTGTGGGGGGGTCGGTTTCATCCCTTTGGGGCTACCTCCGGCGACCTTTCGAATCGCCGGGTCTTCAACCGGGGCGCGGTACCGCGCGCGCCCCGTCAACTCGTGGGTGCGGGGCTTTCAGGAGCCCAGCATGTGGGCCTTGCCATGGTCATGGCTGTGGCCCGTTTCCTTGTGCCCGTGGCCGTGGTCGTCGCCGTGCCCGTGGTGGCCCATGGCCACGCCCATGCCGATGAACAGCGCCGACAGCATGGTGAACACGTACGCCTGCACGAAGGCGACGAACAGCTCCAGCAGGTAGATGCCGAAGGCGAAGGGCACGCTCACCAGCGCGACGGCCGGGTGCTGGAGCATGAAGATGAGGCCCAGCAGGAAGAAGATGACGATGTGGCCCGCCAGCATGTTGGCGAACAGACGGATGGTGAGCGCGAAGGGCTTGGTGAACAGGCCCAGGAACTCCACCGGAATCATGATGGGCCACAGCCAGGGAGCCACGCCGCCCGTCAGGTGCGCCAGGTAGCCACCGAAGCCCGCCGCGCGGATGCCGGCCACCTGGGTGACGACGAACGTGCACAGCGCCAGGCCGCAGGTGATGGCGATGTTGCCCGTGGCGGTCGCCATCCAGGGGAACAGGCCCAGCAGGTTCATGAAGAGGATGAAGAAGAACGCGGTGAGCAGGTAGGGCACGTAGCGCGGGCCCTCCTCCTTGCCGATGTTCTTGATGGCCAGCTCGTCCCGGACGAAGAGCACGAGCATCTCGAAGAGGTTGGCCCCGGTGCCGCGCGGCACCAGCTTCGTCTTGTCGCGGTTGCTCCAGATGAGGATGGAGCCGATGAGCAGCACCGCCGCCAGCCACATCATCACCGTGTGCTTGGTGATGGAGAGGTCCAGGCAGCCCGCGCCCAGGCCCGGAACCACCTCGCCGTGGTCCGTCATCACCGGCGTGCAGGCCCCGTCACTGAAGGGGATGAGGATTTCCGGCAGGTGGATCTTGATGTGGTCGTGGCTGAGCGGGACTTCAATCTCCAGCTCACGCGAGTCGGAGACGTGGTGGAGGATGTAGCCGGCCACGTCCTCGCTCTCGCCCTCAGCCGGCGCCGAAGAGGCCCACGCCACCGCTGCGAACAGACTGGCGAACAGCACCATTGCCTTGCGCATCACTCGTCTCCGCCCGCCGCGCCCTTGGACGCGGCCATCACGTAGCTCACTTCAATCCACTGCAGCGCGAAGTAGACGCCGAAGAAGCCAGCGACGAACGGCACCGCCGACAGGCCCCGCGACACCACTCCCAGCAGCCCGACCACCACGCCCAGGGCCCGAAGGCCAAACACGATTCCCACCACCGTCAGCGCGGCCTTGAGGTCGCGCTTCACCGCCCTGCGCTTCAACCCCAGCGCCACCACGCCCGTCACCGCCGCCAGCCCCACGCCCCAGCACGCCGAGACCCGGTCCTCCACCACCTTCGGCAGCAGCGAGGCCACCGCCGCCCCCACCACCATCACCCCCGCCGCCAGTGCCGCGTGCGCCCAGAAGGGGTCCGCCCTACCACCACCGTCCCCCGCCTTCACTTCCGCTTCCCCAGGCGGGCCATCTCCCGGAGGAAGCCGTAGAAGCCCACCCCGATACCCACCAGGCTCAGCCCCAGCAGCAGCCAGGGCGCCGTTCCCAGCCACTTGTCCAGCCAGTAGCCGCCCAGCACGCCCACCACCGCCCCGCCCACCAGCTTCCACACCGCCGCGATGTAGGGCTCCGCGGCCCTCATCTGGCGCGCCGCCGGACCCAGCTCGCTGCCGTCCGAACCACCCGAGCTCCGCGGCTCTTTCTCCGCCATTCGGACGCCTCCCCAAACCCCGGGAAAACCTCGGGTTTCCTGCACCCATCCAACCCCTGCCCCAGCACGCGCGGGCGCCGCTTAGCACCGAATACGCGGCACACGCAACCGCTACCATCTGGACCTGGACACCGGCCCACAGCGGCGATTGCGGCATCCGCAAGCTGAGCTATCGCGATCTGCCAGGAAGGGGGTGGAAACCTGCTTCACGCCCCCGTCCCCCCGGGTGGCAGCCGGGCGGAGCGCCGCCCTTCCGGCCGCTCCCCGGGCTCGTGAAGGTCCTATGAGCTCCCAGCAATGGCCCCGGTGGAGGGACAGCTTCCGGGAGGCTGCTCCGTCCCTCCGGTAGCCGCCGCGCTGGCGGTCGCGCCATCGCTCCTCGGCGCCCGGGGGCACGCGTCGCCAGCTTGCTCCAAAGACCCTACCCCCTCTCGGAGGACTTCATGCCGAAGCCTTTCTCGCTCACGTCCATCCGCTTCAAGGACGGAGACCTCGTGCCCATTGCCTACACGGGTGAGGGCGAGGACCTCTCGCCGCCCCTGCAGTGGACGAACCCGCCGGCCGGGACGAAGAGCTTCGCGCTCATCGTGGAGGACCCGGACGCGCCGGACCCGAAGAACCCGCAGATGACCTGGTGCCACTGGCTCGTCTACAACATCCCCCCCGGGACGCAGGCGCTGCCCGAGGGCGCCAACCCGGATGTCCTCCCCCAGGGGGCGCTCCAGGGGATGAATGACTTCAACCGGCTGGACTACGGCGGCCCCATGCCGCCGGTGGGCACCCACCGCTACTACTTCCGGCTGTACGCGCTGGACACGGTGCTGCCCGACCTGAACCGGCCCACGCGGCTGGACCTGCTGGACGCCATGGACGGCCACATCGTCGGCGAGGCGGAGCTCATCGGCCTGTACCACAAGGTCCACCACCGCGCCGTGGACGCGAACGTGAACGACATGTCCCGCTAGGGCGACGTCCGCCAGGGCCCGCCCTCCCCCCACGGCTGGTGGGACGGGCGGCCCCACCCGGTGAGCCCGCGCCACCGGCAGCGGGGCCCCCACTGCCGGTATGGGTGCCCCGCGGGGCTAGAGGGAACCCCGAGCGTCGCCTCCGGCTGATGTGGGCTGGTGGGCGAAGCGCGGCGCCCCCCCTACCGCCCGGCGTCCAGGCGGTGGAAGAGTCCTGGGTTGCCGTGACTGCCGCCCCTGCCAAGCCCGAGGCTTCCTACAGCGCCTTCGACGCGATGCCCGTGGGCGTCTGTGTCATCCGGGACCTCTGCTTCATCTACCTCAACGACATCCTGGTGGACTTCCTGGGACGTCCGCGTGAGGCGCTCCTGGGCCAGCCCTTCGTCTCGACGCTGGAGGAGGGCAGCGCTGCGGAGCTGGCCGGACGGCACGCCCGGCGCATGCGGGGCGAGCCGGTGCCCACCACCTATGAAGCGACGGTGCGCACTCCGCTGGGAGACCGGCGCACGGAGATGACCGTCATCCCCAACGGCCAGGACTGGGTGGTGATGGTGCGGGATGCGACGTCCCGGAGCCTGCGCCGCGGAGTGCTCCAGCGGCTGGCGGAGCTGGGCGCCGGGCTGCCCTCGCTTCGCACCGAGGGCGAGGTGCTGCGCCGGGTGTTCTCCGGGCTGGAAGAAGTGGGGCTGGCCTTCGCGTGGCTGTCGCCCGAGGGCGCGGGGGTGCGGCTGGGGCAGACGTTCGTTCCGCCCGACATGGTGCCCCCGGAGGCGCGCGGCCTGAGCGGGCGGTGGGTGCGGGACGTGGTGGGCCAGTGGTCCCCGATGCTGAAGCGGGCGTGGCGCGAGGGCGGCGCCTACTCGGCCGAGCTGCCCCAGGAGGCCTCGAGCTTCCTCGACGGCGCGCTGGCGGACGAGGTGCGGGCGGGCCTGCAGCGGGCCGGCCAGCCACACGTCATCGCGGTGCGCATCGACGTGGAGGGCCAGCCCCGGGCGATGCTGGCCATGGCGACGGAATGGCTGCGCGAGGAGGAGCTGCCGTCGGCGCGGCTCTTCGGCGCCC
>JBKGHK010000182.1:0-15629 GCA_046520375.1 Pyxidicoccus sp. 3LFB2
CGGCGGTACGCCGGGCCGGGGGCGGCGGGATTCCCAGGCGCGCGTCTCGGCGCTTCGCGCGCACGCTGGCCAGGACGGACCCGCCGATGAGCGCGACGATGATGCCCACCGACAAGAGCGGGTCGACGTGGAGCCAGGGCTCCAGCACCATCTTCAGCCCCGCGAAGGCCAGCACGCCGGCCAGCCCGTAGTGGAGGTAGCGCAGCTGCCCCACGGTGCCGGCCAGCAGCAGGTACAGCGCCCGCAGGCCGAGGATGGCGAAGGCGTTGGAGCTGTAGAGGATGAAGGTGTCCTGCGTCACCGCGAAGGCGGCGGGCACCGAGTCCACCGCGAAGAGGATGTCCGTCAGCTCCAGGCCCAGCAGCGCCAGGAGCAGCGGCGTGGCCACGCGGCGGCCGTTCTCGAGCCGGACGATGAACTTCTTCTCGTGCACCTCGTGCGTCACCGGCAGGCGGTGGGCGAGCCACCGCACGGCCTTGTTCTCCGTCTGCTGGGACGGGTCCTCGCGGAACACGCGCCAGGCGGTGATGAGGAGGATGGCGCCGAAGACGTAGGCCACCCAGTGCCAGCGCTGCAGCGCCGCGGCCCCCAGGAAGATGAAGAGGGCGCGGAAGACGAGCGCGCCGAAGATGCCCAGGAAGAGCACGTTGTGCTGCGCCTTGGGGGGGATGCCCAGGCTGCGGAAGATGACGAGGAAGACGAAGACGTTGTCGAGGCTGAGGCTCTTCTCGATGAAGTAGGCCGCGAGGTACTCCTGGGCGGCGTGCCCTCCGAGGACACGCCAGACCAGGAGGTTGAAGAGCAGGCCGGCGGCCACCCACACACAGCTCCACACGACGGCCGCCTTGTGGGACTCACCGTGGCGCCCCCGGTGGGCGAGCAGGTCCACGACGATGAGTGCGAGCACCACCGCCCAGAAGACCACCCATATCCATGTGGGAATGTGCATGGCTCCGTCCAACCTATGCATCTCCCCGGGCGGCCAGCCTCTGGCTCCCAGGTCCAAGGTGGGGAACGGTGGGGGCTATGCCACCTTGGCTCCAGGGCAGGCGGGCGGGCGGGCATGACGGGCCGCGTAAGGGCAGTCTTCGCAAGGAAGCGCGCGCCTGGCGTCTCTCTTGTCGAGCATCCCTCCTCGGGATGTGACAGCCTCAAACCGTGGGCCGTCCATGGTGGGTGCCCACGATAGACAAGGTAGCGCGCGGGGGAGGGGCGCGCGGTCGCGTAGGAATTGGAGGGGGTAGTCGATGCACAAGGTCATCTTCGCCTGTATGCGCAACGCCGGGACCTCGCAGATGGCGGCGGCGTTCTTCAACGTGATGGCGGACCCGGACAAGGCCCAGGCCTCGTCCGCGGGGACCCAGCCCGTGGAGCAGGTGAATCCGGAGGTCACCGCGTCGATGCGCGAAATCGGCATCGAGCTGGGCGACGCGAAGCCCCGCCTGCTGACGGACGCGCTGGCCAAGGACGCGCAGTGGCTCATCACCCTGGGCTGTGGCGATGCCGTCCCCCAGGTGGCGGGGCTGCAGCGTGAGGACTGGCCGCTGGCGGACGCCCAGGGCAAGTCCCTGCAGCAGGTGGAGCGCCTGCGCGACGAGCTGGCCGCGCGCGTGTCCGGGCTGCTGGAGCGCGAGGGCTGGACGCGCGGCGGGTAGCGCGCGCCACTCGTCGACGTAGCAGGCCGCTCACCGCGTTCTCGCGCCGCTCGAAGAAGGCCCCCTGCTCAACCGGGGTGGGGCCTGATTAGAGCTGGCGCATGCGCTTCGACCGACGACAGCTGCTGGTAGGGGGTGGCCTGGCCCTGGCCACCCTGGCAACGACGGACGCCGCCGCGCGGGGGGGCCACCCCTGACGTCCGGGGCCGCTCCGCCGCGCGCCTCCGCCTCAACGCCAACGAGAATCCGTATGGCCCCTCGGCCAGCGCGCGCCGCGCCATGCAGGCGGCGCTGGGCGAGGGCAACCGCTACGCGCGCAAGGCCACGGACCTGGAGGCCTTCGTCGCCCGGCGCGAGGGGCTCACCCCCGCGCACGTCGTCCTCACTCCTGGCTCGCAGGCGCTCTTGTGCCTCGCGGCGCTGCATGCCCGGCAGGGCGGTGGGGACGTCGTCGTCTCGGACCTCGCGTACTCGGGGCTGACGGACTACGCCGAGCGCCTGGGCCTCACCGTGCACCGGGTGCCCATGGCGAAGGGCTTCGTCCACGATTTGGACGCGATGCAGGCCCGCGTCACCGAGGCCACGAAGCTCGTCTACGTCTGCAATCCCAACAACCCCACTGGCACGCTGGTGGACGCCGCGCGGCTGCGCGCCTTCTGCGAGGCGGTGTCGCCCCGGGCGCTCGTCCTGGTGGACGAGGCGTACGGGGACTACGTGCTGGAGCCCGGCCACGCCTCCATGGCGCCGCTGGTGGCACAGGGGCGCAACGTGGTGGTCGCCCGCACCTTCTCCAAGCTGCATGCGCTGGCGGGCCTGCGCGTGGGCTATGGCCTGGCCCCGCCGCAACTGGCGGAGACGCTGCGCAACCTGCGCATGGGCGGGGGAGCCATGGCCGTCAACGTGCTGGCCGTGCACGCGGCGCTGGCCAGCGCGGAGGACACCGCGTTCCTGGAGTCGTCCCGTCGGCGCAACGCGGAGGTGCGCCAGCAGCTGGTGCGCACACTCCAGGGCGCGGGGCTGGCCCCCGCCGTCTCCCACGCCAACTTCGTCTACGCGCCCATGGACGGCGACGTGGAGCGGTTCGGCGCGGCCCTGGAGCGGCGCGGCGTGGACATCGTCGCGCGGGCGTCCATCCGCGGCCTGCGCATCACCGTGGGCACGGCGGAGGAGATGGCGCGGTTCGCGGACGCCCTCAAGGCGGTCCGCGCGGAAGGCTGAAGGCGGCAGCGGAAGGCGAACCCTGTTTTCATCCCGAGGAGCGACACACATGAAGAAGCACATTGGAAGCGCCGTGGCCGTGGGCATCGTCATCCTGGGCGGCGTGTTGGCCGCGGGCACCGCGCGGGGCAACCCGCCCGGCGAGACGGACGCGGCCGGCCCGCGCGAGGCGGTGGAGCTGTACCTGCGGGGCCATGCTACCGGGCAGGTGGAGCCCTTCCGTCAGGCGTTCCACCCGGAGATGCGGATGTTCTTCAACCGCGAGGGCGCCTTCACCCAGCGCACCGCCGCCGAGTACCTCGCGGGCGTCAGTGGCAAGGCCGCGCCGGACGAGGCCCGCCGCAAGCGCCGCATCGTCAGCCTGGACGTCACCGGGGACGTGGGCGTGGCCAAGGTGGTGCTCGACTATCCGGAGGCGCTGCTGACGGACTACCTCACCGTCATGAAGGTCGACGGCACGTGGCGCATCGTCCACAAGGTGTTCCACCGCGAGGCGCGGTAGAAGTCGGGAATGCGGCTCGGCGCGCGGTTCTGGAAGGTGCAGGTCTGGGGCTGGGGGGCGTATGCGCTCGCCGGCTATGTGCTGTCGCTCCCCAACCTCATGGAGGGCGACACCCAGGCCCACCTGCGCGTCATCGGGTGGAAGCTGCTGCGCTCCGTGCTGGGCCTGGGCATCAGCGTGTTGATGACGGGCGCCCTGGCCCGGCTGTGGAGCCGCCGTCCCTCGGCGTGGGTGCTGGGGCTGGGGAGCGTCGGGCTGTCGACGGCGCTGTCCGTGCTGTGGCTCGCGCTGCTGCGCGTGGCGTTCGGCTATGTGCCCGTCTTCCACGCGGACTTCGGGCATGAGCTGCTCAACTACGCCATCGTCCTGCTGGCGTGGAGCGCGCTGTTCCTCAACTACGTGTACCGGCTGGATTTGGAGGAGGAGCGCGAGCGGGCCCTGCGCGCCCTGGCGCTGGCGACGGAGGCGCGGTGGCAGATGCTGCGCTACCAGGTGAACCCGCACTTTCTCTTCAACGCGCTC
This sequence comes from Pyxidicoccus sp. 3LFB2, assembly GCA_046520375.1. Taxonomy (GTDB): domain Bacteria; phylum Myxococcota; class Myxococcia; order Myxococcales; family Myxococcaceae; genus Myxococcus. The sequence continues at coordinate 3,898 of JBKGHK010000182.1, forward strand.
AACTCCATCCGCGCGCTGGTGGATGAGGAGCCGGGCCGGGCACGGCAGATGATTACGGAGCTGGCCGACTTCTTCCGCTACTCGCTGCTGGAGACGCAGGCGCGCGATGTGCCGCTGGGGGACGAGCTGCGGGCCATTCGCAGCTACCTCGAAATCCAGCGCATCCGCTTCGAGGACCGGCTGTGCGTCAGCTTCGACGTGGAGCCGCGTGCGGAGGCAGCGCGGCTGCCGGGCTTCCTCATCCACCCGCTGGTGGAGAACGCGGTGAAGCACGGGCTGGACGCGCAGAAGGGACGGGTGGAGCTGCGCATCCGCGCGGCCCTCGTGGAGGAGCGGCTGGAGGTGGAGGTGGCGAACACGGGCCGGTGGACGGCTGCTCGCGAGCCTGGGGTGCCCTCGCCGGTGGTGGGCACGGGCACCGGGCTGGCCAACGTGCGCGAGCGCTGGAGCATGCCTTCCCGGGCCGGCACCGCTTCGAGCTGCGGGAGGAGGATGGGTGGGTGCGGGCGCTGGTGGTGGTGGAGCCGGGCCGGAGGGAGGCCGCATGAAGCCGAAGCTGGGCGTGCTGCTGGTGGACGACGAGCGGCTGCGCGCAACGAGCTGCGCACGCTGCTCAAGCCGCACCCGGAGTTGGAGGTGGTGGGCGAGGCGGCGGACGTGGAGGAGGCCGCGCTGCGCATCACCGAGCTGGAGCCGGATGTGCTCTTCCTCGATGTGCAGATGCCGGGGGCGTCCGGGTTCGATTTGCTGACGCGGGTGGAGGTGCGGGCGCAGGTGGTGTTCGTCACCGCGTATGACGCGCACGCGCTGCGGGCCTTCGAAATCAACGCGCTGGACTACCTGCTCAAGCCGGTGCACCCGCAGCGGCTGCGCACCACGGTGGAGCGGCTGCTCCAGCACGCGGGGCCGCAGGTGGGGACGGCGGTGGCGCGGCCGCTGGCGGTGGATGACCACCTCTTCCTGTCCGGTGAGCGCAAGGCGCGCTTCGTCCAGGTGGGGGACATCGCCTGTGTGTGCAGCGCGGGGGACTATTCCGAATTGGTGACACGGGATGGGCAGCGCTACCTCATGCCCCGGCCCCTGGCGGAGTGGGAGGAGCGACTGCCGGAGCGGCAGTTCGTCCGCATCCACCGGGGCACCATCGTCAACCTGGCCTGTGTGGAGCGCGTGGAGACCGAGCCCGATGAGGGCTTCCGCGTCCAGGTGCGCGGCACGGACACGCCGTACCCCATGAGCCGCAGGTACGCGGCCCGGTTGAAGCTGCGACTGGCCTGAGCGCGCGTGCAGGACGGGCCGCGGGGCTGTGTGCGAGCGCTGCGGGGCTGAAGGTGGGGAGGGCGCTTCGTTCCCGGGGGCCGACTGTGCAGGGGCACCAGCCAGGGGCGGGGACGGACCGTCCGGCTTCCGGGCGCGACCGTTCGCCCCCATGCGAGGCCTTCTCCGAAGGAGCCGTGCGCATTCTGGGGACGTTCCGAGCCGCCCACCGGTCCGAGGTCCGCCGTCATGAGTACGCACGTTCCGCCTGGTTCCATGTCCCTGGAGGGGATGCCCCCCTCTCCGTCCCTGGCGTCTTCGCCCGGAGATGTTCCCTCCATGGCGTCAGCGCCCGGGGCCTCGGCGTCGGAGGACGGGGAGGCGATCGCGTCGTACCGGCAGGCGACGGCCGTGCTCCCGCCAGCTCCTCAGGTTCGTGCTTCGGATGCCAGGGTGGGCGATGTCCCCACGACGCATCGAGCCCGCGCTTCGGATGGCATGTCGGGCGCCGCTTCCTCGATGCATCAGGCTCGTGATTCGGACCGCATGTCGGGCGACGCTCTCTCGACGCCTCAGGCCCGTGCTTCGGACGCCATGATGAGCGACGCGCCCACGAAGCCTCCGGTTCGCGCTTCGGATGGCATGTCGGGCGACGCTTCTTTGACGCCTCAGGCACGTGCTTCGCACGCCATGCCGGGTGCTGCTTCCTCAACGCCCAATGGCCCGGCTTCGGACGGCATGGTGGGCGACGCTCCGTCGATGCCCAGGGGCCGTGCTTCAGGGGCGGTGGTGGCCGATGCGCCTTCGACGCCCCGGACCCGCGCTCCGCACGTCGCGCCGGATGGCGCTCCCCCGTCAATGCGCCAGCCCCGCACCCCGAAGGCCGATGCTCCCTCATGGACGGCCCAGGTCCGCACCTCGGGCGCCAGTCAGTCCTCGCCTTTCTCGCTGCCCCACGTCCGCGCCCCTCGCGCCATGCTGGCCGCGGCCCTGGGCATCGGTGTCCTCGCGGAGGTGCTGCTGGACCGGCCCCGGTGGGGCGTGTCCTTCCCGCTGGTGGTGACGGCCCTGCTAGGGACGCTCCTGCTGCTGGGTGGCCGTGAAGGGTGGCAGCGGGCCCGACCCAATGCATGGCTCGCGGCGCCGCTGCTCGTCATCTCCGGCTTCGTGGCGGTACGTGCGAGCTCGTGGCTGGTGGCGCTCAACCTGCTCACCTCGGCCGCGCTGCTGCTGCTGCTCACGCACTTCTGGGCGGCGGGCCGGGTGCAGCGGCTGGGACTCGTGGGCTACCCGCTGGCGGCGTTGGCCTCGGTGTTCCGGGGGCTGCTGTACCCACCCGCCATCATCCGCGACTCGGTGGACCTGAAGGCCGCGCGCACCCACGCGCCGCGCCTGCTGCCCTTCGCGCGAGGTCTGCTCATCGCGCTGCCGGTGCTGGGCGTGTTCGCCGTGCTGCTGTCGTCCGCTGACGCCGCCTTCTCGGTGGCCATCAACGGGCTGTTCGACGTGGACATGTGGAGCCTGCTCGGGAGCACGCTTGGCCGTGCCGTGGGCGCGGGGTTCTCCGCATGTGTCGCGGCGGCCGCGTTCGGTCATGCGCTGCGCCGCCGCAAGGGCCAGGAGCTGGGCGAGGTGGAGGTGACGCCGGCCGTGCCCCGGCTGGGCCTCACCGAGGCGCTCACGCTCATCCTCGCGGTGGACGCGCTCTTCCTCGCCTTCGCCGGGTTCCAGGTGGCCTACCTGTTCATCGGCGGCGCCTCGTCCCCGGCGGAGGGCTACACCTATGCGGAGTACGCGCGCCGAGGCTTCTTCGAGCTGCTGCTCGTCTCCATGCTGACGCTGGGGCTCGTCATGGCGCTGGCGCGGTGGACGCGCCGCGAGTCGTCGCTGGCCGAGGCCGTCTTCCGCGTCAGCACCTCGCTCATGGTGGCGCTCACCCTGGTCATCGTCGCCTCGGCGGTGAAGCGGATGACGCTGTACGAGGACGCCTACGGCTACACGCGGCTTCGCATCTTCACGCACGTGTTCATGTTCGCGCTGGGCGCGGTGCTGACGTGGCGCGCGGTGACGCTGTGGTGGCGGCCCGAGCGGTTCGCCATCGGCGCCTTCGTCACGGCGGTGGGCGCGGTGCTCGCGGTGAATGCCATCAACCCGGACGCGCTCGTCGTCCGCCTCAACATCGCCCGTGCCACGGGCTCGGCCGGGCCGGACCTGCACTACCTCTCCGGCCTGTCCTCGGACGCGGTGCCGGAGCTGGTGCGCCGGCTCGACTTGAAGGACGCGCGGAACGCGGCGCTGTTGGGGCAGTACATCCAGCGACTGCCTGCCTACGGGGGCTGGCCCGAGTACAACCTCGCGCACTCCCAGGCGCGGCGGGCCCTCCAGGAGGCGCGGGCCTCCGGGTTGTAGCGAGCACCCCTCAGCGCAGGTGGTAGTTGAACGGCAATTCCACGGTGACGCGCCCGCCCAGCTCGGGCGGGGGCGGCGGGAAGGGCGCGGCATCGCGCACGGCCTTCATCGCCGCATCACAGAGCACGTAGTGCGGACAGTAGCCGAGCACCTCGAGGCCCAGAATCTGGCCCCGCGCGCCCACGGAGATGCGCACCACCAGCTTGCCCTCGATTCCGGCCATGGCCGCCTGGTGCGGGTAGCGCACGTTCTCGAAGCGGTCCCGGAACATCGTCTCGAAGTACGCCTCGCGCCACGTGGACAGCTGCTCCGGGGAGTGACGGGGCGGCGGCGCCGCGAGGAGGCCCGGGTTGCTGGAACCCAGCACGCCCCGGACGAGGCCTCCCACCACGCCTCCCGCCACGCCGCCGAGCACCCCCGCCGGGCCCGAGGCCACGACGTCAGTCCCCGCCGTCTGTGCGGTGTCCGGGAGGGACGGTGGCTCCTCGACGGGCGGCGTCGGGGACTCGACAGGTGTGGGCGGGGACTGCGGAAGGGTGGGCGCCGGGAAGGGCCGGGCGCGGCGTGCCACCGTCTTCCGGGCAACGGTCGCCACGGAGGAGGCCACCGGGGCGGCGGGCGGCGGAGGGGGAGGCGCCGACACGAGCCGGAGCACCAGGTCTCCGCTGTCGTCCGTGGCGCGGTCCGACCCTCCGGAGCCGCCGTGCCAGAGGGACGCAAGGCCCAGGAGGGCCAGGGCATGGAAGCCGATGGCGAGCGGCGTCAGCCAGAGCGAGCGTCCACGGTCCGGCGCACGGGCCTGGAGGACGGACGCGAAGAGCGCCCCCTGGAAGGTGCCGGCCTTCGCGCCTGCGTCCGGCATGGAGTGCGTCCCCTCTCTTCCGCCTCACGGCACCGCGCATGGCGTGGCCGTCACGAATGGTGGTGGCGGGGGGCGCTCCCGTAAAGGGGGGTGGACCTCCAGGCAGGTGCGGCGGGCCGCATTGTTTCCCCGCGGATGTCGTCGGGGCTGCATTGCGCGGAAGGGTGTACCCTGGAGGGTGGCTCAGGGCAGGGGGCTTGCGCCCGGACGCTTGCGGAAGACGAGCGTGAGGTTGTTGCTGGGCATGTCCACCACGCGCTCGCGCTCCAGGCCGTGGCGCGCGGCCTCGGCGGTGACGGCTTCGAGCTGGCGGACACCCCAGGCTTCGTTCCGGGCGCGCAGGGAGGCGTCGAAGGCGAGGTTGCTGGGGGCCGTCTCGCGGCCCTCGACGAAGTAGGGGCCGTACATGACGAGGCACCCACCCGGCGCCAGCACCCGCCCGGCGCCGCGCATCAGCCCCTGGCAGGACGCCCAGGGAGAGATGTGAATCATGTTCACGTTGAGGACGGCGTCCGCGGAGGCCACCGGCCAGGACTCGTTGCTCGCGTCGAGGGAGAGGGGTGGCAGCAGGTTGGGGAGGGCTTCCTCGGCGCGCCACGCGGAGATGCTCTCCAGCGACTCGGGCTCCACGTCGGTGGGCTGCCAGGTGAGGCCGGGGAAGGCGCGGGCGAAGAAGACGGCGTGCTGGCCGGTGCCGCTCGCGACCTCCAGCACCGTGCCGGAGGCGGGCAGCACCTCGCGAAGCACGGCGAGCAGGGGTTCGCGGTTGCGGTCCGTGGCCTGGGCATGACGCTTCATGCTCCGGGGTGTGGCACATCCACCATGCGGCGTGCGAGGGCGGACTTGCGCATCCGTGGGCCGGAGGACTCCGGTGCGGGCGCTGCGGCGACCCACGACCCGTGAGATAGTCCCGAGCGCGACGCGGGCCCGAGGGCCCCTGGCGCTCGGGAGGCTGTGATGACGGACCGGGCTGAAGCGTTCGAGCGGCAGGGCTACCTCGTGCTCCCACGGTTCGTCTCGCCGGCGGCCTGTGATGCGCTCAAGGCCCGCGCCGAGGAGCTGGTCGCGAGATTCCAACCCGAGACTGTCTCCGTCTTCACCACCCGCGAGCAGACCCGGACCTCCGACGACTACTTCCTGTCCTCGGGCGACCGCATCCACTTCTTCTTCGAGGAGGGCGCCTTCCGCCCCGACGGCTCGCTGCGCCAGGACAAGAGCCTGTCCATCAACAAGATGGGCCACGCGCTCCACGACCTGGACTCGCGCTTTGATTGGTTCTCCCGCACGCCGGAGCTGGCCTCGCTGGCGTCGGAGCTGGGGATGCACACGCCGCTGCTCCTGCAGTCCATGTACATCTTCAAGCAGCCCCACATCGGCGGCGAGGTGAACTCCCACCAGGACTCCACCTTCCTCTACACGGAGCCGCTCACCTGTCTGGGCTTCTGGTTCGCCCTGGAGGACGCCACGCTGGAGAACGGCTGTCTCTGGGCGCTGCCCGGTGGCCACCGCCTGGGCCTGAAGAAGCGCTTCGTCCGCGCCGAGGGCGGAGGCACCACCTTCCGCGTGCTCGACACCACGCCCGTGCCCGAGGAGCGCATGGTGCCGCTGGAGGTGGAGAAGGGCACCCTCGTGGTGCTCCATGGCCTGCTGCCCCACCGCAGCGGCCCCAATACTTCATCGAAGAGCCGCCACGCCTACTCGCTGCACCTCATCGACGCCACCGCCACGTACCCGGAGGACAACTGGCTGCGCCGCTCGCCCGCCATGCCTCCGCGCGGCTTCTCCTGAGCGCCCGCGCCCCAGAGGTGTCAGGGCCGTGCACGAGGGCCCGTCGGGGTGCCATTCTTCGTCTTGGGGGAACCCCGCCATGTCCAGCCGCGAGCTCATCGTCCTCGGTTCCGCCAGCCAGGTGCCCACGCGCCACCGGAACCACAACGCGTACTTCCTCCGCTGGGACGAGGAGGGAATCCTGTTCGACCCCGGCGAGGGCACCCAGCGGCAGATGACATTCGCCGGCCTCTCCGCCACCCAGGTCACCCGCGTCTGCATCACCCACTTCCATGGGGACCATGCGCTCGGGCTGCCCGGCATCATCCAGCGGCTGTCGTTGGACCGCGCGAAGCACCCCGTGGAGATTCACTACCCGGCCTCCGGTCAGGCCTTCTTCGAGCGGCTCCGGCACGCCACCATCTTCATGGACGCGGCGACCATCATTCCCCGGCCCATCTCCGGGGACGGCGTGCTCGCGGAGACCAAGGGCTTCAAGCTGTCCGCCGCGCGGCTGGAGCATGCCGTGGACACCTTCGGCTTCCGGCTCGAAGAGCATGCGCGCGTCCAGCTCATCCCCAGCCGGCTCGCCGAGGCCGGTATCTCCGGGCCGATGACGGGCGAGCTGCTCCGGCGCGGCGTGGTGGAAGTCAGTGGCCGCACCGTGCGCGTCGAGGAGGTGGGCGAGCCTCGCGCGGGGCAGGCCTTCGCCTTCGTCATGGACACGCGCCCGTGCGCGGGGGCCGCGCGGCTGGCCCAGGGCGTGGACCTGCTGGTCTGCGAGTCCACGTACCTGGACAGCGAGCGCAAGGAGGCCCACGACCACTTCCACATGACGGCCCTCCAGGCCGCGGAGCTGGCCCGCGAGGCCAAGGCCCGCAGGCTCGTTCTCACCCACTTCTCGCAGCGCTACGAGGACACCGCGCCCTTCGTCGCGGAGGCGAAGCCCCTGGTGGACGACGTCATCGCCGCCAGGGATTTGGACCGGGTGGAGGTCCCCAAGCGCTCGCGGCCGGCGTGAAGGGGCAGGGGAGCAGGCGGGCCCCTGCCTTCCTTCAGGGCCCCGACGCACTCCTGGAACGCAGGATTTCCAGGAGTCTGGAAAAGATGCAGGGAAAGGTGTGCGGAAGGTCCAGGGCGCGTGTCCTGAAGCGTCCGCTGGGGGGCATGGGAAGTCCGGACCAGCGGACAAAACGGCCCACATTTCCCCCGGGGTCCTGGAACCGGACGCGGCACAGGCCCATGATGGCGGGCCTTGAGTGGGTCCGTTTCCATACTGGCCGTGAAGGGCCGTCCACAGTTGGTGGTGCCATCCGGTACCGCCAGAGCGGCCTTTCCCGTGGCGCCGCCGTCCGGCGGGCGGGCGGATCCAGTGTTATCTCTGGTGTTACCGCCGCATGTCGGAGAGAGTCCGCCGCGGCGGACCACACCTTCCGGGCGAGCGGGCATCTGGAGGCGCTCCTGTATAAGGAGAGCGGCCTGCCAGGCGCCGGACGCGGAAAGGGCGGGCTGTCTCACATCCCTGTCCGGCCGCTTGTTGTACCGCAGGGACCTGTCACACCTTCAGAGGCGACAGGGCTGAAACCGACTTTCAAAGGAGCCTCACATCATTCGCGAACAGAGAAGCAGCCGCGGCGGGAGCCGCGATCAGAGGACCAACCGCCGTATCCGCGCTCGCGAGGTCCGCGTCGTCGGGTCCGACGGCGGGCAGCTGGGCGTCATGCCGCTCGAAGCGGCCCTGGAGCAGGCTCGTACCGAGGGGCTCGACCTCGTCGAGATCAGCCCCATGGCCAGTCCACCGGTCTGCAAGATCATGGACTACGGCAAGTTCAAGTACGAGGAGAAGAAGAAGGCCTCGGAAGCGAAGCGTGCCCAGGTCACGGTCCTGCTCAAGGAAGTGAAGCTCCGTCCGAAGACGGAGGACCACGACTACGAGTTCAAGGTCCGCAACATGCGGCGGTTCATCGAGGACGGGAACAAGGCGAAGGTCGTCATCCAGTTCCGCGGCCGTGAAATCACGCACCGCGAGCAGGGCACGGCCATCCTCGAGGACGTGGCGAAGGACCTGAAGGAAGTGGCCATCGTGGAGCAGCCGCCCCGTATGGAAGGGCGTCTGATGTTCATGATTCTGGCGCCGACGCCGAAGGTCGCCCAGAAGGCCCGCGAGCTGGTTCGCCAGGCCGCCGTGGCCGCCAAGCGCACGCCGAACCCGGCGGAGAAGGCCGCTGCCGACAAGGCCGCCGCCGACAAGGCCGCCATCGACAGGGCCGCGGGCGAGAAGATCGCCGCCGAGAAGGCCGCGGGCAAGGCAGCCGCAGCCGGTGCCAGCGCGGACGGGAAGCAGGCCGAGCAGCCGCAGGACGCGAAGCCCGCGGACTCGCAGAGCGCCGCTCCGTGACGGAGTGAGGCCGGCTGACACGCGGTGGAGTCTTTCCACCGCGTGTAGCCCCTCCGTCCGGAGTGCCGCCGCGCTTTTAGACCGCCCGGATGGGCGTCGGGCGTGGCGGAGTGGGTAGACGGTGGCCTCGCAGGCGCCCCAGCGCCGCGAGCAGCCGGAGTGCCGCGCCCACCAGGACCCGGGGCCTTTGTGCGAGCCGGAGGGTGTCGCGGTATTCCGTGAGCAGCATGGCGAGGGAGAGCGTTTCGGAGAGGCCCTTGCGTCCCGTAGCCCCTTCGCGCTGAGCCGCATCCAGCCCGGCGAACCAGTCCCGCGTGCGCCCGGCGGGCCGCGTGCTCCAGGTGGCGTGGGTGGGCGTGTCGCCCGGGTTCCACAGCTGGTGCACCGCGCCGCGTGGAATGTCGAGCACGTCACCGGCGTGGAGCGTGTGCGTCTTCCCATCCACCACGGCGCGCAGGGCGCCGACGATGACCTCGAAGTGCTCGTGCTGGTTCGGGTGGAAGTGGGGGGGCGGGGGTGTGCCCTGAGGGGCGTACTCGACTTCGACGACCAGCGCGTCGGGCGAGTGCTCGCGGACCGTCACGTACTCGGAGCGGGTGAGGCAGTAGGTGGTGGCCATGGCTTGGGCTCCTTCGGTTCCGTCAGCGTCACCGTGAAGATTCGGAGCCTGAAGTCGCCGCGCAGGCATCGTGGCGGAGCAGCCCCGCGTTGACCGTCTCGGGGGCCTGGGGACGGGAAGAGGACTGGCTGACCGCACCCGGGATGGAGGCGCGCTTCGAGCCTCGCGAGACGGAGTCGCCCCACGTTACGGGCCAGTCCCTTTGCACCGCACCGCCTTCCTCCGCATCATGTCGGGCCATGGCCTCGCTCCTGGACATCCCGGACGTCGTCCGGCGCAGAGCCCTGGCCAAAGGCGCCGAAGGTCAGGCGTGGCTTCAGGCACTGCCCTCGCAGGTGGACTCGATTGCGCGGCAGTGGGGCCTGACGCTCTCGGGGGTGATGCAGGGCGGAACCGAGGCCGTCGTGGTGGCGGCGACCACGCAGGAAGGCGAAGAGGCCGTCCTCAAGGTCGTGATGCCGGGGCTGGAGCATTCAGCCCGCGAGCTCCAGACGCTGCTGTATGCGAACGGCCGGGGCTATGTCCGGGTCCTCCGGCATGACAGCGCGCACTGCGCCCTGTTGCTGGAGAAGTTGGGGCCACAGTTGAGCGAGCTGGGTCTGGCGCCCGCGGTTCAAATCGAGCACCTCTGCCAGACGCTGCTGGAGGCATGGCGGGACATTCCAGACGCCACGCCGTTCCAGTCGGGCGCGCAGAAGGCCGAGAGCCTCGCCCTGTTCATCGAGGACCTGCAGGCTCGGGCCGCGACGCCGTGGCCCCGGGACATCATCGACACGGCGCTGCGCTTCGCTCACGCGCGGCACGCGGCCTTCACTCCACGCCATGCCGTCCTCTCGCACGGGGACTGCCACTCGCAGAACACGTTGCTCGTGCCCGGTGAGGACCCGCGGCGCTTCAAGTTCATCGACCCCGAGGGCCTCTTCATCGAGCGCGGCTATGACCTGGGCATCCTCATGCGCGAGTGGGGCGAGGACCTGCTCGCGGGCGATGCCTTCGCGCGGGGCGTCGAGCGCTGCCGCGGCCTGTCCGCGCGGACCGGCGTCGAGCCCCGCTCCATCTGGCAGTGGGGCTTCATCGAGCGCGTGTCGTCCGGCCTCCTGCTCCGCCAGCTGGAGATGCACCCGGAGGCCGATGAGTTCTTCAGCGTCGCGCGCGCCTGGGCCGCACACCCCGACCCGTTCTAGCCCCACCCGGGAGGGCGCCATGAGTCGCCCCGGACTCCCAACGCGGCAGCAGGGCCACGGATGGGCGCACCCGGCGTGTCCCCCTGCCCACGCCTCGTAGGGGTTCCAACCACGCTTTCCGTCCTGGGCTGCCCCGGAGGGCGGTTGGCCGGTCACTTGAAAAGGAGCCCCCTGCTGCCGCAGTCTGTCCGCCCGCCGACGCTCCAGCGGACCTCCTTCCTTCAAGGACGCGCGATGCTTCCCGTCATCCTTGCCGTGCTGCTGTCCCAGGCAGCGCCCGCCGCTGCTCCCAACCCGCGCCAGCAGGGCGTGCCCATCGGCAAGGGCAAGACGCTGCCCACCGTCAAGCTCACCGCGCCTTCCGGTGGCTGGACGGTGGACCGGATGATGCGCGTCGAGGGCACCATCAGCGACACCACCATCGACCCGGTGGTGGTCTCCATCAACGGCGACCGCTACCTCATGCGCACCTACGGCGGCCGCTTCAGCCGCAAGTTCCCCGCCGCCAGCGGGAAGAACATCGTCACGGTGATGGCCACCAACCAGGCCGGCACCGCGCGCACCCAGGCGACGAGCTACGCGCAGATTCCACCCGTCCCCTTCAAGGTCGTCCTCACCAGCGACACCGACGGCGTCTACACCGACCTGCACATCTACGAGCCCACCGACGCCAGCGAGGCCGGTGACCAGCTCCAGGTCGGCGAGATGGCCCACGTCTACTGGGCCGATACCGAGAGCCCGTCCGGCGGCACCTTCTTCCTCAACGAGCAGGGCGGCGACTTCGACCAGCCCGCCTACGGCCCGTACCTCTACATCCACCGCGCGCCGCCCAAGGGCGTGTACCTGGTGGCCACCAACTACTGGCCCAGCGGTGACAAGGCCCACACCGTGGCCACCCTCAACCTCGCGCTCTTCGAGGGCACGCCGAACGAAATCCGCCGCATGGTGCGCATCCCCCTGGCCACCCCGGGCACCACCCGCGTGCTGGCCTGGGTGAACGTGCTCGGCGACGGGCAGGCCGAGGTGTACGTGCCCGCGCAGGACCCCAAGCCCAAGCACCCGGACTGGCCCACCAACCTCGCGGAGGCCCTCAAGGAGCTCCAGGCCAGCGGCGCCGAGGGCGAGGGCGGCTGACGCTCGAGGTTCCTCCCGCGTCACCCCACACCCCCATGCTCGCCCCTGTCCCTGTCCCTGCTCCTGCTCCTGGAGGCGACCGCACCCGCGGCGCCCGCGCCCCAG
>JBKGHK010000183.1:0-15604 GCA_046520375.1 Pyxidicoccus sp. 3LFB2
GAGTAGGAGAGGCTGTCTCCGTCGTTGTCGCTGGCGCTCGCCACCACCGTGGTGGTCTCGCCCACCCCCACCCAGGAAGACGTCGCCGTCACCCGGGCCACCTGCGGCCACGTATTCACGGAGACGTTGACGGCCGCGCTGCCGGTGCCGGCGCTGACCGTGAGCGTCACGCTGAGAGCCGCCGTGGCCCCCTTCGAGTCCGTCACCGTCAGCGTCAGCCCCACCGGCCCGGGCTGCGTGGGCGCCGTCCACGCCGTGCTGAGGCTGCTGGCCGAGGTGAAACTGCCCGCCTCCGCCGTCCACGCGTACGTCAGCGTGTCCCCAGCGTCCGGGTCCTCCGCCGTCGCCTGCAGCGCCACCACTCCACCAGCTGCCACCGTCGCGGGCCTTGCCACCAGCGAGGTGATGACCGGCACCGCATTCTCGAACGCAGGGGGAGAATCCACCTCCTGCAGCAACAGCGTCACCGCCGTCGTCTGGTCCGCTGTAATGGTGACACCTGTCACCTGGCCCGCGTAGCGCACCGTGTTGCCAGCGTCGAAGGCCTGTGCGCTGAAGGTACGGTCCCCTCCCGCCTGCAGCTGGCCCACCACGCCGCCCCACTGCCCGCCCGTCTTCGACAGCAACTCGGTGCGCGTCGGCATTCCCGCCCCGCTCACCGTCAACTCCACCCGGGCCACGTCACTGGCGCTCAGCGCCCGCGGCAGCGTGCCCACCACCTGGACGCTTCCCGACTCCTCCTGCGTGCTGCACCCAGCCAGCGCTACCCAAATGCCCACGGCCAGGCCCAGCAGCCAGTTGCTTCTCTCTCGGTGCATCAATGCCCTCTTGTGCTAGCGATTGCGATGGCCCTTCCCAAGGCAACGCGCCACGCCCACTCGTGGGGAGGCCTGTCGGGAAGGAGCGCGGCAACTCTAACACTACCCCGTCAGGCGGGGTGAGTGCTGGAAGCCGGAGGTGCGTGGCACGCACCAGGCGCATGCGCTTGGTGTCGACGAAGTAGGCCACGTACTTCCCGAAGCCGCGGGACTGACGCCCGCGCCAGCCGGCCTCCCGGCCGGGTCACCTCCGAACCAGGACGGGGCACAGCGAAAACTTACTACGCCTCGGCCCCTCCCCGCACCCCACCCAGGCACCGCAGGAGTTGAAGCGCTCGGCTCAATCCTCTCACGCGACATCTACGTTGACACTCACCGGAAGCTCAGGCCAGCGCAGCGAGCGCGAGTTCAACATTCGACGACGAAAAAGGAGAGGACACCGTTACAATTCTGCCCTTTGCCGATAAGACCGCGGGTGCCCTGAAAGGCATGCATCGGAGGGGACATGGTCATTGTTCGAGTGGAGCAGCGGAGGGGCTGGCGGGCACTGGCTGCACGACTTTGTGCGGGGCTCTGCCTCTGGAGCGGGCTGCTGAGCGGATGTGCGACGGAGAAACAGGTGGTCGCGCCCAGACAGCCTGGGACGGCGGAGTGCGGGACGGCAGCACGGTGTGAAGACCCAGGCAGCCTCCACCAGGCCTGTGAGGGCGGCGATGCCTCGGTTTGCGTCAACCTCGGTCTCGCCTATGCCCACGGTCAGGGCGCCCCCCAGGACTTCCGCCGCGCTGCCGCCCTCTTTGAGAAGGCCTGCGAGGGCGGGGCCGCCATGGGGTGCAGCGGCCTCGGAGTGCTCTACGCTCAAGGCAAGGGTGTCGCCCCCAACATGCTCCGCGCTGTCTCCCTCTACAGGAAGGCCTGCGAACGGCGGGGCCGCCGAGGGGTGCTTCAACCTCGGTCTCGCCTTTGCCCAGGGTCAGAGCGCCCCCCAGGACTTCCGACGCGCCGCCTCCCTCTATGAAAGGCTGCGAGGGCGGGGTCGCCGTGGGGTGCTTCAACCTCGGGACGCTCTACGAGCGGGGCCAGGTTGTCACCCTCGACATGCCCCGCGCTGCCTCCCACTTCGAGAAGGCCTGCGAGGGCGGGGTCGCCGTGGGGTGCAACAACCTCGGAGCGCACTACGAGCAGGGCCTGGGCGTCCCCCAGGACATCCGTCGCGCCGCCTCCCTCTATGAGAAGGCCTGCGAGGGCGGGGCCGCCGAGGGGTGCAGCAATCTCGGGACGCTCTACGGGCGGGGCCAGGGCGTCCCCCCCGACATGCTCCGCGCTGTCTCCCTCTTCGAGAAGGCCTGCGAGGGCGGAGCCGCCAAGGGGTGCAGCAACCTGGGGCTGTTCTACGCTGAAGGCAAGGGTGTCACCCTCGACATGCTTCGCGCTGTCTCCCTCTACAAGAAGGCCTGCGAGGGCGGGGCCGCCGAGGGGTGCTTCAACCTCGGTCTCTCCTATGCCCAGGGTCAGGGCGTCCCCCAGGACATCCGCCGCGCTGCCTCCCTCTTTGAGGAGGCCTGCGATGGCGGATCCCCCCAGGCATGCAAGGCCCTCGGCAGCATCCGGTAACAGCGCGTCCTGGCCTACTCGGGCTACTCAGGCGTTGAAGGGGGAACTACGCCCCCCTGTAGGAATTCTTCATAGTGACAGCCCACAATGTCAGACCTTCAGCGCGCCACGGAAGCCCCTGGCGCCGTAATAGGAGGATGCACCGTTGTGATACACGAACACCTTGCCGTAGCGGCGATCACAAAAGAGAGCACCGTCGAGTTCTCTGATGTCAGAAGGTGTCTTCACCCAGCTTGACGTCTTGATATCGAACTCTCCAAGCTGCTGCAGCTCCCGATATTGCTCTTCCGTCAGAAGCTCGATGCCCATGGCGGAGGCCATCCCAACAGCGCTGTTCTCCGGCTTGTGTTCCTTCCGTGCGTCCAGCGCCTCCTGGTCGTAACAGCTGCTCCTGCGACCCTTGGGGCTCTCCGCCGAGCAATCATAGAAGGTGACTTCGCCCGTCTTCTTGTCATAGCCAACGACGTCCGGCTCACCGCCAGTCCGCTCCATCTCGCTGAGCGACCACAGCTTTCCCGGATTGGCTTCCAGCCTTGCTTGGACCTTGGCCCATTCAAGACCTTTATGGCGCTTCATGTTCTTCTCGAAACGGGCCTTCAATACCCCGAGCAGCTCGTCACGCTGTTCGGCCGACAGCTTCGTTTTATTGGCGGTTTTCATGCCCTGATGGTCATGGCTGCCGAAGGGTGCGTCAAGAGCATTTCCGCATCCCCGAGTCACGCCCCAGCCCTACATTTCGCCCCCGCACAGCAGCGACTGGCGCTGCCGACGCTTCAACCGGAACCTGCCCTTGCACCCTGGCAGGGCCTTCCCGCTCTTTGCTCTACCCGTGTTCGCTCTGGGGTCAGGCCTTATTTGGCAACAGCACTGATGTCGAAGACACCCTTGAAGATATCCGCGTCGCAATCCATGGGATAGTACGTGTTGTCGCTGCACACCATGCCGCAACCCACAGTGCCTCCGCCTGCGCGCCTGACAATATAGGCGTTGCACGTGATGCTGCCGCCCTCGTGGGTCCCGGACTCCCATCCGTCGCGCTTCGTTTCGTACCGGGTCAGCCGATCGATCTTTTTGTCGATAACGGGGTGGAGGACCCTCGTTCCCTTGTCGTCCTCCTCGACCACGAAGCGAGGTGTGTTGAAGTCGGTTTCGACGTCGGCCAGGGCTCGAACAGTCCCGGCGCTCGTTTCCTGGGCTGCCGGCCTCTCCGACAGATTCGTGGCGGCCTCACCACAACCTACGACCGTCAAGCTGAGCGCAAAACCCATCGTGGCAAAAAGCTTTCTCATGGCATTTCCCTTGTCAGTTGCTCCTTCGTGAGTCTTCAGGAGCAACTGCGGAGAACCATATGTCTAGCTTGTGTGTGCGCACAATAGCAGGAGCCGCCGCACGCCAGTCTTGGAGGCGCTTTTTTTCGGCAATGATTTTTCGAAAAAAAGGCAATTTAAAATTACGGAGTTTACATATGCAAACGCCGCAAACCACACTGGTGCTGCATCAGACAAGCGCAAAAAAATCCAGTCACGCTCGCTGTTCACGTCTGAGTCGCTGGAAGCCGGACGAGCCTCCACGCAAGGAACATCCCCAGCCCGGCGACGACGGCTTTGAGCAGCCCACCGGGGAGGAAGGGCAGGAAGCCCTTCTGGAGGGCCGTGGAGAAGTCCAGTCCGGCCGCCACGCAGAGCCAGGGCACGCCGATGGCCAGGATGACGAGCTGGCCCGCGAAGAAGAGCGGGACCGCCTTCCACGGCACCCTGTCGAAGCCGTGCCGTGCCGCGAGCCCCACGAGGAGGGCCGCGGGGATGAAGCCCACCAGGTAGCCACCCGTCGGCCCGATCACTGGGGCCCAGCCACTGGCCCCCTTGGAGAAGAACGGAAGTCCCACCATCCCGAGCAGGAGGTACGCGAGCTGCCCGGTCATGCCGCGCACGGGCCCGAGCGCGGCGGCCGTGAAGACCACCGCGAGCGTCTGGCCGGTGATGGGCACCGGAGAGCCCGGCACCGAGATGGCCACCTGCGCGAGCAACGCGGTGAACAGCGCGGCGCCGAGCACGAGCGCCCCGTCATGGATGCGCGTGCGTGCGAAGACATCCACCAGGACGCGAGGCGGTGGAGAACCGGTGCCCGCGCTCAATGCCGTCCCACCAGGCACGAGTGCGAGCAGCAGGACGACACGGAGGGGCGCGGAGACACGGGCCGATGCTCAGCGAGGATGCGCCCCGAAGCAAGACGTCGGCGAGCCCGGGGCCCGTAACTTTCAGGACGACGCCCTCCCCCACCGCATCCGGAACACTCCGGCCATGACGATGAATCCTCACTGTGGATGGGCGTACCGGTCCGAAGCCCCCTCCGAACCGCATCCGTGACACTCCGGCCGTGACGATGGCTCCTCACGGCGCGTGGGCCTCCTGCCCCGGTGCTCTCTCCGAACCGCGTCCGGTACACTCCGGCCATGACGATGGATCCTCACGGCGCCTGGGCGTACCGCCCGGACGCTCCCCTCCGAGGCGCGGCGCATGGGCCGCTGGCCGGCCTGACGTTCAGCGCGAAGGACCTGTACGGAGTACCGGGCTGGCCGCTCCAGGGCAGCTCCCGGGCGGTCCTCCCCGAAGTCCCTGACAGTCCCCTCGTGGCCCGCCTCCTGGGACTCGGAGCAACGCTCCTGGGCAAGACGCACCTGCACGAGGTGGCGCTCGGCATCACCGGCGCCAACGCCTTCGGCGGCACGCGCAACCCACTGGACTCCACGCGGGTGGCGGGCGGCTCCAGCGGCGGTGCGGCGGTGAGCGTCGCGACGGGCGAGGTGGACTTCGCGCTCGGCACGGACACGGGGGGCAGCATCCGCGTGCCAGCGGCGTGGTGCGGCGTGGTGGGCTTCAAGCCCACGAAGGGCAGCGCCGCGTGGCCCACCGAGGGCGTACTTCCCCTGAGCGACACCTGCGACCACACGGGCCCGCTCGCGCGGGACGTGCACACCGTCGTTCGCGTCCACAGCGCCCTGTCGGGCGAGTCCGTGGCGCCGAGGGCCTGGTCCGGCGTGCGCGTGGGCCTGTGGGACATCTCCGCCTGGGTCACCCCGGAGGTCTGGGCCGTGGTGGAGGCGGAGGCGGCACGGCTTGCGGCGCAGGGGGCGCAAGTCACGCGGGTGTCCTTCCCCGACGTCATGGATGCCTACACCCCCATCGTGCTGAGCGAAGCGGCGGCCGTGCATGCGCGGGCCCTGGCGAGTGAAGCACCGGGCTTCATCCCGGCCACGGAAGCGAACCTGCGCGCGGGCGCGGCGCTGAGCGAAGCGGACGTGGCCGCCGCTCGCGCCCGGCGGGAGGCGTACCGCACGCGATTGGAAGCGCTGTTCCGCGAGGTGGACGTCCTGCTCGGCCCCGCGGTGCCGGACGTGGCGCCCCGTTTCGGCCAGGAGGAAGTCGGCGTCACGGAAGGCACGGTGCCGGTGCGCCGTGCGGTGCTGCGCATCACCGCGCCATGGAGCCTGCTGGGCGCGCCGACGCTGTGCCTCCCACGTCCGATGGGTGCACTGTCCGTGGGCGTTCAATGGGTGGCGCCCTGGGGACAGGACGCGGGCCTGCTCGGCTGGGGACTCGGAATGCACAGTCAGTGATTCCAGGTCATGACGCCGCGAGCCAAGGCCCGTCGAAGGCCTGTTCCCCTTCCCTTTCCTTGTAACTCTTTGCGCCACACCCCGGGCCCCGGCTGTAACCAAAACCGCTTCAATCCCTGTCGCGCCAATCCCAGCCGCGCCGCCATTTCATTGCAAAACCTGATTTCATGGAACAGGGCGCAATCCTTGCAGTGCCTCGGGAGTGAATCGGGCCCATGACCCATCCTGGGCGGGCTTCCGGTTCCGGAGTCCCCCGCGATGACCCCATTCAACTCCCGCTGGAAGCGCCTTGCCCTGTCGGCGATGGCACTCACGTCTCCCCTTCTGACTGGCTGCACGGCCGAGCCGGTGCGCGAAGCGTCGTCCGCCGCCGTGCGCCAGGAGCGGACCACGGAGTCGCTGAAGATGGCGAAGCGGTACGCCGAGTGGAAGCAGCACCACGCCGGCTCGCAGATGCCGCTCGACCTGAGCGATGCCGAGCAATACGCCTTCGTGATGAAGCGCCTGGAGGCGGCCGGCAACACCCAGGCCAACTCGCCCCGGCTGTTCTCCAGCCTAGCGCAGCAGCGTGAGCGCGTGCTCGCGGAGAAGGCCGGCGGCGCCGTCAGGGCCGCCCAGACGACCGACGAGTGGTGCGCCCACCTGCTGCCGCTGGAGGAGGTCGCCCATGGCACCAGCGCGACGACCTTCCAGGGCTCCGGCTACATCACCTGCAAGGGCGGCTCGGACTATTCGTACGTGGACTTCAACGCCTACTCGACGACGCCCGACCGCCAGGAGTTCGAGCTCCTGTCCACCACCGCCACGGAGGCCTACCTCGCCAAGACGCTGGAGACGGACCCGCTGAACGTGGTGTTGGACGCGGGGCCGGACCGCGTCCTGTATTACGACTCGGTGGGCATGGCCTATGACGAGGCCAGCGGCCGCATGGAGACGTATTACTCCACCGCGGACACCACGGTGCTGCTGCTGCCCCCGGGCCTGAACTTCGACCACCCGAGGGAGCTCATCGGCGGCAACCTCGCGGGCAACGCCATCCGGACCTGCCTGGAGCGTGGCTCGGCGACGGGCGCGCTGGACTGCGACTACGCGCTGGCGAAGAAGGACGCCGCCGGCACCATCATCGCCTTCAAGGGCGGCTACACCGGCGTGGCGGCGGTGAATCCGCCGGCGTCGGTCGCCGCGAGCAAGTGGACGCCGGACACGGGTGCGTTCTGGCCCACGCCGGGCACGTTCAGCAGCGCCAAGCTGTACGTCCCGGCGCGGGGCACCTACGTGACGGGCCTGCCGTCCTCCTGCACCGTGCAGTCGGTGACGAGCGACGTGAGCATCATCCTCCTGAGCGCGGGCGGCCGCTGCAGGGTGGCCAACGTCCCGGCGGTGCCGGGTCAGACGGTGCTCACCGGCAGCCTGCCGTTGAGCGCGGGCGTGGACGCCTCCAGCCTGCCCTTCAACGGCCTGATGGACCTGGGCACGGACTGCCTCGCGAACCAGCAGGACGTGGCGCTGCAGGCCTTCACCACCGTGAATGCGACGTGCCCCCGCTCGGGTGGCGGCTTCAGCCCGGTGAAGCGCGTGGGCTTCCGCCGGCTGGCGGTGCTCGACTTCAAGAACAGCTGCCTCGCGGCGGGCACCCGCGTGCTGCGCGCCGACGGGAAGTCCGTCCCGGTGGAGTCCGTGAAGGTCGGTGACCAGGTGCTCACGCACGTGGGAGGCCGCGCCCTCACTGTGACGACCGTGACGACGGGCACCGAGTCCCAGCCCCTGGTGCGGCTGAAGGCCGGCAAGGGCCGCGACGTGCTCGTGACGAACCGCCACCCCATGGTGAGCCGCACCCGCGGCGTCGTGGTGGCGGGCGAGCTCGGCGTGGGCGACGTGCTGCTGACCCGCGACGGCGAGGCGGCGCTGACCTCGGTGGAGCGCGTGCCCTACAAGGGCCAGGTCTACAACCTGACGCTGGGCACGGACGCGGAGCTGGTGGACGTGGGCGCGAAGGAGCACACGCTCATCGCCAACGGCTTCGTGGTGGGTGACGCGCGGATGCAGACGGACCTGGAGCGGCAGAAGCACCCGCCCGTCCCGGCGAACGTGCTGGCCGCCCTGCCCGCGGCGTGGCACGCCGACTACCTGAACAGCCAGGCGCGCCGGCCGTAGTCGTCGGGTTTCACGCAGGCCGATGACGTTGCAGTCCTTGGGGCGGAGGCACACGGAACACTCCGTGCCTCCGCCCCAAGGTGCGTCACAAAGAGCCGGGTAGGATGTGGGCCCCATCCATCAACGCCCCGGAACCGATGAACCAGAAGATCTCAGGCTTCCATCTCGACGCGGAAGACCACTGGGTGGCCGACCTGGAATGTGGTCACCGGCAGCACATGCGTCATACCCCGCCCTGGATGGTGCGCCCCTGGGTCCTCACGGAGGAAGGGCGGCGCAGCCGGCTGGGCGTCGAGCTCGACTGCAAGCGCTGTGACGAGGCAGGACGCGCGGTCGCCGACGCGGTGCGTGAAGCGCTGAGGACCGCCGCCGTTCAGGCCTACGAGGACGGAGGCCTGAGCGGCCTTTGCGCCGAGGGCCGGTGGGAGCTGGCCCTGGATGCGCTCGGCACCACGGACCTGCTCCCGGTCATCCACCGCGCGCTCACGCCTTCGAAGCCGACGAAGTAGTCAGCCCTTGTCCCGCCGGGGACAGCTCTTGGCGATGCGCAGGGCCCAGGCCTCCGCCGAGTCGAGCTCCGCCCGCGCGCTGGCATAGCGGTCGAGGCTCTCGTCGGAACCATCGTGGGTGAAGATGGCATCATGGAGCTCCTTCTGGGCCCGGGTGAGGCGGAGGCTGGTATGCAACCACAGCCGGGCCGCCATCTCCGGGGTGAGCTTCACCTGGACTGGGTTCCAGGCCTCCAGGTCTGCGAGGTCCGCCGACGTCAGCTCCTCAATTCCTACCTGCTCAGGGGTCGCGTGCATGGTCGGATGGTTGCCATGGCCGGCGGGCCCAGCATCTTGGCCCTTCGGGCAATGAGACGGCAGCTGATGAGCACTCGGTGACAATTCCATCATCTCCGAGGGCACTCGCTTCCCGGGGAATCCTTGTTTCATCCCACGCCCGTCGTGTGCCTGCCGACATTTCCCTGCTCGCTGCTGAAGCGGAGCTGGGTGGGATTACCCGGTTCCTTGGAATTTGAATGTGGAATGTATTAAATGTCTCGCGTCCGCCCTGACGGGCCCGTACCGGCACCGAGGGGAGGACGGATTCAGGACCAGAGGGGAGAACACACATGTTCAAGAGAGCAGCAGTCCTCGTGGTGAGCTGTGGCGCGATGCTGGTGGGCTGCGGTACCGAGCCTCAGAGCGAGAGCGAGGAGATTGTCTCCAACCTGATCCAGGCCGGGTTCCCGTCCAACGACATCATGGTCGTCGGCGATGTCGTGTACCTGGGGCGCGACGCTGAAGTGAGCCTCGAGTCGTCACGGGAGATGATTGAGCAGGGCATCGGGACCGGGGAGCAGTACCGGACCAGCAACCTCGTCAGCACCAGCGTGACGAAGATCTGCATCAACCCCACGTCCCAGTTCAACGGCTACAGCCGCCTGAGCGAGGGGCTCGACCTGGCCATCGAGAACTACAACAGCCTGGGGCTCTCCTTCACCATGGTGCGGGGCCCGGCCACCGGCTGCAGCGCGAGCATCAGCGCGCGGACCACGTCTGGCGTCGGCGGCTCCGCGGGCTTCCCCAAGGGCGGCAAGCCCTACGGCACCATCAACATCGGCGTCGGCCTGCAGGACTACAGCGTCGACGTGAACGAGCACGTCATCACCCACGAGCTGGGCCACACCATCGGCTTCCGCCACTCGGACTACTACGACCGCTCCATCAGCTGCGGCAGCGGCGGCAACGAGGGCGCGTCCAACGTGGGCGCCATCCACATCCCCGGCACGCCGACCACGGCCACGCGGGGCGGCTCGGTGATGAACTCCTGCTTCAGCTCGAACGAGAGCGGCGAGTGGAGCAGCTCTGACCGCACCGCGCTGAACTACCTGTACTGAGAAGTGGAGCGCTCGCTCCCGGGGCCTTTCAGGACTCCGGGGGCGAAGCCTCCAACGGGCGCGTCAGCCGCCGACGCGCTCCACGCGCACGGTGAAGTCGAGGCTGTCACCCGCGGCGGAGAGCAGCAGGGTGATGCGCTCCGAGGCGCGCGCGTCGATGAGCCAGCGAGTCGGAGGCTGCTGCTGCGGCCTGGGGAACAGCCCGCCGCCTGGCGAGTGAAGGCTCAGCGTGCAGGCCGGCTCGCAGGTGACCTGGTAGCGGGCGCCCGCGTCCGCCTGGAAGGCGATGGCGTCGATGTCCGCGCGGTCCTGGAACCCCCCGGTGGTGACGCTGCCCAGGGTGACGAGCGTGGCGGTGTCCGGGGTGTTGCCGTGCTCGTCCGGGCCCAGCTCCCGCAGCGTCAGCGGAAACGGGCTGGCCAGACTGCTGCCGGATGAGACATGGACGAAGTGGGTGCCCGACGCGACGAGCTGATGGCGCAGGACCCGGCCGCTGCCGCTGAACACCAACTGGCCGGACGCGTTGGTGATTCGGAGGAACCGGGGGCCCGGCTCGGTGGAGAAGGCGTAGCCGTGTCCGGCCGTGCCGGTGAAGGAGAAGACATCCACGTCGTCCTGCCAGTGGCCCTGGATGGACACGGGCACCCCGGGCGTCAGCGGCGTCGCACCCGTGGCCTGGTCCGCGTAGTCGTCGAGCCCCAGGTCCTCCATGCGGCAGTTCAACATCGTCGGAGCGTTGGCAGGGAGCCCGCGCGCCTCCAGGAACCAGCGAGCCTGCGGCCCGGCCTTCATGGCGAACTGGTACAGCCCCAAGTCGTTGGTGTCCACGCTCGCGCCCGCCGCGTCCACCAGCGCCATCGCCACTTCCGAGTACCCCGGCCCCGTCCTCGCGCAGCTGAGGTGGTAGCCATGGCCCTCCGTGGGGCGGAAGGCCACGACATCCGTGTCCCCGAGCGGGTGGAGAATCACGGGGAAGTCCTCGCCCGGGGCCTGGACGCGGGGGGCGTCCTGCCGGCTGTCGGCATCATCCGGACCGAAGTCCCGGAACTCGTACGCATACGGGCCCGCGTCAACGGAGCGGGCCCCGGACACCACCACATACACGGGCGCCGTCTCGGTCTTGTAGAACCACTGCTCGCCCTCCTTCGCCTGCGGCCACTGGTCTCCGGGCCCCTTCAGCACGCGCACGAGACACGTGGGCAGCCCCTCCCTGGGCGTGCAGTTGAAGCGGTACGTGTGGCCGGCTTCCGCGGTGAAGATGAAGAAGTCCACGTCCGACTCCCCTCGGAAGGGAGGGCTGATGGTGCCTTGCATCTCGGTGGTGGACGAGACGAGCGGCGTGGCGGCCGTGAAGGTGTTCCCATGGTCATCCCGCGCCCGGACGGCGGCGACTTCACAGGTCTGCCCGGCCGCCTCCTCCCATGCGCCGCAGCGGCACACCGGCTGCCCCTGCTCGGAGATGCACGTGCCGGCGGTGCACTCCACGTCGGCGCAGACCCTGGCGTCCTCCTCCAGGGAAACGGACGGGCCGCAGCCCGCGAGCCCCCACAGCAAGGCCACTGGCAGCAGCCAGCGGCTGAGAAAGAACGCATGGCCGTGCATGAAGTCCCACCCTCCGGATTGACGTGGCGGAACGGACCGTAATAGTCGCGTCCCTCCCATGCAAAGCCTGCCTTTTCGCGCCCTCCTGGTGGTTACGCTCATCGTCTCCCTGCCGCGCGTGGCGGCCGCGGAGGAGGACACGGGCGGGCTGCCTCGGTGGCTGGGGGTGGGGCTGCGCGCGGGGTACGCCCTGCCCAGGGGACCGACCGAGGGTGGACCCGAGGCGCCCTATCTGTATGACCTGTACAGCGGCCTGTTCGCGCTCTGGCTGGACGTGGGCTACCGCTTCGAGTCCGACATCGAAGTCGCGCTGTGGGGCCAGCTGGCGCGCGCGCAGATTCGCGGCACCTGCCCTGACACGGAGGAGTGCACGGGCAGCAACCTGCGACTGGGCGTGCTGGGCGCCTACCACTTCAACGCCCGGGGCACGACGGACCCGTGGCTGGGCCTGGGGCTGGGCCATGAGCGCACGCGCTATCGCATCTCGGAGGCGGAGGTGACGTATGCGGGCCCCGAGCTCAGCCTCCAGGGCGGCTTCGACAAGCACCTGGCCAGCGCGCTGTGGGGCGGCCTGTTCTTCTCACTGTCGGCGGGCCGGTATGACTCGCTCGACGTGCGGCTGGGCTCGGGCACCGGCAGTGAGTCGCTGAGACACCGTGCGACGCACTACTGGCTGACCTTCGGCGCACGGCTGCGGCTGCGGGACATGCCGGCCCGCTGAAGCGCCAGCGGCTCCTCCACGGCGTGCATCCCGTGGAGGAGGCCCCTTCCCTGCCCTGGCGCGTCAGTGGGTGCTCTGGACTCCGACTTCCGGCTGGGTGGGGTCGTCGTTGACCGGGAGCGGCGCGGGCGGCTGCACGCCCTGGGCGGGCGACGACGCCGTCGGGTCCAGGACGGGGTTCGTGGGCTGCGCGGCCTTCATCCACAGGAGCGACGCCGAGAGGACCACCGAGGCCTCCTCGGCCGTGAGCCAGCGGTTCTCCGGGGCCAACAGGTGGATGAACCGCGTGGGCGCGAGCTGCCCGTCGGGGTCTCCCTCCACGGCCCCATGGACGGCGGCGCCCGGCGCGTGGAACTCCTGCCAGCGGTAGTACGTGCCCTCGATGATCTGCATCACCTCACGCTTCGGGACGAGGTCATTGCGGTTGCTGGGCGGGCTCACCACGCGGAAGTAGCCCGGCGCATACAGCGGGATGGGGGCGCCCTTCACCGTCTTCCGGTACTGCAGCAGTGCGCTCAACGACAGCTGCGGCAGCGGCTGACCGGCGCCCGGCACTCCAGGCCCGACGAAACACGGCCGGTTCATCCACCCTTCGACGACGCCCTGGTTCTGGGAGACCATGCGGACGCCGATGCCATCCCAGGTGCTGTTGTGCCCCCGGTTGACGCCGACGATGTAGCGCTCGTTCGTGCTGCTGTAATAGACCCAGACCGGGCTGCCGCTGGCGCCTCCCGTCGAGGTCGCCTCGTAGTACATCCTGCGCGACTCGTAGACACCGACGTCGCCGAACCCGCGCCACTGCTCCTGGTTGACGCCCACGCCCGCGAGCGGCAGCGCATCGGACGGGTAGCCCGACAGGTTGATGAAGCCGGGCTCCTCCTCGAAGGCAACGGGGATATAGGTGTTGATGCCCATGCTGGCGAACGAGCTCGCCACGAAGATGGCGCCGTAGTCGTACTTGCTGTCCAGCGTGGCAATCCACTTCGTGTTGGTGGCACGGCCCGAGTCCACCTTGCTCCCGTACGGGTCGACGCTGCTGCCCTGCACCTCGCTGTAGTAGCTGCCGGGGTGCACCGACGCGACCTCACGCCAGGTGCCCGTCTGGCCATTCCAGACCACGTGGCCGTTGGTCAGGATGGTGCAGCCGGCGATGAGCCCACCGCTGCCGCGGCCTCCACCCAGCGGGCCCAGCTTCACCTTCACCACGGTGTTCCACGGGAAGACGATGGGGCTCTGGACGATGTCGCGCTCGTCGATGCCCTGCGCGGAGGCGGAGAACCCGAAGAGACCGGCGATGAGGGAAATTGCGACCGGCGTGCGGACGGAACGGCGAGACGTGTGTGACGAATCAACGGACAAATGAAGCCTCCTTGCGAGTGCATGAGGCTTTTCGCGGCGGCTTTGGAATATCTGACAAGCCATTGCGAGAAACAGCATTCTTCCGCTCCTGACACAGCGGGTGGACACCCGCGCGGCGGCACCTCTAGAGTCCTCGGACTTCATGACTCGCGGCGTGACGGAGGGGACCTCGGAGCTGGTGGAGCGAGCGCTCGCCCGGGATGGCGAGGCGCTGCGCGCATTGGTGGATGCGCTCACCCCGGTCATCCAGGCCCGCGTGGCGCGAGCCCTGCTGCGCCGGGCCTCGGCGGCGAGCGGCCGCAACATCCGCCAGGAGGTGGCGGACCTGACGCAGGACGTGTTCGCCGCCCTCTTCGCCGACCAGGGCAAGGCGCTGCGCGCGTGGAAGCCCGACCGGGGCCTGTCGCTGACCAACTTCGTCGGCTTCGTGGCCGAGCGGCAGGTGGCCTCCATCCTCCGGACGACGCGCCGCAGTCCCTGGACGGAGGACCCGACGTTGATGGAGGAGCTCGACACGCCCGCGGATTATTCGAGCGTGGAGCTGCGGCTGGAGTCCCAGCAGATGCTGGAGGCCCTCCTGGACCGCCTCCGTGAGGAACTGAGCCCGCTGGGCCTGTCCCTCTTCGAGCTCATCTTCATCCAGCAGCGCACCGTGCCCGAGGTCTGCGAACAGACGGGGATGAGCCGGGAGGCCGTCTACGCCTGGCAGAGCCGGCTGGGGAAGCTGAGCCGAAAGCTGGGCGCGGAACTTTTGTCAGATCCGGAAGCGCCGCCGCGAATACGCAAAGTGAGTGATTCTCCATGAGCGACAAACTTCTCCTCGAGCTGGGCCGCGTCGCGCGGGAGCGCCAGCGCACCGAGGCACGCGACGAGCGCTGGGAGTCACTCACGGAGGGGACGCTCTCGGAGGACGAGCGGCGGGAGTTGGAGCGGCTGGCCGCGGAGGACCCCTCCGCCGCGGAGGCCTACGAGGCCTTCCGTCCTCTGGATGCGGCGGCGCGGGAGGACATCGCCGCGCGGCTGGAGCGGGAGCTCGCGGCGGAGCCGCCCGGGAAGCGCTGCCTTCTGCACGGGAAGTATCGCCGCTCGCCCCTGGCGCACCGCATCCCACGTGGCAAGCGTCGCCGTCCGCTCCGGATGCCCACCCTTCTGTCCGGGAAGTTCCCTCTCCCGTCCGGCAGGCGCCGCCTTCTGCCCGCGAAACACAGCCACCCGCCCGCGTCGCCCCATCCGCCCCCAGGCACCGCTGGCGGAGGCTCGCGCCAGCACTGGGGGCCATGGCCGCGGCCGCTGCCGTCCTCCTGCTCGTCCTTCCCCGAGAGGTGCCACCCCTGCCGGGCTACACCCTCTCCGTCTCCAGCGAGCAGGCCGTGCGCGCGGGAGCGCCAGAGCCGGAGGTGCCACGGCTGGGTCCCGGCTCGCGGCTCGACGTCCTCCTGCGCCCGGAACAGGCGGTGGAGGGCCCCGTGGAGGTACGCGCCTTCCTCGTGCGTCCGGGCGAGGCACGCGCGTGGACACCACCCCTGGAGCGCTCTCCCGAGGGTGCGGTGCGCATTCATGGCCCGGTGGAGGCGCTGCTCTCCCTCCCGCCGGGCGAGTGGACCCTGGCCATCGCCGTGGGACGCCCCGGGACACTCCCGGAAGCACCGGCCGAGGTGCTCGCCCACGTCGAGGCGGGCCGCGCACCGGAAGCCGGCACCTGGAGACTGCTCACCCGGAAGTTCCTGCTCGTGGACCGCCCGTGAGGCGCACGGCGCTGCTGCTGGCCCTGGCGCTCGCGCTCACCACGCGGGGCCTGCCAGTGCCAGCGGGCCCGCGCCCGCTGCGCTCCCCCA
>JBKGHK010000184.1:0-15604 GCA_046520375.1 Pyxidicoccus sp. 3LFB2
CGAACACCACGCCGGGGCCGATGGAGGACTCCTTCGTGGGCACTGCCCCCACGGGTCCCCTCTTCCCGGGCCAGTGCGCCACCGTGCCTGTCCAGGGCCCGGCCTATCTGCCGCCCCCGGGCATGCAGGGTGCCTACCACCTGGGCGCCGTGGTCGACGCCTTCAACCACCGCCCGGAGCTCCTCGAGGACAACAACGCTTCGTCGGGCTACCGCATTGGCGTGGGCAGCCGGCCCGACTTCGTCATCACCAACGTGAAGGGCCCTACCAGCGTCCAGGACGGTCAGCCTCTCACCGCGCAGGTGACGGTCTGCAACCATGGCACCCAGGCGGATGACGCCCAGATGGAGCTCTATCTGTCCGCCGACGCCACCATCCGGCCCAACAACGGGCCGGGGCCCATGGAGGACTCCTACGTGGGCAATGCCTCCACGGGCCCGCTCTACCCGGGCCGATGCGCCACTGTCCCCATCCAGGGCTCGGCCTGGCTGCCGCCCCCGGGCCTTCAGGGCGCCTACCACCTGGGCGCCGTGGTGGACCCCTTCAACCACCGCCCGGAGCTCATCGAGGACAACAACACCTCGTCCGGCTATCGCATCGGCGTGGGCAACCGGTCGGACTTCGTCATCACCTCCGTCACCGGGCCCACCAGCGTCCAGGACGGCCAGCCCCTCACCGCGCAGGTGAAGGTCTGCAACCAGGGCACCCAGTCGGAGGACGCCCAGGTGGAGCTCTACCTCTCGGCCGACGCCACCATCCGGACGAACACCACGCCGGGGCCGATGGAGGACTCCTTCGTGGGCACTGCCCCCACGGGCTGGCTCAGGCAGGGCCAGTGCGCCACCGTGCCCATCCAGGGCCCGGCCTGGCTGCCTCCTCCGGGCCTCCAGGGTGCGTACCACCTGGGCGCCGTGGTGGACCCGACCAACTACCGTCCGGAACTCATCGAGGACAACAACACCTCGTCCGGCTACCGCATCGGCGTGGGCAACGCGCCCGACTTCGTCATCACCGGCGTGAAGGGGCCCACCAGCGTCCAGGACGGCCAGCCTCTCACCGCGCAGGTGACGGTCTGCAACCAGGGCACCCAGCCGAGTGACTCTCAGGTGGAGCTCTACCTGTCCGCCGACAGCGTCATCCGGACGAACACCACGCCGGGGCCGATGGAGGACTCCTTCGTGGGCACTGCCCCCACGGGTCCCCTCTTCCCGGGCCAGTGCGCCACCGTGCCTGTCCAGGGCCCGGCCTTGCTGCCGCCCCCGGGCCTTCAGGGCGCCTACCACCTGGGCGCTCTCGTGGACCCCTTCAACCACCGCCAGGAATTCTTCGAGGACAACAACACCTCTTCGGGTTACCGCATTGGCGTGGGTAGCCGGCCCGACTTCGTCGTCACCTCCGTCACCGGGCCTACCAGCGTCCTGGACGGTCAGCCTCTCACCGCGCAGGTGACGGTCTGCAATCATGGCACCCAGGCGGAGGAAGCCCAGGTGGAGCTCTACCTGTCCACCGACGCCGCCATTCGGACGAACACCACGCCGGGGCCGATGGAGGACTCCTTGGTGGGCAACGCCCCCACGGGCCCGCTCTACCCCGGCCGGTGCGTCACCGTCCCCATCCAGGGGCAGGCCTGGCTGCCTTCTCCGGGCCTCCAGGGTGCCTATCATCTGGGCGCCGTGGTGGACTCCTTCAACCACCGCCCGGAGCTCATCGAGGACAACAACGCCTCGTCGGGCTATCGCATCGGCGTGGGCAACCGGTCGGACTTCGTCATCACCTCCGTCACCGGGCCCACCAGCGTCCAGGACGGCCAGCCCCTCACCGCGCAGGTGAAGGTCTGCAACCAGGGCACCCAGTCGGATGAAGCGCAGGTGGAGCTCTACCTGTCCGCCGACGCCACCATCCGGACCAACATCGTGCCGGGGCCGATGGAGGACTCCTTCGTGGGCAACGCCGCCACGGGCTGGCTCAAGCAGGGCCAGTGCGCCACCGTGCCCATCCAGGGCTCGGCCTGGCTGCCGCCTCCGGGCCTCCAGGGTGCGTACCACCTGGGCGCCGTGGTGGACCCGACCAACCACCGCCCGGAGCTCATCGAGGACAACAACACCTCGTCCGGCTACCGCATCGGCGTGGGCAGCCGGCCGGACTTCGTCGTCACGGCCGTCACCGGCCCCTACAGCGTCAAGCCCAACACCCCCTTCAACGCGAGCGTCGTCTTCTGCAACCGGGGCCAGCAGAGCGGCACCGCGGATGTGGACCTGTTCCTGTCCGCGGACAGCGTCATCCGGCCTCCCGTGGCCCCGCTGCCGCCCGAGGACTTCTACGTGGGCACGGTGCCGGGCGTGACGCTCAGCGCCGGCCAGTGCGTCAGCAGGAACGTGAGCGTCATGTCGCCCACGGTGATGGACGGCGCGTACCACCTGGGGGCGATGGCGGACCCCCGCAACAACGCCGTGGAGCTCATCGAGGACAACAACACCCTCACGGGCAACCGCATGGGCGTGGGCAACCTGCCGGACTTCGTCGTCACGGCCGTCACCGGTCCGTACAGCGTCAGGCAGGGCAACACGTTCAGCACCAGCGTCACCGTGTGCAACCGGGGGCAGCAGAGCGGCCTCGCGGACGTGGACCTGTACCTGTCCTCGGACAACACCGTCCGCCTGCCGGTGGCGCCCCTGCCGCCCGAGGACTTCTTCCTGGGCACGGTGACGGGCATCTCGCTCAACGCGGGCCTGTGCGCGAGCAGGACGCTGACCGTGACGGCGCCGTCGGTTCCGGACGGCGCCTGGTTCCTGGGCGCGGCGGTGGACCCCTTCAACAACCGCCCGGAGTTCATCGAGGACAACAACACCCTGGCGGTCAGCCGCATTGGCGTGGGCATCAAGCCGGACCTGGTCATCACCTCGGTGACCTCGGCCTCCAGCGTGCGGCTGGGGGCGGCGTTCGCCGTCAGCTTCACGGTGTGCAACCGGGGACAGGCCCCGACCGTCGCGGACGTGGACCTGTTCCTCTCCTCGGACAACGTCATCCGCCCGCCCGTGGCGCCGCTGCCTCCCGAGGACCACTACCTGGGGACCGTGACGGGGGTGTCGCTCAACCTGGGCCAGTGCGTCACCCGCTCCCGCTCGGTGAACGCCAACGCGCCCACCACCGGCTCCTGGTACGTGGGCGCCTCGGCGGACACGTCCGGCGCCGTCTCGGAGTACCTCGAGGACAACAACGCCCTGGCGGGCACGCTCGTCTCCGTTACGCCCTGATGGACAGTTGACCTCTCCGGTCGCGGCCCGGCCCGCGGCGTCCCCACCCAGGGAAGCCGCGCGCGCCGGGCCGCGCTGTTTCCGGGGCGCCGGCCCGAAGGGCCTAGAAACCCACGCGCGTCATGGTGAACGGCACGGGCGACACGCTTCCGCCCTTGATCAGGACGATACCGGTGATCTTCCCGGTGAGGGCGCTGCGCTGGATCTGGGAGATGGCGTAGAAGTCCCGCTCCGCGCCCGCCAGGTCCTTGAAGACGATGAGCGCGCCCACGGCCGGGTTGTTGGGCAGCGCCCAGAAGGTACCGGTCTCCGTGTTGCACCCGTAGATGGGACACGCGCGGCTCACCGTGCGGACGTAGCTCCCCTCCACGCGGTCCACGTACTCCACGCCCGTCAGCGTCATGGAGGTGAGCTCCCCCGCGGCCGCCGGTGGCCAGTAGCGCGTGTAGCTGCCCACCAGCCCGGAGAGGCTGTCCGGAGCCGCGTACACCGCGGACTCCGCCGTCTCCAGCGACTCCGCGCCCTCGGGCGCGGGGACCTGCGGCTCCTGACCGCCACAGCCAACGAACAGTCCGAGCCCGACGAGCAGAACTCCAAGACGTCCAAACGAATGCATGCGTTCCCCTGAGGTGTGGTTGTGCAACGTGGCCTGAGTTGAATCCTGATTCAGGTCTCAGGAGACCTACTGACACGTCACGGGGCGGTCAAGAACCATCCGGGGAACGTTCCAACCAGGGACCCGCATGAAGACCTGAGCCCCTCGTCCCCAAGCTGAGCGCTCCGGCAGAGGTCGGTGCTTTTTCCTGTCGACCGGCCGCCGTGCCATTCTCGCGGCACCGATATGACTCCCAGCACGCGTCCCCTCTTCCTCCCCGAGCTCGTGCGCATCAAGCCGGGTGCGCTCGACCGGCTCGGCGTCTATCTGGCGCGGGCCGGGCACCAGCGCGTCGTCCTGCTGCTGAGCACGGGCCTGCAGCCCGCGCTGGGCCAGCGGCTGGAGTCCAGCCTCACGCGCGAGGGCATCACCGTCGTGCGGCGGCAGGAAGTGGACGAGGCGAGCTTCGAGCACGCCTCCGCGCTGTTCACCGCGCTGCCCTCGGGCTGCCAGGCCATCGTCGGCTTTGGCGGCGGGCGGGCGCTGGACGTGGCCAAGTACGTGGCCTTCCTCGCGGGCCTCCCCTACCTCGCCGTCCCCACGTCCCTGTCCAATGACGGCTTCTGCAGCCCCCAGTCCAGCCTCACCCAGGCAGGACGGCGCCGCTCGCTGCGCGCGGTGATGCCGTCGGGGGTGGTCGTCGACACGGAGGTCTGTCTCCAGGCGCCGGAGCCGCTCTGGTGGTCGGGCGTCGGCGACCTCGTCGCGAAGGTGACGGCCATCGCCGACTGGAAGCGGGCGTTCCATGCGCGAGGGACGCCGGTGAATGACTTCGCGGCGCTGCTCTCGGACGCCACGGTGTTCCAGTTCATGGCGAGGCCGGTGAAGGACGTGGAGGGCGTCCGCCTCCTGGCCACGTCGCTCATGCTGAATGGGATTGCCATGGAGGTGAGCGGCTCGTCGCGTCCGGCCAGCGGCAGCGAGCACCTGCTGTCCCACGCGCTGGACTCGCTGTCCGCGCGCCCCCGCCTCCACGGCTTGCAGGTCGGAGTGGCGACGTATGTCGTCAGCCGGCTGCAGGGCCAGGGCACGGAGCGGGTGGCCTCGGTGCTGGACGCCACCGGCTTCTTGCGGGGCATCACCGCGGACCCGTTTTCCCGCCGGGAGTGGCTGGACGCCGTCCGCCTCGCGCCGTCGCTGAAGGACGACTTCTACACGGTGCTCTCGTCGCGGGACTGCGCGCCGGAGGTCGAGGAACTCCTGCGCACCGACCCGCGACTGGCGGCGTGCTTCACCGAGTGAAGGCGCCTCACTGGCGTGAGAGCGTGAAGCCCCAGAACTCCCGCTGGGGGCTCAGGGACGCCGTATGGACATACAGGAAGTAGGTCCCCGTCTCCGGGACGGTGAACGTGTCCCGCAGGGACGCGCCGTCGGGCGCCCGGACATACACGCTCGTGGAGCTGTTGGTCGAAGTCAGGTGGTAGCTGGCTCCGGCCTCGAGCTCGACCGAGAAGACGTCAATGTCGGCACCGGACTGGAGCCTTCCGGTAATGGAGGCCGGCAGGGTGAGCGGCGTGGCGAGCTCGGGCTCATCCCCGTAGTCGTCAGTCCCCTCCCGCGTCAACGTCAGCGTGTAGGCCTTGCCCGTCTTGACGAGCACGGTGATGGGCTCGGTGACGCGCGCGTCGAGGACGAAGCCCTGGGGGTTCTGGTTGATGCGGCGCACCGGCCCGCTGGCCGAGGAGAAGTCCAGGTTCCACCCGCAGTCCGGTTCGCAGGTGACGCGGTACACGCCATCTCCGTCCGCCATGAAGGTGAAGGCATCCGTGTCGTTCTCGTGCTGGCGCAGACCCGAGATACTTGTGCCCACGGTGAAGGGCGTGGCCGTCTCCGGCCCATCGCCATGGTCATCCGGACCGGTGTCCTCGATGACCAGCTCGACCGGTGAGGTGGTAACCGGCGCGGCGAAGTGGAGGTAGTACGGCCCGGAGTCCTCCGCCTCGAAGAACAGCTTCTCACTCGCCACCGGCAGCAGCTGCGTCCCGGAAGCGTCCGTCAGGCGCATGGGAAGGGGTCTCTTCAGCCGGACCGCATAGACGTGGTGGGCCACGCTGGTGAACGACACCACGTCCACATCATTGCGCGCTTCCATCCGCACGGAGACGGGGACGCCCGGCGTCACAGGGGTGGCCGTGGAGATGGAGCCCCCGTGCTGGTCCAACCCCATGTCCACGAGCTGGCAGGAAACCTCCGTGTGCTCGGAGAGCGCTCCCACGCGGACCTCCAGGAACCAGCTCGCCTCGCCCGGGGCCAGCGTGCTGACCCACCCGGTGTTGACGGGCATGGGGATGGCCGAGTCCAGCTCCTGTCCCGCCTCCGAGAGCAGGCGGATCTGCATGTTCGCGCCTCGCACGTGGCTGCATGCGATGAGGTAGCCGTGGTCCTTCTCGGAGCGGAAGGTGAGGTAGTCCACGTCATTGGAGAAGTAGGCGTTCACGGGGAATGGCGTGCCGGAGGGCTGGATGACGGTGGCGCCCGTCGGCGTATTGGCGTGGTCATCCGCGCTCTCGTGCACCAGCCGCAGGGTGTACGTCCCCGAGTCTGCATACGCCTGGGTCGAGACTTCCACGTAGTAACGCCGCTGCGTCTCCTCCTTGATGCGCCCCCACGCGGGCGACCACGGCGTGCTGTCGGTCCGCCATACCTCCGTCCCGGCCTCGTCCAGCAGGCGCAGCGAGCAGGTCTTCAGCGTCCCGGGCTCACAGAGGATCCGGTAGGTCTCCCCCGCCTCCACCACGAAGGTGAAGACATCCACATCCGCGGGGTCCGAGAGGGTGCCCTCCTCGACGGCGCCCGCCGAGGACAGCTTCGTCGCGCCGTCGTCCGGCAGGTCCCCATGGTCATCCAGCGGCTGCGGCGTGGTGCCCTCGCAGGACTTCCCGCCGGTCCGCGCCGCCGTGGGGCAGTCCTCCTCCCGGGTCTCCCCACAGCCCGCGAGCACGAGGAGGGTGGCCACGGCCAGGGGCCAGGGAATTCGAAGGACAGACGATGGAAGCATGGGCCCTGAAGCCTCTCACACTTTCAGGCGCGCGGGACATTGCGGCAGGATGTGGCTCTCGTGATTACCCACGTCGCTTTCGACTTCGATGGAACGCTGGCGGACTCGATGCCAGTCGTTGTGCGCCTGTACAACGAGCTGGCGGAGAAGTACCGCTACGGCCAGCTGACCGCCGGGAACATCGAGGAGCTTCGACGGCTCTCCATCCTGGAGCGGTGCCGCCGGATGGGGGTGCCTCCCTACCGCCTGCCCTGGCTGGTGGTGCAGATGGGCCGGAGCCTCCGGAACGCCATGCACTCCATCGAGT
Source organism: Pyxidicoccus sp. 3LFB2 (assembly GCA_046520375.1). Taxonomy (GTDB): domain Bacteria; phylum Myxococcota; class Myxococcia; order Myxococcales; family Myxococcaceae; genus Myxococcus. Next base: position 7,215 of record JBKGHK010000184.1, read on the forward strand.
TCAACGAGGGCATCCCCGCGCTGCTCGAGCACCTGAAAAGCCGAGGACTCCAGCTGCTCATCCTCTCCAGCAACCGCGAGGAGAACATCCGCGCCTTCCTGAAGCACCATGCGGCAGAGGGCCTGGTGACGGGCATTCACTGCAGCAGCAGCCTGTTCGGCAAGGCCCGGCTGATGCGCGCGGTGATGCGGCGGGCCGGGCTCCAGCCCCAGCAGCTCGTCTATGTGGGTGACGAGCTGCGGGATGTGGAGGCGTGCAAGGAGGTGGGCGTCAAGGTCATCGCCGTGCGCTGGGGCGCCGACGCTCCGGAGCTGCTGCAGCAGGCCGGACCGGACCACCTCGCCGAATCGCCTCACGAAATCGCCGAGTGCGTCAGGCGCTGGTCGACCGCGCCTTTCACGGCCCCGTAGGGAAGATTTCGCGCGGGCGTCGTTCGTCTTCCAGCGACGCCCTGGAACGCGGGGCCGCACTGGAGACACCACGTGAAGACCCTGCACGAGCGGAAGTGGAAGGCCCTGCTGGGCGCCACGGCCCTGACCCTGGCGAGCGGCTGCGGCACGGACGGGCTGGAGCCCGAGACGGCGCCGCTCCCCACCGAATCGGCGGAGCTGGCCGAGGAGCTGCACCCGGAGCGTCGCGGCATCGGCGCCCTCCCGGAGATGGTGCCCTCCGGGCCCTCGGCCCAGCTCATCGCCGTGGACCCCCGCCGCTCGCTGGTGGTGACGGACCAGGCCATCCTCAACGGCTTCTCCTTCTCGCTGTTCATGAACCAGCTCGTCGCCAGCAGCGGTGTGGCCACGACGGAGCTGGACCTCTTCCAGCGGTGGTGGGACACGGCGCGGCCCTCCCCCGGGCTGGGAAGCGGCGCCCACTGTGACACCGTGGGCGTCGCCAACATGAATGGCTTCCCCTACACGTGTCCGCGCAAGGAGGGAGACCAGGCGCTGGTGGACCCCTTCGTCAATCAGGCCACCAACCCCAACGCCTACATCCCCATTGGCCTGTTCAACCGCTTCGACCTGGCGTCCACCCGTGGCAGCAACTGCGGCGAGTACCGCATTGCCTACGCGAAGCGCTCGGGCATCACCAACGGCGGCGACCGCAACCTCGTCATCTTCGAGGCCGTGCTGCCCAACCCGACGCCAGCGAAGGGCCTCGAGGGCTGCCGTCCCGTCGCCGACTTCTGGGCCAACCTCTCGACGGACGCCGACCCGATTTCGCGGGCCTCGAAGCTGAGGACGTTCTACTTCATCGGGCTCCCGGGCTTCATGCCCGTGGTGCACATCGACAACTATGGCAACCGGACCACGGGCGCCACCGGACAGGTCCGCTCCAACCAGTTCATGCAGACCAGCTGGCTGCTGCGCGAGTTCAAGGTGCGCAAGGAGTGCCGCAGCCTCGCGCCCTGCACGCTGCGCTTCGTGCCGACGACGGTGAAGACCAACCCGGGTGGCACGCTCTTCAACCCGGGCTCCGCGCACGCCGAGGCCTTCAACTTCCAGAACTCCGCCTTTCCCGCCCAGGTGCCGAGGCTGGCCGTCAATGACCTCAACCTCTTCACGATGTTCACCTCGGACATCCACAACAGCGGCCAGAGCGACGCGCAGCACGTGACGGAGAACCGCTATGTCACCCAGTTCGGCGTGGCGGCCAGCTTCTTCCGCTCCAACATCCAAACGCAGCTGACGGCCATCGGCAGCACGCTCACGCCAGACCACATCGTGGCCCGCGCGCAGGCACAGTCGTGCGCTGGCTGCCATCAGCTCAGCAACGGCGCCGACCTGGGCGGCGGCCTCATCTGGCCTTTCTCGCAGCGCTTCACGCACGTGTCCGAGGCCACGGAGGTGGGGCCGGACGGTGCGCGCCACCGCATCTCCCAGGCGCTCACCAACGTCTTCATTCCCCACCGCAAGGCCGTCTTCGAGACGTTCATCAACGCCTCATGCGGCGACGCGGTGTGCAACGCCTGGGAGTCCAGCACCTTCTGTCCCGCGGACTGCTGAGCTTCAGCGCAGGTCCACGGTGAGGCCCCCGAAGGTCATGTTCGCCCACTGGCCCCCATCACCCGAATGCGTCATGGGGGCCTCCGCGAGGCCGACCGCCACCACCCCACCGGCCTCCGCGTCGACACCCAGCAGGTGGAAGTGGCGGTCCCCTCCGTCGAGCGGAAGGCTGCGCGTCTTCACGCTCTCTCCGTCGGAGGAGATGAGGGCCAGCAGCGGGCCCGCGCCCCGGGTGATGCTCATGCCCCCGCCCCAGCGGTCCCAGCCCGACGCGCCCACGGCGAGCAGCCCGTGGTCCGTCCAGCGCACCGCCGAGAAGTGGTCCGCGCGCTCGCCCCCAACATGGCGCTCGAAGCGCAGCGCGCCGGAGGTGCGGCCGAGCACCGCGATGTAGCCGTCATAGGGCGTCATCCTGTCGTTGGACCCGGGGAACGGCGGGTAGTAGTCGATGCCGTCGCTGGCGTTGCGCCGCACGGCGGTGCCAGCGAGGGCGACCTCGCCGCCCCTTACCGCGAGGTCGAACACGACGAACTCGACCGCGGAGGCGGACACGAACGAGTGGGTCCCCTCGCGCTCGCCGGCAGGTGAGAAGGCAGTGAAGGCGAAGGGCTGGTACTCGGTGTCCATGGGTGACGCGATGTCCTCACCCGTGAGGCAGGCCAGCCTTGACGGCGACTGGAAGATCTCGCTCGACGCGAGGCACCGCGGCGAGCTCCACGTGCGCCCCACCACCACCGAGCCGTCGCCATCCACCGCGAGCAGCGGGCGGAACGGAGCCTCCCGCCAGCGGAACTCGTCATAGGCCCATGCCGCCGGCTCCACCCGGTGCCTGCCGTCCACGAGCCGCGTCCACTGCTCGGAGTAGCCCGTCTCCACCCACCCCAGCGCCATCACTCCGGACACCAGGTCCGAGGGCGGGTGTCCAGGCTGTGCCGGGGGCTCGTCCACGAGGGTGAGGAAGGTCGCGACGAGGTCCTCGCCACGGGCCTCCACGCGGAGCCAGCCGTCGGTGAGCGCATGCGCCGCCCGGGACTTCTTCATGCGGAATGGCCGGGGCGGCAGGTCCGTGCCCAGGTCCGTCACCGGCAGCGTCGCGGGCTCCGGAAGCGGCTGCCGCGCCAGCACCTCGCCCTGGGACGAGAGCCGGACCAGGTCATAGCCCCCGCGCTCCGCGTCGGTGCGCTCCACCCCCAGCGTCACCTCACCCGAGGGGTGGACGGTGAAGTCACTGAAGTGCTCCCCAGGGGCCTCCGTCACCGCCCACACCCGGCTGGAACCGGGCGAGTACACGGCGAGCCGCCGCGTGGACTCGAAGTCACCGTGCCGCTGGGTCTCCAGGACATGGGCGCGGCCGCCGGACAGTCGCACCTTCAGCCCGGCCCATCCGTCGTCGCGTGGCGTCACCCGGTGCGACAGGGCGCCCTGGTCGAACGTGTGGTCGAGCCCTGGCGGCGGAACGGGGCAACCCGGCTTGCAGGGGGACTCCACCCCCGGGTCCCCGCATGCCGCGACGAGCACGCTCAGGCAGAGGAGACGGGTGGCGCGGAGCCACGTGTGCGGAGTACGGGGGTGGGTCGGCGGGAGCATCATGTGCTTCATACGGACTGGCAGTGTCGCCCTGGTCGCGCACCCCGGGCCATGGTCAGTTGCCCCAGGGCACGTGCGTCCGTGGCCTACCCCTCCCACCGAGGTGCGGCACATGCACTGGGTCGTCCAGGACAACCTGTTCAACGAGCGCGGCTTCCACACCCTGATACAGGTGCTGGAGCACGGCGGCATTCCCCACACGCTGGTGAAGGTCATCCCCTTCGACGGCGGCGTGGAGCCGACGGTCGACGTGGCCGGCCCCGTCATGGTGATGGGCTCGCTCTCGTTGACCCGGTATGCGCGGCGGCGAGGCTGGGTGCCGGGCGCCTTCATCAACGACAACTTCGACTTTCGCGTCTGGCGCGAGCACCTGGGCGAGCACCTGCTGAACGCGGGGGCCCGCGTCAGCCGCTTCGCCGACGTCGCGCCGGTGGACGGGCCCTTCTTCATCCGCCCCTGCCTGGACGACAAGGCCTTCTCGGGAATGGTGACCACCTGGGAGGACTTCGTCGCCTGGCGTGACAGCGTCGTGGGGCTCGGGGAGGACACCACCGTCAGCGCGGACACCTGGGTGGCGGTCAGCGCGCCGAAGCACATTCAGCGCGAGTACCGCATGGTCGTCGTGGACGGGCGTGTCATCACCGGCACGCGCTACAAGCTCGGAGACCGCGTCGTGGCCTCGGCCGAGGTGGAGCCGGAGGTGTACGCCTTCACGCAGGCCATGGCCGACCGCTGGGCTCCGGACCGGGCCTATGCGCTCGACGTCTTCATGCACGACGGCGGCCTGTACGTCGGGGAAATCAACAACCTCAACTCGGCGGGCTTCTACGCCTACGACGTCGCGAAGATGGTGGAGGCCGTCGAGGCGATGCGGTGGTGACGTAGCGCCACCTGCTCACTGCCGGTCAGTCGCATGGGACCGGAAGACGGGCTTGCCATGGGGAGGAACATCACCAGGGTGTTCCCCCCTATGCGCCTGCCCTCCCCCGCCCGTCTTCTGACCGCCGCCCTGCTCTTCCTGCCCCTCGCCTGCGACGAGAAGACGCCAGTCCCGGAGCCGACGCCGCCGGCGGGCACCATCCCCACCCCGCAGGTGCCGGCGAAGGATGACCAGGTGCGCGCGGTGACGGCGCCCAACAACGTGGTGGTGCCCGCGAAGACGGCCTTCGATGAGTCGCGCCTGGCGCAGCTGACGGTGCCCCAGGGCTTTCGAATCAGCGTCTTCGCCCAGGGCCTCACCAACCCGCGCACCCTCGCGGTGCGCGCGGATGGCACCGTGTACGTCACCGAGCGCGAAGCCGGCCGCGTCACCCTCTTGAGGGACACGAATGGCGACGGACGCTCGGACCAGCAGACGGTGGCCGCCACCGGCCTGGGCCAGAAGCGCGAGGGCGTGCACGGCCTCGCGCTCAACCCCGCTGGCGACCGGCTCTTCATGGTGACGGACCGGCAGGTGCTCGCGGCCGACGTGAGGCCGGACGGCACGCTGGGAGTCCCGGCGGTGGTCGTGGACCGGCTGCCCGATGCGGGCCAGCACCCCAACCGGACGATGGCCTTCGGCCCGGATGGCCTGCTGTACGTGTCCGTGGGCAGCACCTGCAACGCATGCGCGGAGCCCAACCTGGAGAGCGCCACGCTGCTTCGCATGGCGGCGGACGGCTCGGGCCGGGCCGTGTTCGCCCGCGGGCTGCGCAACACCATCGGCTTCGGCTGGCACCCCGCCACCGGGCAGCTCTGGGGCATGGACCATGGCTCGGACTCGCGCGGTGACGACTTCCCGCCCGAAGAGCTGAACCGCATTCAAGAGGGCGCCGACTACGGCTGGCCCTACTGCGCCGGCCAGCGCGAGGTGGACGCCTTCATCTCCACCGAGCCGCCCGACATGCTGTCCCGCCCGGACTACTGCGTCCGCACCCAGCCGCCGGTGCTCCAGTACCAGGCCCACTCGGCGCCCATGACGTGGACCTTCTACACGGGCACGTCCTTCCCGGCCGAGTACCGCAATGACGCCTTCGTCGCCATGCGCGGCTCGTGGAACCGCAACCCGCCCGTTGGCTACAAGGTCGTCCGCGTGCGCTTCGACGCCCAGGGCAACCCCACCGCCTTCGAGGACTTCGCCACCGGGTGGCTGCTGAACGGAGGCACCGGCCAGCTCGGCCGGCTCGTGGGCACGGCGGTGACGCCGGATGGCGCGCTGCTGGTGACGGATGACGCCAACGGCGTCATCTACCGCATCGCCTACGGCGGCTGAGACGAAACATGTATTTTCAGATTAATAAGACAAACATGCATTCTGCCCGTCTGTAGCTAAATGCATGGAGTTCATAGCTTCCGCTTGAAAGTCGAATTGCTCATGTGTCATGGAAGCCTTTCTTCTTCTGAAAGGTCGTGCCCTTGAGCAATCGATTCCTGAGGTCGTTCTGCGCGGCGTGGGTTGGCGCCGGTCTCGTGGCCTGCGGCTCGGTACAGCCGGAGTCGGAGCAGGCGCCGGTGTCGGGTGAGGCGAAGGATGCCGACATCCAGGCCGCGCTGACCCGCTTCCCCGGGGCCGAGGTGCTGGGCCGCAAGGGTGAGGTGCCCTACTTCATCCGCGGCGACCTGGGCCGGCTGTCCACCGTGTCCGCGCAGCGGGCCCGCGAGGACCGGGGGGACGCGGCGCGCGAGTCCCTGGGTGACATCGCCGCGGCCTTCCGCCTGCGCAACGACGACCTGGTCTTCCGGCGCGCCTCCGTGGACGCCGAGGGCCACAAGCACCTGCGCTTCCGCCAGCTGCTGCGTGGCATCCCCGTGGTGGGCTCGGAGCTCGTCATCCACGCGGACGCGCAGGGCTTCATCTACGCGGCCAACGGCACCGCGCGCGGCCTCAAGTCGGTCTCCACCGAGCCGAAGGTGGCCTCCGAAGCCGCGCTGAAGGCGGCCGAGCTGGGCTCTGGCGCGGCCCGGGCCTCCGCCACGGGCCCCGCACCCTGGTCTTCGTCTACCCCGACGGCTCGGATGAGCCGCGGCTGGCCTGGCAGGTGCGCGTCGTGGGTGAGCGGGAGACCATGCCCGCCGACGACCTCGTCTTCGTGGACGCCGAGCGCGGCGCAGTCGTGGCCGTGCACCCGCAGCTGCACTCGGCCATCAACCGCCGCGTCTACAGCGCGAACAACGGCTCCACCACGCCGGGCACGCTGCGCCGCAGCGAGGGCCAGGCCGCCACGGGCGACGCGCACGTGGACATGAACTACGACCAGCTCGGCGTCACGTACAACTGCTACCAGACGCTGTTCGGCCGCGACTCGTACGACAACGCGGGCGCGACGCTGACGAGCACCGTGCACTACGGCACCAACTACGTGAACGCCTACTGGGACGGCACGCAGATGGTGTACGGCGACGGCAACGGCGTGGACTCCATCGAGCTGGGCAAGGACCTGGACGTCACCGTCCACGAGCTGACCCACGCGGTGACGGACACCGAGTCGGACCTCATCTACTCGGGTGAGTCCGGCGGCCTCAACGAGTCCATGTCCGACATCTTCGCCGGCGTGTGCGAGAGCTGGCAGCGCGGCTGGGCCACGGACGCGGACGTCTTCAAGGTGGGCGAGGACATCTGGACGCCGGGAGTCGCGGGCGACGCCCTGCGCTACATGGACGACCCGGCCAACGACGACGTCTCGCTGGACTTCTACGGCGACTACTCGTCGGGCGTGGACGTGCACTACAGCTCGGGCATCAGCAACCTGGTGTTCTCGCTGCTCTCCAAGGGTGGCACCCACCCGCGCGGCAAGACGAGCATCAACGTGACGGCCATTGGCCCGGAGAAGGCCGGCCGCATCTTCTACAAGGCCAACACGGACCTCTTCACGGCGAGCACCACCTTCGAGCAGGCCAAGACGTACACCATCCAGGCCGCGCAGGCGCTGGGCTACGACGCGGCCACGGTGCAGGCGGTGACGGACGCGTGGCTCGCCGTGGGCGTGCCGCCTCCGCCGCCGGTGACGACGCCGCTGTCCAACGGCGTGGCGGTGACGGGCCTGTCCGGCAGCTCGGGCAACAAGAAGTACTACACGCTCGAGGTGCCCGCCGGGCAGGCGAGCCTGAAGTTCGAGACGGTGGGCAGCTCGGGTGACGCGGACCTCTACGTGCGCTTCGGCGGCGTGCCGAGCAGCAGCACCTACGACTGCCGCCCGTACACGGGGAGCAGCACGGAGTCGTGCAGCTTCACCAACCCGCAGGCTGGCACCTGGTACGTCATGGTGAACGCCTACAGCGCGTACTCGGGCCTGTCGCTCAAGGGCACGTACGGCGGCGGTGGCGGCGGTACGGGCACGCCGGTGACGGAGACGGCCACGGGCACCGTGACGCGCAACGAGAATGACAACTTCGGGCCGTACAACGTCGTTCCCGGCACCAGCTTCCGCGTGGTGATGACGGGCACGCGCAACCCGAACCTGTACGTCCGCTTCGGCTCGGCGCCCACCACCAACACCTACGACTGCCGGCCGAACACGTCCGGCGCCTCGGAGACGTGCACCCTGACGGTCCCCGCGGGCCAGACGGCCGCGCACGTCATGGTGCGCGGCGGTGGCTCGGGCACGGCGTCGTACAACCTGACCATCAACTACACGCGGCCGTAGTCAGGCCTCGCGGCGGTTGAAGCACGGCGGGCGGCTTCCCCCACGGGAGGCCGCCCCGTTTGTCTTTCGGCGGGCCCCTGCTCAGCGCGGCGCGACGGTGGCCAGCGCCCGGTCCAGCGCCACGGCCTGCTGCTGGAGGTCGGCGTCATCACTCCCGAGCGCCTTCGCCACATGCTCG
>JBKGHK010000185.1:0-15546 GCA_046520375.1 Pyxidicoccus sp. 3LFB2
GGGACGGACACGCCCGCCGAAGGTCGCCTCCCCCCGCACGCTGCCGCCCACCAGCACCTCGCCGCTGGTGGCGTCCACCGCCACGCCGAGGCCCGAGCTGTCGTCGTGCCGCCCACTGAAGGTGCGAACCCAGCGGAAGCTGCCATCGGCCGCGTAGCGCGCGACGTAGCCCGTGTACTCGAAGCGCCGTCCATCGTCCTCGCGCTCGCTCTCCACCGGGCCGCCGCCGAAGTCCACGGTGCGGAAGAACCGCCCCGTCACCACCACGCCGCCCTCCGCGTCCACCGCGAGGCCCTCGGTGAGGGCGATGCCTTTCCCGGTCACGAACCGGCGCACCTGCTCGATGTTGCCCGTTGCCGACAGGCGCACGAGGTAGTCGCCCGCGATGAGCGGGCCTGTGCCCAGGTCCACGTTGCCACCGCGCCAGGAGAGCAACGCCCACGCCCCGCCGTCCGGCGTGAAGGCCAGGCCGTTGGAGTAGACCTGCTTCATCTCGTCGGGGAAGGAGTCGCTGACCGCGAGCAGGGAGCGCGTCCACACGGTGTCGCCCGCCGCCGTGCGCCGCATCAGCCTCAAGTGCTCGCGCGCTTCCGATGGAGTCTCCGCCGCCCTGCCACGGCCCAACTCCAGCGCCAGCAGCAGGTCTCCGCTGCGCGCATCGTGCGCCACGGGGCCCGCCCGGTCCGCGAGCGCGTCCCCGTACGTCCACACGCCGCGCACTTCGCCCCCGCCCGGAGCGCCGCCGTCTACTCCGCCCGCGTCGGGCGCGCCGCCGTCCGGTCCACCCTCTCCATCCGGTGTGCCGCCGCCGTCCGGCAGGCCTCCGTCGAACTCAGGCCGCTCCTCCACGGGAGGCAGCGTCTCGTCACCGTCCGAGTCCCCGCACGCACCCACAAGCAGCAGCAGCGCCGCCGCGCCCAACCCTCCCAACCATGCCCGCATATTCCCTCTCCACCAGCCCCTGCCTCAAAGTGCGAGGCGTGGCCGGCGGCGGCAATGCACGCGCACCTTCCTTGCCTGCTCAGCGACCTGGCTCGAACTCCGGAGCGTCCATGCTCGGCCCCATCATGGGGCTGTGGAGTCGGCCCATGGCTCGACCCCTCGTGGCCGCGAGGTCCGCCATTGGCAGGGTCCGGGTGGGACGATGACGGGCAAAGCCAGGGGTGTGGCCGGTACAGCGGTCGTGCTCACTGCAATCCCAGGTGCTGGTGTGGGGCTGCCTCGCGGCGGCGCTGCAGCGTGCGCTCTCACTTGTCGCGCTCCAGACCTTCCCGACGGTCCGGAGTGGAGCGCCATCATCCACCTGCTGGATTGCGTTGGAGTCCGACTACCTCGCGAGTAGTCTCCGCGTGCGCGGTGCGGACCGCCTCACGGGGTGCTTCATGGAGCCTGACGTCGTCAATCCGGCAAGCCTGCCCCCTGGGACGCGCATCGGCCCGTGGCGGCTGCTGGAGCAGCGAGGTCGGGGCGCCTATGGCGTCGTCTACCGCGCCGTGTCCGCGGAGCAGCCAGGTGCGGCTCCCGTGGCCCTCAAGCTGGCGCTGCACCCCGCGGATGCGCGCTTCGTGCGCGAGGCCGAGCTGCTCTCTCGCATCCGCCACCCCGCCGTCCCCCGCCTCATCGACGCTGGCCTCTGGCAGCCTCGGGAGGGCTTCTCCTTCGCGTGGCTCGTCATGGACTGGGTGGAGGGCACGCCGCTCTACGAGTGGGCCCAGGCCCGGCGCCCGTCCTCACGGCAGGTGCTCCAACTGCTGGCCCGGCTGGCCCGCGCCCTGGAAGCCACCCATGTCGCCGGCGGTCTCCATCGGGATGTGAAGGGGGACAACGTCCGCGTCCGCGGCGCGGACGGTGAGCCGTTCCTCATGGACTTCGGCTCCGGGCACTACGTGGGGGCCGCCACGCTCACCTTCCAGCCCATTCCCCCCGGCACCTCGACCTACCGCTCGCCCGAGGCGTGGCATTTCATCCTCGGCACCCGAAAGGCTCCGGCCGTCGCGTATGCCCCGGGGCCCGCCGATGACGTCTTCGCCCTGGGCGTCACGGCCTATCGCCTCGTCACCGGGAAGTACCCACCGTTGGCGCACCCGAGAGCGGATGATGCCTGGCTGTGGCGCCCCGAGGAACTGGCGCACTGGACGGCGCGAATCATCAACCCGCGCTGCACGCCGGAGCTGAGCGCGCTGGTGGCCCGGATGCTCTCGCCGCACGCAGAGGCGCGAGGCAATGCGCGGGAGATGGCGGAAGCCCTGGAGGAAGCCGCGCGCAACGCGGGACGTGAGGCGGACGTGCCGCTCTTCACCGGAGACGAGCCTCGGCCCGCGGGCCTCTTCCCCCTCCCTCAGCACGTCACGGTGCGGCCTCCACCGCGCTCACGGACGTGGCCCTGGCTCGCGGCCGCTGGCCTTGGAGGCGCGCTGGCGCTGAGCGTTGGAGGGCAGTTGCGCGTGAGTCGCTTCGACGAGCCCGAAGCCTCTCAACGCGCGAAGCAGGAGGAGTCAACGGATGCCGGCACCGTGGCCGTCGGAGACGCGGCACTGACAGCAGCGGTGGCTCCCGAGGAAACCCCCTCCGTATGGGCATCCATCGCGGCCGACGTGCCACCGAAGCCCTTCCCAGGGCAGCGGCGCCCGGACGGCAACGGCCGGTGTCCCGGCAGGTTGCAGGTCGCCGTCAATGGGGGGTGTTGGCTGAAGCTGTCCATTGACGTCAAGGACTGCGATGAGGCGGGCGGCATCGAATACAGGAGCGCGTGCTACCAGCCCGTCATGACGCGGTCACGCCCTCCCACCTCGGGCCCCTCGGCTCCAGATGACAGTCCATAGCCAGACGCCCGGACAGCGGCGCCCGGCTCGAAATCCAGACACTCGCCGCAGCGGAGGCGAGATTCGGATTCGAGCCGGGGCCGTCCGCGCCTACGGCCCGTACTTGCAGAAGTGCAATTCGTAGTCGAGGCCGCTGGTCCCCAGCACCTGCTTGTCCGTGAAGCCAGACGGACACGAGAGGCCGCCCGTCGAGGGGTTGGGCACGTACGTGCCGCCATTCACCTGGCCCCACATGCCCCCGAAGGGGTACGTCGGCGGAAACTTCGACATGTGGTGCGTGTAGCAATAGTACAGGCTGGCATCGAGGCCGGGAGTCCCCAGGACCCGCCTGGCCGTGTACCCGTACGGGCAGCTGTTCGTGCCTGTATAGGGGTTGGGCACCGGGACGCCCCTGACGGTGCCCCACATGCCGCCGAAATCGAAGAGCGGCTCGGAGCTCGGCAGGTGCGGCCGGGAGCAGAGGAATACGCCCAAATCAATTCCGGTGGTCCCCAGCAGCTGCGTCGCCTTGTACCCGGCCGGGCACGTGGTGGAGTCGGTCGCCGGGTTGCGCACGGCCGTGCCACCCTCCACGAAGCCCCACATGCCGCCGAAGTCCCAGCTCGTTGGCGGCTGGTAGCAGAAGTGCACGGACCAATCGACGTTCGGGTACCCCGACACCGGCCTGAGCGTGAAGCCGGGCGGGCACGTGGCGGCGCCTGTCGCGGGGTTGGGTGCGACGATGCCGCTGTCCACCTGGCCCATCATGCCGCCGAAGGGGAAGTCCGGCGTCGTCCCGGGCACGTGGGGCTTGTAGCAGACGTGCACCTCGTAATCGACGTTCAGGGTCCCCAGGACCCGCTGGTCCGTGTACCCGGCCGGGCATGAGCCCGCGAGCGTATAGGGGTTGGGCATCAGGGCCCCCAGGACGTAGCCCCACATGCCGCCGAAGTCGTAGAGCGGCTCGCGGCCGCTCTGCCGAGGCCGGGAGCAGACGAACACGTCCCAATCGAAGCCGGGGTGCCCCTGAGAGCCCAGCAACCGTGTCGGCGTGTACCCGACGGGGCAGGTGTCCGAGCCGGTCGCCGGGTGGGGCACGAGCACGCCGCCATTCACGAAGCCCCACATGCCGCCGAAGTCCAGGGGCATGGAGTACCCGGCCTTGAGGCGCATCCCCGAGGCACTCAAGTAGCCGAAGACCTTCACGTACCAGGTGCCCGCCTGCGGGGAGGGGATGGTGCACTTCTCCTGGTTGCCCTCATGGTACGGCCTGCAGTCGTACAAGTCGGGGCCCGGCTCGGCGCCGAACTTCACGTACAGGTCGCCGTCACCCGTGCCCTCGCTCAGCTCGAAGGTCAGGTCGCGGGCCCCCTCGGGCACCGACAGGGTGTAGGTGCAGGTCCACTCATCCTCGGCCACGGAGAGGTTGGACCGCGTCGCACCGTTGGAGAGGATGCAGGTCGTCGAGGTAATCCAGGGCTCGAAGAACGACACGCGCGCGAACATGCTCGGGTAGCGCGAGTCGCCGCAGCCCTTCCCCCAGCTGGTGACGCCCGCCAGCACGCGCGTGTCGCCGGAGGGGACGGTGAGCGGACCGCCGCTGTCTCCATCGCAGGTGCCCGTGCCGAGCGCGGATGCGCCGAGCTGGTCATCGGTGATGACGTATTCCGGATAGGCCGCCTGGGTCGCGCTGTGGCTCTGGAGGATGAGGTCCGTGGTCTGCAGCGTGGTGGACCCGGGGCTGTCGACGGAGCGCCAGCCCCAGCCGGTGGTGCGCGCGACGACGCCCGGGGTGGTGACACGCGAGGATGCATCGACCGGCGTGGCGAGGGGGATGGCCTTGACGTAGGGACCCCTCAGGTCGAGCGGCGCGGTCAGGCGCAGCAGGGCCACGTCCTTGCCCTGTGAGGTGTCCACGAAGCCGGGATAGGGGATGACCTGGTCCACCGCGGCGACCTGTGTCGTCGCGTCCGGGTTGATGGTGCTGGTGCTGCCTGCCACCACGTATCTCGGCGTGATGAGGTTTCCCCGCGGGTCGCGCACGCAATGCTGCGCGGTGAGGACCCAGTGCTCGTTGAGGATGGAGCCGCCACAGGCGAACGCGGCCTTCGCGAGCACGGGGTTCCAGATCTGCACCTGCCAGGGGTTGGCGGCAATCGTCGTGTCGGTGCCGTTGACGATTTGCTGCGCGCTGGACGGGACGTGCTCTTGCGGGGGCGGCTCCTCAACAGCTTGCGAGCCACAACCCACCAGCAAAGCCATCATGCCGACGAGGGCCCCGCGGCGGGGGACGCAGCGGAGGAGGGATGACATGAGACGAGGCATGAAGTTCCTTGGATGCGTCCACTGCGCGGGAAGGAGATGCGGCCATGAGCTGCTCCACGGCGCGGGTGTAGTCATTATCACGGCGCATGCAGGGCCCGACTGGAGGGCAGGCCGTGCTGGGCATCAGCCGTGTGTCGTTGACGTCGTCCTCGACGGCTTCCTGTCACGGAGCAACAATGCGGGCCATGCAAGGCAAGTGTGTGGTCGTGACGGGTGCCTCGATGGGCATCGGCGAGGAACTCTCGGTGGCGCTCGCGGCGCGGGGCGCCAACCTGGTGCTGGCGGCGAGGAGCGAGGAGGCGCTTCAGCGGGTGAAGCAGCGGTGTGAAGCGGCGGGAGGCAAGGCCGTGGCGGTGGCCACGGACGTGGGGGACCCCGAGGCGTGCCGGCGGATGGTGGCGCGGGCGGTGGAGGCATTCGGCGGCATCGACGTGCTCGTGAACAACGCGGGCATCTCCATGGACGCGCGCTTCGAGGACGTCACGGACCTGGGCCTGTTCGAGCGGCTGATGCGCATCAACTACCTGGGCGCGGTGTACTGCACGCACCACGCGCTGCCGCACCTGAAGTCACGGCGCGGGCTGTTGGTGGCGGTCTCGTCGCTGACGGGCAAGACGGGAGTGCCCACGCGCACGGGCTATGCGGCGAGCAAGCACGCGATGATGGGGTTCTTCGACTCGCTGCGTGTGGAGTTGATGGGCACGGGCGTGGACGTCACGGTGGTGTGCCCCGGCTTCGTGGCGACGAACATTCGCGGCAACGCGCTGGGCAAGGACGGCAAGCCGCTCCAGGAGAGCGCGCATGACGAGTCCGAGGGCAACATGGACGTGGGCACGTGCGTGTCCATCATCCTGCGCGCCATGGACCGGCGTGAGCGCGAGGTGGTGATGACCACCCAGGGGAAGGTGGGCCAGTACCTCAAGCTGTTCACCCCGGGCCTGCTGGACCGCATCGTGTTCAAGACAATCCAGGACCGGCGCCGGTAGGGCGCCAGCCCATGGGCAGACAGTTTCTCCGTGCCGCCGTCGAATGACCTACCAGGGGGGTAGCGGGCGTGCCACCCTGTCACGTCAGACCCGGGTGGTACGCCCTCCTCATGGAACTGGAGATGGGCGGCGGGGAACATGGGGCGGGCATGGAACGGAAACCGGCCACGTACGCGGACATCGAGGCGCTTCCCGACAACGTCGTGGGCGAGCTGATTGGCGGGGCTCTGTACGCCAGCCCCCGTCCGGCCGGGGCGCATGCCATCGGTGCCTCCAATCTGGGAGGCGCGCTCGTGATGCCGTTCGTCGCAGGCCAGGGTGGGCCGGGTGGATGGGTCCTCCTGGATGAGCCCGAGTTGCACCTGGGCGACGACGTGCTGGTGCCCGACCTGGCTGGGTGGCACCGCGAGCGGATGCCGAACGCGCGCGAAGTCGTGGCGTTCACGGTGCCGCCGGACTGGGTCTGCGAGGTGCTCTCACCCTCCACCATGGCGCTGGACCGCCAGGAGAAGCTACCCATCTACGCACGTGAAGGCGTGCGGTACGTCTGGTTGATGGACCCCAGGGCACGCACGCTGGAGGTGTTCCGGCTGGAGGGCACGGCCTACGCATTGCTCGCCATGCATTCAGGAGGGGGCCACGTTCGCGCCGAGCCTTTCGAAGCCATCGAGCTGCATCTGCCCTTTTTATGGGGCGACAGATGAGAGGTCATCGCTCCCCGCTTCAAGCAGGGGGTCATGGATTTCTGGCAGGGCCTTGCGCCCGCCAGGGAGGACGCTCTGTTCGGTTGCCTCCACCCGGACGGAAGCCAGGCGATTCCTCCGCGTTCCACCTCCGCCCAGCCGTTCGGCGAGGGCCTTTCGGAGGTATCCTTCGCGGACCGCGCCATGAACAGGTTCTCCTCCATTCGCAAGTCGTCCTGGATGCTCTCGCTGTACGCGCTGGGCGCCAGCTGTGCCCCCGCGCACCGGCCCGTTCCGGAAGCGCCGGACGGGTCTTCCCTCGTGCGGCGGGTGGCGCGCATCGTCGCCGAGTATCCGCATGCGACGGACGCCTTCACGCAGGGGCTCGTCTTCCACCAGGGCCAGCTCTTCGAGAGCACCGGCCAGAAGGGCACGCTGCGGCAGCTCTCCTTCGACTCGGCCCAGCCGGTGTGGATGGAGGCGCTCGGGAACATCTTCACCGAGGGGCTGGCCAGCGACGGCGAGCGCCTCTACCAGCTCACCTGGACGGAGGGCCTGCTCTACACCTGGAGCGGCATGCCCCCTCGCCAGGAGCGCACCACGCGCTACGCGGGTGAGGGCTGGGGCCTGTGCTTCTGGGAAGGGAAGCTGGTGCGCAGCGACGGCACCTCCACGCTGACGTTCCATGCGGTGGAGGACTTCCGCGTGCTGGGCACCGTGGAGGTGACGCTGCAGGGCCAGCCGCTGGACCAGCTCAACGAGCTGGAGTGCGCCAATGGCGTCATCTACGCCAACGTCTGGCACAGCTCGGACGTGGTGGAGATAGACCCCGCCACCGGCCGCGTGGTGGCCGTCATCGACGCGTCCGAGCTGACGCGCGCGGTGGCGTCTCAGCTCCGCGACCGGGATGCGGTGCTCAACGGCATCGCCGTGGAGCCAGGCACGGGGCGCATCTTCATGACGGGCAAGCTGTGGCCGAAGCTCTTCGAGGTGCGCCTGGAGCCCGCGCCCGCCGAGGGCTGAGCGTCGGGCCTCAGGGCTTCAGGGCTTCTTCGCCTCGTCGTCGCGCTCCAGCTTGCGGTACAGCGTCTTGCGGTCCACGCCCAACACGCGCGCAGCCAGTGTGCGGCTGCCGCCCACCGCCTCCATCACCCGGTGGATGTAGCGCCGCTCCACCTCCTCCAGTGTCACCAGCTCCGACGGGTCCGTGTTCTCCGGCACCGCCTTCGGCTGGCTGTAGTTGCGCACGCGCTCGGGCAAATCATCGACGGTGATTTCCTCGAAGGAGGTGAGCGCCACCGCGCGCTCCAGGCAGTTCTGCAGCTCGCGCACGTTGCCCGGCCACCCGTACGTCAGCAGCCGCTGCGCCGCCGCCGGAGACAGCCCCACCACGCGCTTGCCGGTGCGCGCGGCGAACTGCTCGATGAAGCGCTGCGACAGCGCCAGCACGTCGTTGCCCCGCGCCCGCAGCGGCGGCAGCTCCACGCCGATGACGTTGAGCCGGTAGTAGAGGTCCTCGCGGAAGCGTCCCTCCTCCACCGCCAGCTCCAAATCCCGGTTGGTGGCCGCGACGATGCGCGCATCGAAGGGGATTTCCGCATCCCCGCCCACCGGGCGCACCGTGCGCTCCTGCAGCGCGCGCAGCAGCTTGGGCTGGAGCGTGAGGGGCAATTCGCCCACCTCGTCCAGGAAGAGGGTGCCGCCGTGGGCCTGGACGAAGAGGCCGGTACGCGCGGACTTCGCGTCGGTGAAGGCGCCCTTGGCGTGGCCGAACAGCTCGCTCTCCAGCAGCGCCTCCGGCATGGCCGCGCAGTTGAGGGCCACGAAGGGCCCGTCCTTCCGCCTGCCGCGCGTGTGCACGGCCCGGGCGGCCACCTCCTTGCCGGTGCCGCTCTCGCCGGTAATCAGCACCGTGGAGTCCAGGTCCGCCACGCGGTCGATGAGCGCATACGCCTGCTTCATGGCCAGGCTCTCGCCCACCACGGCGCCGCCGTCGTCACGCCGGCCCAGCTCCTGGCGCAGCCGGCGCACCTCCTCGCGCAGGGCGCGGTGCTGCACCGCGCGCTCCAGCACCAGCACCAGCGCGTCCACGTCGATGGGCTTGGTGACGAAGTCGTACGCGCCCGCGCGGATGGCGGCCACCGCCGTCTCCAGGCTGCCGAAGGCCGTCACCACCACCACGGGGATGTCCGGGCGGTTGAGGGCGATGCGCTCGCACAGCGCCAGCCCGTCCATGCCGGGCATGCGCAAGTCCGTGAGCACCACGTCGAAGTCCTCGGCCGCCAGCCGGGCCAGGGCTTCATCCGCGGAGGGGAGCGCCACCGGCGTGAAGCCCCGGCGCGTCAGCCCCTTCTCCAACATGGCGCGCATCTCGCGCTCGTCCTCGACGACCAGGACGCGGCCCGGCATCAGTGCCCTCCTCGTGGCAGGTAGATGGAGAAGCAGCTACCGCGTCCGGCCTCGCTGCGCACGGCAATCCAGCCTCCATGGTCCCTCACCAGACCATAGGACACGGACAGGCCCAGGCCGGTGCCCTCGCCCACGTCCTTGGTGGTGAAGAAGGGCTCGAAGACATGGGCCAGCACGTCGGCGGGAATGCCGTCGCCCTCGTCCTCCACGTCCAGCCGCACATAGTCCGCCTCGCCGCCGCCCTCCGCCGCTGGAGGCGTGGCGCGCGTCTCGGCCGCGCGCACCCGCACGGTGCCCGGTCGCTTCATGGCCTGCACGCCGTTCATCACCAGGTTGGTGAGCACCTGCTGCACCTGCCCTCCGTCCACCTCCAGCATCAGCCCCGCGGGCACCTCCGCCTCCAGCGAGATGCTCCGCTTGGCGGCCAGGGGGCGGAGCAGGGAGAGCGAGCGCTCGACCAGCTCGTGCACGTCCTCGGGGGCGCGGCTGGGCGGGCGGCGCCGGGCGAAGTCCAGCAGCTGCCGGATGATGCCCGTCATGTGCTGCGTCTGCTGGAAGATGATGCGGGCGCACTCGCCCACCTCTTCGCCCTCCGCCTCGCCGCTGGAAATCATCTTCGCGCGGCCCATGACGACGTTGAGCGGGGTGCCCAGCTCATGCGCCACGCCCGAGGCCAGCTTGCCCACGGTGGTGAGCCGGTCCGCGTGCCGCAGGTGCTCCACCGCGGACAGCCGGGCGACCGTCTCGGAGGCGAGGCGCGAGCGCGTCTCCTCCAGCTGCTCGCCCATGCGGTTCATGGCGCTGGCCAGCGTCGTCAGCTCATCGCCGCGCTTCTGGGGAAGCGGCACGCGCGCGGTGAGGTCGCCCTGGCCGATGCGGTGCGCGAGCTTCACCAACTGGTCCACCGGCTCGCCCACGAAGCGGCGGCCCAGGGCCATGGCGGCCGCGAGGAAGGCGAGGGTAATCGCGGCGGTGGCGGCGATGGTGCCCACGACGACGGTGCGCACGTGCTGCTGCTGGTCCCCCAGCGACTCGGTGATTTCGATGGCGCCCAGGCGCTGGTTGTTGATGACCACCGGCGTGTACGAGTGCAGCAGCCCCGGCTCCGGGCTGGGGTCCACCATGGAGCCGTCCTGCCCCGAGCGCAGCGTGGCGAGCAGCCGGGGCGGGAAGCCGGCCAGCGACGGGGTTCCCGGGCCGCCATCGAGCCACACCCAGCGCAGGTGCACCTGTTCCTGGTAGCGGTTGGACTGGTTGAGCAGGGTGAGGGCCTCCCGCTCCCCGGCCAGCTGCCACGCCTTGCCGATGGCGCCAGCGAGCGTGTGGCCAAGCAGGCGGTGGTCGTGCTGCATGTCCAACGCGGAGCGCACCAGCTCGCGGCGGACCTGGATGTACTGGAGGCCAGAGATGACGGCCACGGCGAGCAGCACGAGGGCCAGGGTGAACTTGCGAGCGAGTCTCACGATGGATTCCGCGAAGGGCAGCTCCGGGCCGTGAGCGAGGAGGAAGCACGCACGGCCCGGAGGTGGGTACGCACAACGTACCGCGAGTACCGCGGGGACGCTGTGGCTTCCCACGACTGCAATCCCCGCCGGCTCACAGAGCATCCGTCGTGCCAGCCCCTGGCGGACCCTGGCCTGCCCCGGGCACAGGCCCTGACACGAAGAGGGCGCCCCGGTGGGCCTGGGGCACATCGCCCCAGCAGGGGCAAGATGCCCCGTCGCCAGGAAGGTCTTTGTCGTTTGGACACTGTCAGGAGGACCCTCTTCCCGCGTCCAGCAAGTCGTGCGAAAAACCCTGCCGCTCCGCGCACACTTCTCGCCGGAGCGACAGTCAGCACCCTGCGTGCCCCGCGGCCGGCGGTGGGCACGCCCTCTGGAGCACCCTCACATGAGCATGCATTCGACCCGAGGCGCCGCACGCGCCTCCCGGCTCTGGCTTTCCGTCCTCTCCGCCGTCCTGCTCACCGCGCCTGCCGGCTGCGATGACCCGGACGAAAAGCCGCCCGAGCCCCTCACCGTCACCTTCGCCGGGCCCCTCGGGACGGCGTACGTCCGCTCCGCCATCACCTTCGACGTGCAGGTGGAAGGTGGCGAGGCGGACAGCGTGGAATTGCTGAAGGACGGAGCCCCGCTGGCAACCCTCACTGCCCCGTACGCGTATACGTGGGACACGTCGTCCGTCCCCGAGGGCACGTACGCGCTGACGGCGCGAGCCACCCGGGGCGGCACCGCCTTCACGAGCACGCCGCTCGAGGTGGTGGTGGACCGCACGTCGCCCACCGTCGTGTCCCGTCATCCGGAGACCGGAAATGAGGCCGAGTGGGATGGCGTCATCTCCGTCACCCTGTCCGAGCCGCTGGCCGCCAGCAGCGTGACGGAGGGCGCGGCGAAGCTGCTGGCGAACGGGACGGAGGTTCGCAAGAAGCTGGTGCCGTCCGCGGACGGGAAGTCCGTGGAGGTGGTGCTGGACCAGCCGCTGGAGCTGCCCGCGGACCTCTCGCTGACGCTCACCCCGGCGCTGACGGACCTGGCCGGCAACCCCCTCACCGTCCCGGTGGAGGCCCAGGGCTGGGAGGCCCGTGCCTGGCGCCTGCTGAAGACGCCCGTGATGCCGGGGCATGGCGCCTGGGGCACTCTCCCCACCCTCGTCCTCGACGTGGAGAAGCGCCCGCTCCTCGCCTTCATGGAAGTCGACGACGTGCCGGAGGGCCAGCCCCGCGAATCCGGCTGGGTGTTCACGCGCTGGTCGGGCGGCAACTGGGAACGCATCAGCCAGTACCACCCCGACAGTGGGGGCTGGCTCGCCCTGGACGGCGAGGGGCGCCTCTACACCGCGGCGAGCCGGCCTCGGGCGAATGACACCGACTGGCCCCAGCTCACCGTGCGCCGGTGGGATGGGCAGGGCTGGCCGGAGGTGTCACCGCCGCTCGAAAGGACCTGGAAGAGCGCCATCACCGACGGAACCCGCCTCGCCGTCACGTCCAAGGGGACTCCCGTGGTCGCCTGGGAAGTCGATACGTGGGGGCACGGCGCGAAGGTCGGCGTCGGCATGCTGCGAGAGGGGGCCTGGCAGTGGCTGCAGGGCCTGGAGGGTCCTCCCTACTACCGCCCGCGCAACCTCTCCCTCGTGCTGGATGCGGAGGACCGTCCCTGGTCCGTGTTCTACGAGCAGGGCCCCGAGGAGCGCTCGTACGTGGGCCGCTGGGATGGGGCGACGTTCGTCAAGGTGGGCGGCAGCCTGGAGGACGAGGTCGGCAGCGCCTCCCGGGCCCGTGCGGCGGACCTGAAGCTGGATGCGGCCGGGACGCCGTACATCGCCTGGCGCAACGCGGATCGGCTCTACGTGCAGCGGTGGAACGGAACCCGCTGGGAGACGCTGGCCACGCGGGAAGCGCCGGGCACGCTCCAGCACGCCACCCGGCTGGACCCGGTGTCCCTGGTGCTCGCGCCCGGAGGCCATGCCTACGTCGCCTGGATTCATCACCCGGCTTCGGGCCCGGCCGAGCTGCGCGTGGACCGGTGGAATGGGACGACGCTGGAGCCCTCCTTCGAAGGGCTGGCGGTGGATGACTCCCTCGCGGTGTCGATGACGCTCGACGCCCAGGGCCGGCCCATGGTGGCGGTCGTCACCCCGCCCGCGTCCGGCAGCCACCGGCCTGGCCTCCAGGTCCGCGTGAATCACTGAAGCCCGCCGTGAGCGGGAGGGCACCGTCCCTCCCGCCAGGCCGGGTCCGCGCGCGTCGCCTTCCCGGCACCCTTCCCCGACGCGACTGTCCTCCCGTTCACCGGGAGCACGGTCCGCGGGGAGGGGGCGCGCGACGGGGCGCGATGCCCTCGGGGCAGGGCAGCGTCGGCGAGTGCGTCGTTGCTCCCGAGCGCCGTCCGCCCACGGACATCCTCCGTGCGTGGTGCCACGGCAGCGCGTGTCGGCGCGCGCAAGATGCGCGCGTCGCTGCACGGCCGCGCCCGGCGGGAGTCCCCCCTCATGGCGCGGCGGGGGGTGAAGCGCTCATGAAACACGGTCCACGTGGGTGGCTGGCCGCGAGCCTGGTCTGCGTCGTGCTCGCTACCGGCTGCAAGTGCGGAAGTGAGAACGGGGAGCCCGAGCCGGGCACGGGCGGCAGTGGCGCGCCACCTCCGCTGGCCGGGGACTCGAAGGACGTGGACGGCCAGGAGGTGACGCTGGAAGTCACCGAGGTCTTCACGCGCATCCCCGGCACGGCGGCGCCGAGGACGTCCTTCGTCACCACCGAGGAGACGGTGGCGCGCGCCATCGTCCGGGGCGGCGAGGCGGGGCTGACCGAGCGCATCCGCTGGACGGTGAAGCCGGTGGGGTCGCACACCGGGCCCGCTTCACCCGCGGAGGCGACGGGCGCGGAGCTGGCCTTCCGAGGCACGTCCGCGCTGCCCATCACTGGCGCGCGCGAGCCCAACCCGCCGCTGGAGTACGAGGTGACGGCCACGCTGGACGTGGAGGGCAAGACGCTGGAGGCGAAGCTGCCGCCCACCAGCTTCATCCGCCAGGAAGAGGCGGACATCGTGCGGCAGGAGTACCTGGACTTCGGCACGAGCTTCAAGCCGACGCTGGCCCACGTGCGAGTGCCGGGGCGCACCACGCTCAACCGGGGCAACTACTCCGTCGTCGTCGAGGAGAAGCCGGGCGAGCTGGACCGGTTGCTCCTGGACATGGAGCGGGAGGTGAACCGCCTCCTCAATGACGACGTGCAGGTGGTGCCCGTGGGCACGGCGGTCGCGAGCCCCATCTCCGTGGTGGTGTCACCCGGGGCGTCGGTGCTGATGCTGGGGCCGCTGGGGGACACCGAGCCACAAGGCGACGACGTGTGCTCCGGCGCGCGGGTGAATGGCGGCTGCGCGGGGGTCATCCGCGCCGGGCCCAACCGCATTGCGGAGACGCGCGCCAACAACCGCAACACGCGGGTGAGCCTGGAGAAGATTGTCACCAGCGCGTACCGCAACCCACAGCGCAACAAGTTCATCGGCTCCGGCACCATCAACAGCCGGCACACGCGGGGACTGGCGCTGGATTTGGACCCGCGCAGCCTGGTGATTCCCGGCAAGGACGCGCGCCAGCTCATGTGCGTGGTGGAGCTGGCCGGCATCCGCGTGGCCGGCGAGGACAACAGCTTCAGCGAGAACGGGCCGGTGACGTTCCTCGATTGCAACGACCCGGCCGCCGACCACGTCCACGTGCAGCGGTGAGAGAGAGGTGCGTGAGATGACTTCCCTGTCGATTCGAGACGCGTGGCTTTCACTGCTCATCTTTCCCATGCTGGCCTGGGCCCAGACGGCGTCCAAAGAACCGCCACAGCCGCCCCCCGCGGCGCTCACGCCGTCGGTGGCCGCGCCCGCGGCGCTGTCGGCCGAAGCGAGGGAGGGCATCCGGCTGGCGCAGGAGAGCTGCCCTTCGGACGGCTTCGACCGCGCGGGCTGCGAGAAGGCCGTGCGCCTGCTCCAGGAGGCGGCGCGTGTGGACCCGGAGAACACGGACGTGCAGCTCGCGCTGGCGCAGGCGTACTGGAACACGTCCTTCCGCGAGTCGCCCCAGGCCCGTACCCGGGGGGACTTGAGGCAGCGGGCGCTCGGCATCTACCAGCGACTGGTGGACCGGAAGGCGAAGGACGCACGGCCGTACTGGGAGCTGAGCTTGCGGAAGAAGGACGAGACGGAGCGGCTGCCTCTGCTCCAGCGCACGGTGGAGCTGAACCCGAAGCACCCGCAGGCGAACAAGGACCTGGCGCGCACGGAGCTGTCCCTGGGCAATGTGGACCAGGCGGTGCGCAGCTACGAGAAGCACCTGGAGGTGAGCCCCTACCGCGAATCACAGGATGCGATGGACCACCTGGACTTCGCGAAGCGACTGGAGGGCGCGGGCCGGCCCGACGCGGCGGCGCAGGTGGCGGACCGGGTGTCGACGCTGGTGCAGGGGGAGCGCCGCGAGACGCGCTGTGAAATCTGGCGCTCGGTGGACGCGAAGCTGTACCAGGGCAAGAGCGCGATGGCGCAGCGGGTGCGTGCCCTGCTGCCGTACTGCACGAAGACGGAGGAGCTGGAGCGCGCGACAGAGCTGGAGCGCGCGGGCCGGGTGGACGAGGCGATTGAAGCGGCGAAGCGGCAGGTGGAGGAGAACCCCCGGCCGGAGGGCTCGTACGTGCTGCTGGAGCGGCTCTACCAGCGCAAGGGCCAGCCGGCCCGGGCGGCGGAGCTGGCCGCGCGCCAGCTGGAGCAGGAGCCGGATGTCACCGAGCGGTGCGAGCGCTTCCGCACGCTGGCACCGGCCACGGTGCGCGCCATGCCGAAGGACCGCGTGGAGGCGCTGCGG
>JBKGHK010000186.1:0-15544 GCA_046520375.1 Pyxidicoccus sp. 3LFB2
TCGTGGGGGTTGCGCAGCTCCTCGAGGCTCATGGTTGGGCACGGCCTCGCGGGCCAGCCGCAGCACCTTGGGGTCTTGATGTGGCGACGCGGTCTGGGAGCGCTCCGGGACTTCGCGGTCAGGGCGCCCAGCCGGTCAGGGCGGGTGAGTCCGGCAGCGGTCGTGAGGCGCGTGTTCCACGTGGAACTTCCACGCGAAGGACGGGGCTTCGGACGGAGAGGATGAGGCGCGGTGTCGCGCATGCGCATCATGGCCAGCGCGTGCGTGTCGCGACCTGGCCGGGCGCGCACCGTGGCCTCACGGCGGGCAAGGCCTGGTGATGCATCTGGAGTCGTCACGGGTAGTGGCGCGCACGCGGCCGCGAGGGTCTGCCGCGGCGGGGCCTCCGTGCGGTGTGCCGTCGCTCAACGGAGCGGGGGCGTCCTGATGGAGCCCGCGGCAGTTCTACCCGGCGATGCTTCACGCGTGAGTACCGGGGCAGGCCTGCTGCGGAGTCGGAGTCGCCGCCAACGATGCGCCACATGGTGGCACCGGAGACTGGCCTGATGAGGCGAGGCTGCGGGAGGCACGATGTGGAACTGCTGCGGCTGCAAGCACAGAGGCTCGGCCCGATGAGGTTGCCGACGTCGCCATGTGGAACGGCTTCAGCCACGAGCACCGAAGCTCTCCGTGATGAGGACCTCGGGGCGCCACATGAAGATGCTTCAGGTGCGAGCACAGGGGCTCAGCCTGGTGGCGTCCCAAAGTCGGTGCGGTGATTCATCCCGCGTCGATGCGGTCCACGGCTTGAGTGCGTGGCCGGATTCGCGACGTGGGGGCCATCGGCGGCAGCTCGGGGGCCGCCGCAGCTGCGACGGGTAGAGCTGTGGCGAGCCTGCGTGGGGGCGATGCTCGTGCAGAAGCACGGGACCCTGAAACGCCATGAGCCGGCGGCCGGTGGCCACGGAAGAGGGAAGGGGGCACTGCCAACTGGCATCACGTTCTGGCCAGCCCCGTCGCGAGCCGACCCCATGTTCCACGTGGAACGTGAGCGGGCCGTATGGCGCGTCCGGGCAGAAGGCTCTCGGTCGCTGTGGAGTTGTCCGCGCTCCGCATGACTCTTCTGGGCAGACGACTCCCGGTCGCTGCGGGGCTGGCTCGCGCGCTGGATGCGCTCGCCGGGCAGAGAAGGCTCCCGACCGATGTGGAGTGGTGCCGCGCGCCGCGTGACTCTGCTGGCCAGACGGCTCCCGGTCACTGCGGAGTTGCCTCTCGCGCTGGATGGTCTCGCCGGGCAGAGAAGGCCTCGGGTCGCAGTGGAGCCTCCCCGCGCGCCGCATTGCCCGCCCGGGCGGAGAAGGCTCCCGGGCCTCGCGGAGTCGTCCCGCGTTCCACAGCGCTCCCCAGGCCAGAGGATCCGGTCACCGTGAGCTGTCCCGCACGCCGCATGGCTCGCCGGACTCGCGTTGCTCGGAGTCGTCCTGCCTGCCGCAGCCTTCCATGGGCAGAAGGACCTCGCGGTTGCGCGGAGTCGTCCTGCCTGCCGCAGCTCCCCAGAAGTAGAAGGACCTCGCGTTGCGCGGAGTCGTCCCGCCTGCCGCAGCCTTCCATGGGCAGAAGGACCTCGCGTTGCGCGGAGCGTCCCGCCTGCCGCAGCTCCCCAGGGCACGAGGCTTGCGCCATGCGCGAAGTCGTCTCGCCTACGGCATCGCTCGTCGGGCAGAAGGCCCCTGCACCCGGATGCGGCACCGACCCGCGCACCACCGTGTCGCGATGGCTTCAGGCATGCGAGCACTGCTCGTGGCGGAAGCGTGCAGCAGCATGACGGCTTCGGTCCGCGCACCACCTCGAACGCGGAGTCACACGGGGCCGCGGTTCACGAGCCAGGCCTCCGTTCACGGCACGTCCAGTGGCGAAAGGCGGATGCGGCGGAGTCTCCTGCCGCATGCCAGCCGCGCGAGTGGGTGCCCCGACTTGCGGCAACTGGAGCGCCGTCGCGGCGAAGGAGCCGGGTGCGGAGGAGTGTTCTTGCCGGAGTCGGGACCACCGATTCCTTCTCCTCACTGAGTCAGGAGCCAGCAACGCTGGCGGTTGGTGCGTGCTCGTCGGCTCGCGGGTCGGTTCCAGGTGGAAACCCGGCGACGCGACATGGCGTCGTGGCATCGGAGCGAACTCGCGTACCCCACGGAGTCGAGTGGACCGGTGCTCCTCAGCTCTGGCCCAGCATGGCCTGGGCGGTCAGTCATGGTTCGCGGTCTCGTTGGGCCGCACCACGCGGGTGCCGGGACCTTGAGAAAGGGGAGGGCGCTCATCGCTCGGCAGCTGTCTGGGCGACATGCACCTCAATCCCAGCCCGGGCATGGAGGGAATCGCTCAGGGTCTAACGACTGGAGGGGCGACGTGCGCCTCAATCCCGGCCCGGTCATGGAGGAAAACGCGCAGGGTCTAACGGCTGGCCGGGCGACGTGCGCCTCAAGCCCGATTCGGTACTGACGGGAGCCCGCTCACGGTCGGAGGACTGGCTGCACCCTCGCCCCTCGAATCCGGTTCGCATCGCTGGGCGCTCGCTCACAGCTCGAAGACCGGCTGCACCACCCGTCCTTCAAGTCCGGACCGCGTCGACGGCGCTCACGGCCCATGAACCGGTTGGGCCCTGGGCCCTCAAGTCGGGTCCGAATGGATGACGGCGCACTCACGGGTCGAGGCCTGGCCGGGCGGGAAGCACGTTCTGCTCGCCACAGCCGGGTTGAGGGACCACTCAGATGGCGAGGCCCGTCCGGGCCGGATGTCTGCCGCGTCCGACACTGCGGAATCGGGAGACCACACTCGGTCCAGCCGAACAGGTGCACCCCGAGCACCTCAGGCCAGTGCTGTCTGCGGGGTGGACCGAGAGGACTCACTCCGGCTGCGCAGGACCACGATGATGGGGGTTCGCGGTGCGGGGAGCGGACTCCCTTGCGCGAAGGTCATCCCCAGACGGTCGAAGTCCCCAAGGGGGCACGCAGTGACCGGCACCTGGGTCGCGCACCTTGTGGCGTCGAAGCCCATCGCCGCACGTCAGCGCAGCCGGACCTTGGATGGATGCTCCATCCGCGCGTCCCCCAAGTGCCTCATTCATGTGAGCGGGTAGGGCAGGAACCGCTGTTCTTGCGCGCGGGTGACGAGCCGGGTTCGCAGACTCACTGGGCCAACGAGTGCGCCATGCCGGCTCGGTCTTCAAGCCAGCAAGACCCTGCTGGAGCCCACGGACCCCCATGTGGCCGGAGAACGCAGGGGCATCGGCATGCTCTGCTGGTCGGTTCCGTGGCTGGCGAGGTTCCCCACGGCCTTCCGCCCAGAAACCGGACCCCCTGCCCGTATCCTTATATAGGGGCCTGACACGGGGCCTCTCCCAGCCCCGGTGGCACGGCGACCTCTGCTCACTGAAGTGGGCGCTTATTCCCCATTCCACACCGGCCCACAGCCCTCGGCTCCCGGCTTCCAGACCAGGAGACCGGACAGGCGCATCGCCTCCTTTATATGGAGGGCGAGAGCTTGCGAGTCCCAGTGCCCGCGCATCCCCTTCGGGTCCGGTCCGACTGACTGCGGCTTCGGGGGCGCGCCCAGCCCGACGGCCGGAACTTCCACCTCCTCGCGGCCCAGCTCCGCCGACCCTCCGGGAAGACCGCCTGCGTCGCCCCGCGGCGACACCGCCACCGCGACGCCATGGAACCTGCTCGGCCCGGCTTTCTCCGCGTGTTCCACGCGGAACCTGCTCCCCGGCCGCGAGGACCCACGCGCCCCTCGGGCACCTACGAGCTCCGCGCGCCTCCGGCCCCCTCCGTCCGCCCACCCCGCACCCCACTTCCACCCCCCTGGAATCACGGGTGGAGAGAGCAGGGAGGCGAGGGCCGCCGACTATTTGATCCACCCCCAAACCGCGTGCTAGCAGCAAGGATCAGCGCGCAACCGTGCACTGCATCACGCATGGGGCCCTGGCACCGGCCGGGGAGAGAGAGGATGGGCCACGTGGGTCGTATCATCTGCATCTCCAACCAGAAGGGCGGCGTGGGGAAGACCACCACCGCCATCAACCTCGCCGCGAGCCTCGCCTCCGCCGAGCGTCGCACGCTCCTGGTGGACATGGACCCGCAGGGCAATGCCGGCAGCGGGCTCGGCCTCAAGCGCGATGACCTGCACGGCACCATCTACGAGGCGCTCCTCAACGGCCGCCCCATGAAGGAGCTGCTCCACCCCACGGAGCTGCGCTACCTCCAGGTCATCCCCGCCACGCCGGACCTCACCGGCGCCGAAGTCGAGCTCGTCAACCAGGAGCGCCGCGAGTTCCGCCTCCGCGAGGCCCTGCGCCCCCTCGCCGCCGAGTACGACTACGTCATCATCGACTGCCCGCCGTCGCTCGGCCTGCTCACCCTCAACGCGCTCGCCGCCGCGGACACCGTCCTCATCCCCCTGCAGTGCGAGTACTACGCGCTCGAGGGCCTCTCCCAGCTGACGCACACGATTGAGCTGGTGAAGCAGGGCCTCAACCCGGACCTGAAGATGGAGGGCATCCTGCTCACCATGTTCGACTCGCGCGCCAACATCGCCCACCAGGTCGTCGACGAGGTGCGCGGCTACTTCAAGAAGCAGGTCTTCGAGGTGGTCGTCCCCCGAAACGTGCGCCTCTCCGAGTGCCCGTCCTTCGGCAAGCCCATCATCCTGTACGACATCAAGTCCAAGGGCTGTGAGAGCTACCTGGCCCTGGGCCGCGAGCTCATGAAGCGTGACACCCCCAAGGCCCCGCGCCGCCGCGTGGCCTGAAGTGAATTGAAGTCGTCCGGAAGCAGCGGGGGCTCTCCGAAGTTGCCGGGGGGCCCTTGCCGTTCATGGCAGCCGTGAAAGTCCATGCGGCCCTGGAGAGTCACGACGTGGTGAAAGCAGACATGCAGAAGCGGGCACTCGGCCGGGGGCTCTCCGCCCTCATCCCCCAGGCCGCGCCCGCGCCCGCCGGCAAGGCCGCCGAGCAGGCAGTCAACAAGGCCGGCGTCCTCAAGCTCCCCATCGAAGCCATCCACCGGGACAAGGAGCAGCCGCGCCAGCACTTCGACGAGGAGAAGCTCAAGGAGCTCTCCGAGTCCATCAAGGCGCAGGGCGTCCTCCAGCCCATCCTCGTGCGCAAGGACGGCGACGGCTACCGCATCATCGCCGGTGAGCGCCGCTGGCGCGCCTCCCAGGCCGCGGGGCTCAAGGAAGTGCCCGTCATCGTCAAGGATGTGACGGAAGTCCAAGCCTTCGAGCTGGCCCTGGTGGAGAACCTCCAGCGCGCGGACCTGAACCCCATCGAAGAGGCCGAGGGCTACCGGCGGCTCGTCGAGGAGTTCAAACTCACACAGGAGCAGGTCAGCCAGCGCGTGGGCAAGGAGCGCTCGACGGTGGCCAACGCCCTGCGGCTGCTCGCGCTGCCCGAGGACGTGAAGGTCATGGTGGCCGACGGGGCGCTGAGCATGGGCCACGCGCGGGCGCTTCTGGGCGTGCCGCGGCTGCCCGAGATGCAGAACCTGGCCAAGCAGATAGCGGACAAGAAGCTGTCCGTGCGTGACACGGAGCGGCTCGTCCAGCAGAGTCGCTCCCAGGGCAAGAAGGATGCGGGCAAGTCAGCGCCGAAGCAGAGCCCGCAGGTGAAGTCTCTGGTGGAGGAGCTTCAGCGGCGGCTGGGGACGAAGGTTCGGCTCACCGAACGAAGCCCCGGAAAGGGCACCATCGAGGTGGACTTCTTCTCGTACGATGACCTCGACCGGCTCTTGAAGGTTCTCAGGAAGGAGTAGGACGTGGCGCTCCTTGGCGGGAAAAAAGACGAAGCACCCAGCAAGCCTTTGTTCAGGCGGGAGGAGGATTCCGTGTCGCAGCGCACTGGTGAGGTGCATACGCTCCTGGGCAAGGGGAGCGAGTTCGAAGGGAAGCTCACGTTCGAGGGACAGGTCCGCATCGACGGAAAGTTCAACGGGCAGATTGTCACCAAGGACGTGCTCGTCATCGGTGACGGCGCCCGGGTGAATGCCGAAATCCAGGCCGGTACCGTCATCATCAACGGCCAGGTCGAAGGCAACGTGAAGGCCACCCAGGTCATCGAGCTGAAGACGCCCGGCCGCGTGAAGGGCAACCTCGAGACGCCGTCGCTGTCCATGGACCGCGGCGTCATCTTCGAGGGCTCGCTGAAGATGGAGAACATTGGCGCTGGCGGGAAGCCGCCTCCGCCGGGTGGCGACAAGAAGTAGTGCGCCTCCCGAAGCACATCGCGCCAGCCGCCGTGCTGGCGCTGTCCCTCCTGGCAGGCTGCAAGGGCTGCAAGCAGGAGGGCTCCGCACCGGCGGCCAGTCCGGACGGTGACGCGCGCGCTTCATCCCTGCGTGCAGGGGTGAAGGTGCCGCTGCCGGACGGCTGGTCCGCACAGGTGGCGCCCGATGACAGCTTCCAGGCGGGCCCGCCCGGCCGCCCGGTGCTGCGGGTGGACCTGCGCCGCGGGCAGGGAGCGCAGAAGCCCTCGGCGGAGGACCTCGTCGACCGCGTTCGCGAGCAGCTCAAGGGCTACGAGCTGTCGCTGGACCAGGAGGAGGAGACGGCGGAGTACAGCCTCCTGCGAATCACGATGGCGCCCCGGTTCGCGGATGGCGGCGTCGGTGCCCATGCCCCGGGCTTCTTCGGTGCGCGCAAGCTGGGGGAGGACCTGTTCCTCTGCGCCAGCCTGCCGGGGGCCTCGCCGGAGGATGTGCTCCTGGCCACCGAGGCGTGCCGCAACATCGAGGTCCAGGCCGCGCCGAAGTAGTCAGGGCGGGGGCCTTCCTCCTGCCCGACACTCATTCCGTGGCAGCGAGTCCAGGCAGCGTTGCGTGGGGCGGTGCGGGTGGAGCAGGCGTCCCTGCTGGGGGCGCTCACTCGCCGCCGGGCCTCAGCGTGGCAACCTTCCTCAAGAGAGGAGGCAGCCATGGACTGGAAGCAGAACCTCGTCGAGGACGATGCCGGGGTACGGGAGGTGCTCGCCAGCAGCCGGCGGGTGGCCGTGCTGGGCATCCGCTCGGAGTCCCACGCGCACAAGCCGGCGTACGCGGTGCCCCACTACCTGCAGGGCCACGGCTTCGACATCGTCCCGGTGTCGGTGCATGGCGAGAAGGGGCCCATCCTCGGCCAGCCCGTCTACACGGCGGTGGCGGACGTGCCCGGCGCGGTGGACCTGGTGGACGTGTTCCGCAAGCCCGAGGACATCGACGGGCACGTGGAGGATTTGCTCGCGAAGAAGCCGCGCGCCGTGTGGTTCCAGCTGGGCATCCGCAACGACGCGGCCGCGGAGAAGCTGGCCCGCGCCGGCATCCGCGTGGTGCAGGACCGGTGCATGAAGATTGAGGTGATGAAGCTCCAGCAGGAGCGGGAGGAGTCGGCGGGCTCGGGCCCTCCCGCCTGACGTGGAACAAGCACGGGCTCGCGGATTCTGGAGCCCGTGCCTCGCGGTCAGTGCCTGCCGTGTCAGAAGCGTGGACCGGAGCGTGAGGTCGGTGGCTGCCGCGTCAGAGGTGTGGACCGGTGCGCGAGGTCGGTGGCTGCCGCGTCAGAAGTGTGGACCGGTGCGCGAGGTCGGTGGCACGCCGCTTCAGAAGTGTGGACCGGTGCGCGAGGTCGGTGGCTGCAGAGCGAGAAGCGTGGTTCGTGCGCGCGCTCAGGGGATGACACGCTTGAAGCGTGTACCCGTCAGTGCCTGCCGCGTCCGAAGAGCGTGGCGATGGAGAGCTTGAGCTTTGGCAGCGCGGGCGTCGTCAGGGTGTCCTCGACGCCGAACAGATGGACCGTTCGGTAGCGGGCCTCGCGCCGGGCGGTGGGCTCGCTGTGGACCTCGATGGTGCGCGCGGCCACGTCCACCAGCCAGTACTCCGGGATGCTCGCCCTGGCATAGATGGCTGACTTGAGCCTGTCCCTCGCGAGGGAGCTGTCCGCGACCTCCACCACCAGGAGCGCCTTGCGCGGCAATCGGTCGAGCCGGTCCTCTGAGAGAGGAAGGACAGCAAGGTCGGGCTGAGGGCGACTGTCGCCACAATCGAGCGGGCTCTGTGGACTCACCAGGGCCTTGCCCTGGGTGGCCGCGACGAGCGCGGCGTTCAACCGCGCGATGAGACTGGTATGGGCCGGGCCAGGCGGCGTCATCGGGACAATCGCTCCTTCGAGCAGCTCGACACGTTCGTCCTCCGCGAGGATGCCGGAGCGGACAAGCGTGTCGTACTCCTCGGGGGTCCAGCGCCTGGTGGGGAAGGCCAGGAACGCACTCGGGAGGTCGGACGGCATGAGCCCAGGATAGGGCGGTGCCGGGACGCGCGCGAGGAGGAAGCAGGCAGGCTCGGCGCCCGCGTGAACATCCGGCGGGCGCCGGGTGTCCAACGCATTATGAACGTAGGGACGGGTCAAAAGCCCTGGAGGACAGGACGCGGGGTGCACTTCCGTGCACGCCACGTCGCCATCGTCGCTCTGGGGCTTCCACATTCCGTCACGGTTACTTAACCTGCACTTCCCCGGCCCGCGTTGGGTGCCCCTCCGGACCCATCAGGACCTCCCACGCAGTGCCTTGCCAGGAGTCCCCGCATGTCGTTCTCCGGAATGCTCCCCCTCCACCTCGCCACCGTGGACCTTGGACCTCTGGGGGAGCAGGTGATTGTCGCGGGCGGAGTCATCGCCACCGTGGTCGCCGGGCTCTGGGCCGCGTGGACGCGCCCCACGCCGCAGCCTGTTCCCGTTCGCGTGCCCGCACGCCGCAACCCGCCGCGTCGCTAAGCCGCGCAAAGTCGTTCCGCTCTACCGCAGTCCCCGCCCGCCACCTTCCGGTGGCGCGGCACGCACGAAGTCCTTCCGCGTGAGCCCTTCCGTGGAACGTGACGCGTGAGACCCCGCGAAAACATCGGGCGGAGCGGCGGGTTGAACCCCGGCCACCCGCCCGATGAATCCCCCCGGCGGGGTGTGTTGGCCGACCTGTCCCTTCCGTGAGGCGCGAGCAGGGTTGAGAAGACCCCCGGGAGCCTCCGTGCCAGGAGGCGACTCGTCAGACTCCCGATGCTCCCTCTCCGGCAGGAGGAGGGAGTGTCACTCCGACGCGCGAACCCACTTCGAGACGGCTGCCAGCGGGGTCCCCGGCCCTGGACCCGAATGCCGGCCACACCCGTCCGGCATCGGACTCATTCTCGCTCACCGCGCGGCCGAAGTTGCGAGGAAAGCGCGAGGCCTCACCGCTTGAGCGCCAACGACAGCGCGAAGTCGCCCGAGGTGTCCGTCCACCACTCGGTGAGGGTCAATCCTGCCTCGGCCAGCTCGGCCTCCACCTGGTGCTGCTGGAACTTGCAGCTCACCTCGGTGCGCAGCACCTCGCCCTCGGCGAAGTCCACCCGGCGCCGCAGCGTGGACAGCCACACCGTCTGCGCGCGCCGCGACACCAGGCGCATCTCAATCCAGCGGTTTGTCTCGTCGAAGGGCGCGAAGTGCTCGAAGGCCTCCGGCTCGAAGTCCGCGCCCAGCTCGCGGTTGAGCACCTTGAGCACGTTGCGGTTGAACTCCGCCGTCACGCCCGCGCTGTCGTTGTACGCGGCGTACAGCCGCTCGCGGTCCTTGATGAGGTCCGTGCCCAGCAGCAGCCCGTCTCCCGGCTGCAGCCCCGCGGACACCTCGCGCAGGAAGAGCGCGCGCTGCGCCGGCTTGAAGTTGCCGATGGTGCCCCCGAGGAAGGCCACCAGCCGCCGCCCTCCGCCGGGGAGGTTGCCCAGGTGGCGCTCGAAGTCGCCCACCACCGCGTGCACGTGGATGCCCGGGTACTCGCGCGCCAGCGACGCCGCCGCGCGCCGCAGGAAGGCCTCGCTCACGTCGAAGGGCACGAAGCGCGACAGCGTCCCCGCCTCCTCCATGGCGTCCAGCAAGAGGCGCGTCTTCTCGCTGGTGCCGCTGCCCAGCTCAATCAGCGTGTCCGCCCCGCTCAGCCGCGCCACGTCGCTGGCGTGGGCCAGCAGGATTTCGCGCTCGCGCCGCGTCGGGTAGTACTCCGGCAACCGGGTGATGTCGTCGAAGAGCTGGCTGCCCCGCTCGTCATAGAGCCACTTGGGGGACAGCTCCTTCGGGTTGCCGCACAACCCTTGCAGGGCCTCGGCCCGCAGCGCGCGCTTCGCGTCGCCCGGCCGCACGTACACGTCCACCGTCACACCCGGGGCCTCACGCGTCCCGCCCGGAGCCATCACCGTCTGCGCAGTCCTTACCCGCATCACCCTCACCTCACGTCCCGTGCACAGCGGAAGCCGGCGAAAATCTGCCGGCGGTTCGGGAAGTCCCAGTTGCGGAAGCCATTGCGCACCGCCACCGGCGCGCTGGCCCACGCTCCTCCCCGAAGCACCTTGTAGTCCTCTCCGAAGAACACCTCGGAGTACTCGCGATAGGGAAAGGCGCTGAAGCCCTCGTACGGACGGAAGTCACTCGCCGTCCACTCCCATACGTCGCCCAAGAGGCCGTGGATTCCCTCCAGGCTGACGCCCGCGGGGTAGCTGCCCACCGGCGCCGGGCCCCATGTGTCGCCGCCCAGGTTGGCGTGCGCCTCCGTCGGCGCCGTGTCTCCCCAGGGGTACTCGCGCGGCGTGCCGTCGCTGCCGCGCGCGGCCTTCTCCCACTCGGCCTCGGTGGGAAGGCGCTTGCCCGCCCAGCGCGCGTACGCGTCCGCCTCGTACCAGCTCACGTGCTGCACCGGCTCGTCCTTGGGCAAGGGCTCCACGGTGCCGAAGCGGCGGCGCAGCCAGACGTGCTGGCCCTGCGGCAGCCAGAACAGCGGGTGCTTCCACCCCTCCGCCTGGACGCAGTCCCAGCCCTTCGGGTGCCACCAGCGCGCGTCCTCGTAGCCGCCGGACTCGACGAAGACGAGGTAGTCGCCATTGGTCACCGGGTGCGCGTCCAGCAGGAAGGGCGCGACGTCGGTGACGAAGGCGGGCCGCTCGTTGTCATAGGCCCACGCGCCGTCGCTGCCCAGGCGCACCGGGCCGCCGGGGATGAGCACCTCCGCCAGTGGCACCGCGCCGGGCCGCGGGCGCGCGCGAGGCGCCGGCACGCGGTACTCCACCGCCGTCATCCAGCTGCAGCGTGGCGGCGAGCGTCTCCGCGTGCTGCTGCTCGTGCTGCGCCACCATGCCGAAGACATGGCCGCCCTTCAGCAGGGGCTCCGTGCTGGTTTCAGGCAGCGAGGCCAGGTGCTCGCGCACCGCCTCGCGCACGCGGGCGGCGTAGGCGAAGGCGGACTCGGGACTCAAGAGCGGCAGCTCCGCGCGCGTGGCGCGCGGGTGGCGGAAGGCGTCGTAGATGGCGTCGAAGGCCGGGTCCGTGAGGGCCGGGGCGCCGAGCGCGCGCAGGAGCCACTGCTCCTCGTAGTTGGCGACGTGGGCCACGTCCCAGACGAGCGGCGACATGAGCGGCGAGTGCTGCGCCGCAGCTCCGCCTCCGGCAGGCCGAGAGCATGCGCAGCACGCGCGCGCGCGCCCTCCAGCTCCGCCCAGGCCCGCGCCTTCCACGGGCGCGCCTCGCCACCGGCCTGGATTCTGTGGCCCTCCGCCATACGGGACATGACCGCTCCAAGGTAGGAAGCCGCCCCACGCGCAGGTAACCCCGGGCCCACCACCGCCCGAGACTCCCGTGTGGGACTGCACGTTGCTCCACGCTTCGCGTGGGCTTCTGGATGTCTGGAGTGCCCCGCGGTTGCTCCCGCCGCGCGCAATCTCTGCCACGAGGTTGCAGCTCAAATGGAATAGTCCATGGAGGCAGTCACTGCGTGGAACTTGTGTCCACTAATGCTGGCTCGGGGGCGGCCGTGGTCGCGGTGCGCGACGCGGGGCTTCTATGCTTTCGCGCATGGCCACCGCTGTACCGCGCAGGTCCGTTCTCGTCGTCGAGGATGACGAGGACATCCGAGCCGCCATCGCGGAAATCCTGGAGGGAGAGGGCTACGAGGTCACCATCGCCGCCAATGGCAGCGAGGCGCTCGAGGAGCTGCGGCAGATGCCGCGTCCGTGCCTCATCCTGTTGGACTTGATGATGCCGGTGATGAACGGCCACGAGTTCCTCGCGCACATCCGCGACACGCCGAGGATGCAGGCGGTGCCGGTGCTGGTGCTCACCGCCGTCTCCACGGAGGCGCCGCCGGGCGCGCGGGGCCTGTTGCGCAAGCCCTTCATCGTCGAGGAGCTGCTGGACGCGGTGCAGACCCTGTGCGGTGTGCCGGCCTGAGGCCGGGCCCCCGCGCGCGCCAGGCTCAGGGCCGGCGCGCCACCCGCACCACCGCCAGCAGCGTGAGGGTGCGCGAGCGCTCGTCCCACGTGTACTCCAGCTCCAGCCCGTGCTGCGGCAGGGCGTGCCGGGACAGGCCACTGGCGGCCTCTGGAGCCCGCCCGCTGGCGTCCCCGAGCTCCTCCAGCACGTCCTGGAGCGCCAGGAAGGTCTCCGCCGACATGCGGCCCACCTCGCGCCACGCCTGGGGCGCGTAGTGCACGCGGTGCGGACCCTGGCTGTGGGGCGAGGGCCGTCCCCCGGCAGGCCGCACCGAGACGGCCCATGAGTCCGCGACTTCGGCCACGGGCACGCTGACGCTCAAGGTGAAGGGCTACGTCAAGGAAGTCCTCGTGGATGGCAGGAGTCGCGGGCGGACGCAGACGCTCGAGCTGCCCGCGGGGCTCCACACGCTCGAGGTGCGCGGCCATGACTTCATGCAGCCCTACAACGGCCACGTCACCATCCTGGCGGGCGAGCACCTCGAGCAGCACGTCATGCTCGAGCCCCTGAAGTGAACCCCGCACCGAGAACCCGATGAGGCCGACGAGCATCCTGTTGTGTGTCCTGTGGCTCCTGCCGTCGGTGGCCCTGGCGCAGTCACGTGGTGTCGCGCTGTACGAGCGGGGCGAGTACGCCCAGGCCCGCCGCGCCCTGGAGCTGGAGCTGCGGGACAGGAGCCTGGCCGAGCGCGAGCGCGCCGCCGCGCGCCTGTACCTCGCGGCGTCCCTGTACGAGCTGGGGGAAGAGACGGACACACGCGCCCAATTGGAGGCGCTGTGGCGCAGCCACCCGGACCTGCAGGTGGACCCCGCGCTCTTCCCGCCGGAGTTCGTGGTGCTGGCCGGTGAGGCGCGCAAGAAGGTGGCCGCCGAGAGCCAGCCGTCCCCGGACGGGAAGGACCCGAGCGAGGGAGACGGGACGACGTCTCCCTGGGAGCCCACGGAGGTGTCCTCCGCGTCGGGCCGCTCGCGGCTGCTGCCGGAGGTGTTCGGCTTCATGGACCCGGTGGGCAAGGCGGTGGGCGTGGGCGGCGGGCTGACGTACGGCACCGGCTCCTTCGAGCTGGGCGCGCGCGCGCTGCTGGGCAGCGAGGTGGGCGCGGGGCTCCAGTTGGGCCTGGTGCTGGGCGACGGCGCGTTCCGTCCGCACGTCGCGCTGCGGGGCACGGCCATCCCCGGGCTGTCCGCGTATGGCGGCGGGCCGGTGGTGGGCGCCCGCTTCGCCCTGGGCCCGAGCTTCACCGCGCTCGTGGACGTGGGCGCCGAGCTCTTCAAGGTGTCCGAGACGGGCTACCGCTCGTTCGCGCTGACTGCGTCCGCGGGCCTTGGCTTCGACTTGTTGTCTCCGTGATGGAAGGGATGTCCGTGCACCAGCGCTTCCTCCGTGGCGCCCTCGTGGCCGCCGTACTCACCGCGTTCGCGCTCATCGTGCTGCCAGCTCCGGCCACCGCGCAGCAGGAGCCCACGTGGACTCCGTCCATCACCTGGAACACGTACCTGGGCGGCGGCACGCTGCCTGACGGGGGCGTCGACACGGGCTACACCACGGATGGGGTGGAGGGGCTCGCGGTGAACAGCCGGGGGCAGACGCTGGTGACGGGCAGGACGGATTCCCGCACCTTCCCGGCGGGAACGGGCCTGCCGACGGCCACGTCGAATGACGATGCCTTCCTCGCCCGCTACGCCGAGTCCGACGATGGGGCCCTGCAGGGCGCGCGCGTCTTCGGTGGCGAGGGCGATGACATCGGCCGACGGGTGGTGTTGGACGCCCAGGGCGTGGCCTACATCGTGGGGACGACGAGCTCGCCCACCATCAACACCGCCCCCGGCGTGCCCGCCAACGTGGTGGCCCCGTTCCAGGGCAAGACGTACCAGGGCGGCAAGGACGCCTTCGTCGCCCGGATGAATCCGGATGGGCAGCTGGCCTGGTTCATGTACCTGGGCAGCGCGTTCGATGACGAGGGCTATGACCTGGCCCTGGGGCCGGATGGCAGCAATGCGCTGTACGTCGTCGGCTCCACCTCGGGGCGCAGGCCGGCCACGCCCTTCCCGCCGGGCACGGCGGAGAGCAACGTGCGCTACCGCGACGGCGAGGACACCGTCAGCGAGGCGTTCGTCACGCGGGTGGACATCGCCTCCGCGACGGCCCCCGTCGTCCGGTGGACGCGCATCATCGGCAGCTCCGAAATCGACAGGGCGTATGCCGTGGCGACCTTCGGGAACATCGTCTACGTCGGCGGCTGGATGGGGGACATCGTGGCGGGCGGGCTCTTCCCCCTCTCCGTCTGGCCCTCCGGCGACTACAACGGCTTCCTCGCGCGCCTGAGCGACACCGGTGAGATTGCCTGGTTCACCTACGTCGGTGGCTCGGGCGACGACGACGACGTCCGCTCCATCCACGTGCGCTCCAGCGGGGACCTGGTCCTCGTGGGCAACACGGACTCGTCCAACTTCCACGGCCCCGGCCTGGGCGGCGACGACGTCTACGTGCTCCCCATGTCGCCCATCGGCGTCGAGGGACGGGCCGTGCGCGTGGGCGGGCCCAACGACGAGCGCACGGAGGGGCAGGCGGCCCTGGACTCGGTGGGCAACCTCTACCTGGGTGGCAGGACGTTCTCCCTGACGAACACGGGGCTGGCGCGCCGGGGCTTCGACGCCGAGCTGGCCTCCTCTCCGGGCAACACGTCCGACGGCTTCATCGCCATGGTGAACCCGGCGGTGACGGAGAAGGTCTGGGCGTCCTACGTGGGCGGGCTGAGCACCGGCGGAGAGTCCGAGTGGGTGAAGGGCATCGCCACGGGCCCGCGCGGGCAGGTCAGCTTCGGCGGCGTCTCCAATGCGCCCAACGTGCTGAAGCAGTTCGTGGGCGCGGACACCACGGCCAACGGCGGGCTGGACGGCTTCGTCTTCCGCCTGGAGGTGGACGTCTTCGCGCCCAACCCCGGCACCGTGACGGCGCGGCTCCTCCCGGGAGCGGGCCTGGACATCTCATGGGCGGGCTTCAACGACCCGGAGACCGGCATCATCGGCTACGAGTGGGCCATCGGCTACGCGGAGCTGGGCACCGAAGTGCGGCCCTTCCAGGCCGAGCGGGGCGACGTCAGCCGCGTCACCCTCAACAGCTTCACCCCCGAGCCGCAGCGGCGCTACTTCGTCACCGTCCGGGCCACCAACGGCGTGGGGCGCACCACCGCGGCGTGGACCAGCGAGCTGCTTCCCGCCGACGGGGGTGGCGGCACGGACGCCGGGACGGGAGCGGATGCCGG
>JBKGHK010000187.1:0-15470 GCA_046520375.1 Pyxidicoccus sp. 3LFB2
GGGCGCAGCCGGTGGGTTGGGCCTCGCCGAGGGTAGAGCGTGGGTGGTGCCCGTCCTCCTGCGGCTGGGAGGATGGCGGTGTACGGTCACGCGCGGCGCGACATCCACGGCGGTGAGCATCACCGCGCCACTCGGCGAGCTGGGGCTGCTCGTTGGCCGGGCGGGAGATGGAGGCCGCCCTTGGTGATGGGTTTGGGGGGGGCTTCTTCCAGGCCCAGGCTGTCGCGCAGGTCCGCGAGCGGATCCACCTCTTCCGGAGGTGACGGCATGGGCGTTCGCAGGTTACCGCCCGGAGGCGCGCATCACCAGGGACGCGTTGGGCGAGGGGGCGGGCTTCCTCCGCCCTTCCGGCCGTACGGCAGCCATACAGTCCCCTCGACTCCGGGGGGGCCCGGGCGTTAGCCAGTGGGGGAAACATCTCACCTTGTCTTGCCGACCCGCGGGGCCGGTGACAGCTTCGAACGTTCCTTATGGCCATCCGCTACGCGCTTCCCAACGGACTCACCGTCGTCTTCGAGGAACAGCACGCCGCCAAGGTCGCGGCCTTCCAGGTCTGGGTCAAGGCCGGGAGCGCCGACGAGCGGCCGGACCAGGCCGGGCTGGCCCACCTCCACGAGCACATGCTCTTCAAGGGCACCGAGCGCCGGGGCCCCGGCGAGGTCGCCCGCGACGTGGAGTCCCATGGCGGGGAAATCAACGCCTGGACCTCCTACGACCAGACCGTCTACCACATCGTCATCGCCAGCCAGTTCGCCCGGACGGGCCTGGACATCCTGGGCGACGCGGTGCGGCGTTCCTCGTTCAACGCGGACGAGCTGGCCCGCGAAATCGAGGTGGTGTGCGAGGAAATCAAGCGCAGCCAGGACACGCCCTCGCGGCGCGCCTCGCGGGACTTGTTCTCCACCGCGTACCAGGTGCACCCCTACAAGCTGCCCGTCATCGGCACCGAGCAGAGCGTGCGCAGCTTCACGCGGGAGAAGGTGCTGGAGTTCTACCACCGGCACTACACGCCGAAGAACCTGGTGCTCTCCGTGTCCGGAGACCTGCGCGAGGCGGAGCTGCGCGAGTGGGTGGAGGACATCTTCGGCGGGGACTGGGGCCGCCCGTACGAGGGCGAGGTGAAGCGCCCCTCCGAGCCCGTCCCCACCGGCCGCCGCGTGCTGCTGCGCCCGGATGACGTGAAGGAGGCGTGGCTGCACCTGTCCTTCGGCATCCCCCAGGCGGACCACGCGGACACGCCCGCGCTGGACGTGCTGGCGATGATTGCCGGCCAGGGCGACGCGTCCCGGCTGGTGCGCGAGGTGAAGCGCCGCCAGAACCTGGCCAACGACGTCCACACCTTCGCCTATACCCCCCGAGATCCGGGCCTGTTCTCCGTGTCGCTGACGACGCAGCCGGGGCATGCGGCGCGGGCCATCGAGGAGGCCGCGAAGGTGCTGTCCACGCTGCGCGTGACGCCGGTGACGGCGGACGAGCTGGCCACGGCCAAGGCGCTGGTGGAGGCCGAGGCCGTGTACCAGCGCGAGACGGTGCAGGGCGTGGCCCGGAAGATGGGCTTCTACCAGTCCGGCATGGGCAGCCTGGAGGCCGAGGCGCGCTACTACGAGGCCGTGCGGGGCCTGACGCCCGAGCACCTGCGCTCGGCCGCGGAGCGCTACCTGCGCTTCGACCGCGCCGTCGTCACCGGCCTGCTGCCCCCGGGCACGGAGCTTACCGAGGCCCAGGTGAACGAGCTGCTGGACCGGGTGGAGCGCGGGCCCGTCCCCGCCCCGCCCGAGCGCAAGGAGCGCAAGGCCCCCGTGGGCGAGCCGTCCATGCGTATCGCCCGGGCGTCGGCCTCGGGCCCCAGCGACATCATCACGGAGAAGCTGCCCTCGGGCGCGACGCTGGTGGTGCGCGTGGAGCCCGCGGTGCCGCTGGTGGCCATCCGCGCCGCCTTCCCCGGCGGCCTGCGCTACGAGACGCCCGCTGACAACGGCATCACCACCCTGCTCACCCGCTGCCTCACGCGCGGCACGCCGTCCCATGACGCGGAGGACATCTCCCACCTCATCGACGCGTATGCCGGCAGCCTGGGCGGCCAGGGCGGGCGCAACTCGGTGGGCCTGCGCGGCGAGTTCCTCTCGCGCCACTTCGAGCCGGCCTTCCGCCTCTTCGCGGACTGCCTGCTCAACCCCTCGTTTCCCGAGGTGGAGGTGGCCCGCGAGCGCACGCTGCTGCTGCAGGACATCCTCACCCGCGAGGACAAGCCGGCCAGCGTGGCCTTCGACCTCTTCAGCAAGACGCTGTACCGCTCGCACCCGTACCGCATGCCGTCCCAGGGCGAGCAGGCCTCGGTGGAGTCGCTGACGCCGGAGAAGCTGCGCGCGTGGCACGCGGCGCACATGGACCCGTCCCAGCTCACCCTCTCCGTGGTGGGCGACGTGAAGGTGGACGAGGTGCTCGCCCTGGCGCGCGAGTACTTCGGCGCCCCGCGTGGGAAGGCCGCTCCGCCGCCCCAGGTCGCCGTGGAGCCGCCTCCCGAGGCGCCCCGGCAGGACAAGAAGGTGCTGGCCCGCGCCCAGTCCCACCTCGTGCTCGGCTTCCCGGGCGCGCGCGTGGGGGACGCGTGGCGGCATGCGCTGGAGGTGCTCTCCACGGTGCTGTCCGGCCAGGGCGGGCGGCTCTTCGTGGAGCTGCGCGACAAGCGCTCCATGGCCTACAGCGTCAGCTCGTTCGCGATTGAGGGCGTGGACCCGGGCTACTTCGCCGTCTACATGGGCACCAGCCCGGAGAAGGTGGACGCGGCGCTGGCCGGCATCCGCGCGGAGCTGGAGCGCGTGCGCGACGAGCCCATCCCCGAGGAGGAGCTGGCGCGGGCGAAGCAGCACCTCATCGGCACGCACGAGATTGGCCTGCAGCGCAACGGCGCCCGCGCGGGGCTCCTGGCCATGGACACGTGCTACGGCCTGGGCCTGGACAACTTCCTCCACTACGCGGACCACGTCGCCGCGGTGACGGCGAAGGAGGTCCAGGAGGTGGCGCGCCGGGTCATCGACTTCAACCGCAGCGCGCTCACCATCGTCGGTCCGTAGGGACTCCGGAGCCCCGCTCCGGAGCAACTCCGGAGCAACTCCGGAGCAACTCCGGAGCTTACTTGCAGGCGCGCGCGTCCACGTGGCGGCAGACGTGGACGCTGCGCGGCACCTCCACCCAGGAGATGTCCGAGGCGGGGTCGGTGTTCTCCCGCAGCGTCTCCTGCGTGGGCGACTTGCCCACGCCCGTGTCCAGCGTGGTGTAGCGGATGGCGCCCGTGCGCGAGAGGGTGATGACGCTGGCCGGCTCCGCCGGAGGTGACAGCACCTCGCGCGTCTTGAAGGGCATGTAGCCCACCAGGTTCCCGTCGTCGTCGAAGAGCTTGAAGCTCTCCGCCTGGTCCGGCCAGCCGGTGATGATGTCCATCTGCCAGGAGCGTCCCAAATCTCCCGCGCCGGACATCCGGCAGTCCCCGGGCACCGAAACCGGCGGGGCGAAGGACGACCAGAAGACGATGCCGCCGAGGATGCTGGAGCCCGCGGCCGTCTTCTCGTCCAAGGCCCCGTAGCGGAGGAACCAGCCCCCGCCCATGGTGGACGCGCGCGGCAGCCCGGCCAGCGCCTCCGGGGTGAGGTAGCTCTGGAGCGAGCCATCCGGCAGCCGCCGCGTCCGCAGCACGTTCTGCGGGACGGTGACGTCACGCAGGCCGCAGTCCCGCCCGGTGGAGCACGCGTCATCCGCGTCCGTCCAGCGCCGCGCGTCCAGCGCCTGCGCGGAGGCCTGGCTCGAGAAGACGCGCTCTCCCCCGTAGTTGTAGAAGCCCACGTAGGTGTTGCGCGGCACCACGCTCCGGTCCGCGTTGCTCAACCGCAGGCTCCCCTTCCCGCCGGAGGCCAGCCGCCGCGTCTCGCAGTTCCACTGGCCCGCCTGCAGCGTGCACTCGCTCCGGGTTCCCGACGGCACGTTGGGGTTGGGCGGGAAGCGGTACTGGCCCGCGCCCAGCGCGCCGCCGTTGCAGTCGATGGACAGCCGCGTCAGCTCCAGTCTGCCCGGGGCGCAGACGTTCACCGGCGTGCCCGTCGTCAGGTCCTCGTTCCGGGTGAGCTCGCCGCCGGAGTACTCCAGCACGCTGGTGCGCGACACACCCGCCACCGCGCCCTGCAACGTGAGGGCGACGTCGCACTTCATCCGGATGCAGGCCAGCAGGTTGTCCGGTCCGCACGCGTCGCCCTCTGTGTCCCGCAGGTGCTGCCGGTCTCCGGTGCCCAGGTACGTGCGCAGCCAGCCCGTCTCCGGCTGGAGCGTGTTGGAGGCGATGCTGAAGAAGGGCGTCTTCTGGTGGGCGGGCTGGCCCCGCGCGACTTCGAACGTCCGCGCGCCATGCCAGTTCGTCACAGTGCCGCTGGCGTCGTCCCCGGGCTCGAAGAGGCGGAAGGTCCACACCTGCCCGCCCAGGTCACCCACCACCACCGTGTCGAAGAAGCCGTCCTGGTCCGCCCGGATGTCCAGCGCCTTGCCCACGTCCACCAGCGCGGGCGCGGCGGCCACGGGCATCAGCGTGTCTGAAGGCTCGGCCGGGCCGCCTCCCGGGGCCGGGCGGGCGGCGAAGGACCAGATTTTCTGCCCCGTCCACGCGTCCAGCACATACAGGCCGCGGCCCCGGGTGAGGTCCGCGCTGTAGCCGCCGTTGAGGAAGACGGCCCAGCGCTCCTCCCAGCCCCGCGACTCGCGGCTGCTCTTCAGCCGCACCGGGCCGATGGGGGGCGGCTTGGGCGCGAAGCTCATCCACCCCTGCCCCATGCTGGACGCCTCCGGGTCACACGCCTGGGGGAACATCCACCGGAAGGGCCCGGCCGAGCCCGTCGCGGTGCCCAGCATCGCGTACGGGTTGGTGACATCCAGCGCGCTGTAGCGCTGCCCGCCGCCGCGCTCGGTAATGACGGCCAGGGTGCGGAACTCCTCGGGCTGCTTCACACCGTCGCCCCGGCCCTCGCCCTCGTTGCCGCCCACGTGGTTGTCGTCGAGCCCGTCCACCCAGACGTCGCGCACCATGGGCGTGCCGTCCACCATGTATTCATGCCCCCGGACGAGCAGGCCCAGCTTGGGCAGCAGGTCCGGAGGGATGAAGGCCCACAGCTCCTGGCCGGTGCCCAAATCGTACAGGTCGTCCAGCGCGCTGCCGCGCTCCCGCGCTTCGATGGCCCGCCCCGCGTGCACCGCGTGCAGCATGCCGCCGTTGGAGCCCACCAGCAGGAAGCGGTCCCTGCGGCCCTGGTCCTCCAGGTACTCGCCATACGCGCCATAGCTCCCCTCCGCGATGCGCAGCGGCGGCTGCAT
Source organism: Pyxidicoccus sp. 3LFB2 (assembly GCA_046520375.1). Classification (GTDB taxonomy): domain Bacteria; phylum Myxococcota; class Myxococcia; order Myxococcales; family Myxococcaceae; genus Myxococcus. The sequence continues at coordinate 5,353 of JBKGHK010000187.1, forward strand.
GGGCGTGGCTCGGTAACAGGGCTTCACGGCACCACCGCTCTCACACAGCGGCTCGGACGTGGGCGGCGTGCCCTCCTGCACGTAGTCCGCGTACAGCGTGCGCAGGCACTGCGGGGCCAGGCCCAAATCACACAGGAAGGGCTCCGCGGGCGGCTCCACCAGGATGGGCGACGAGTGGAAGATGTCCCCCAGCTTGCACGAGCGGCCGCTGTTCCCGACGCAGGGCCGGTCCTCGTCACGGTCCCGGTCTCCGTCCGCGTCGAAGACGTCCTGTCCCCGGACGAAGCGGATGACGGCGCGGGCGCACTCGGACTCCTCCGCCGCGCCGCCCGTCCACACCTGGTCCAACCGGGCGAAGACGTCCGAGCAGAAGGTGTCGCCGCCCGACAGGAGCAGCGGGCGCAGCTCCTCCGCGTGCTGCACGTCGAAGGGCACCGGCGGGTTGTCCTCCTGGTCCAGGCGCCCGTTGCCGTCCCGGTCCTTCATGGTGAAGACGCAGCGCCCGCCCGTCTCTCGCACGGGCGCGCCGGGACTGCCGAGCTGCTCGCATGGCGCGGAGGCGCTGCGGCGGCCGAGCGTCTCTCCCAAATCCCAGAAGGGCACCGCCGAATCGCCTCCCTCCAGTCGCCCTTCCGCGTTGCGGCGCGCGGTGGCGGCCTTCACCCACTCACCGGAGACGTTCTCCTCGACGATGTTGTTGCGCGTGAAGGCGGTGGGCTGCGGCACCCGTCCGGCCCCGGGCGTGAAGCCCGCCGGCCGATCCAGGTAGAAGGAGTCATCGCAGTCGCCATCCTCGTTGAGGTCCAGCGGGTCCCCCGCCTCGGTGCGGGCGCGGGCCGCGTCACAGCCCTGGGCGAACTCGCCATAGAAGTAGAAGCGGTAGAGGTGGCCCTCGTAGGGCTGGCCCTTCCGGGGGATGAAGCGCGGCACGTACGCGGACGTCTGCGCGCTGCCGGCCTGCACGCTGGCGATGCTGGCGGAGGAGAAGGAGGTGGCCGTCTCGCGCAAATCGCCAATGGCCGTCATCAGCGCGTCGCGAAGCTGGCCCGGCTCGTCCGCGCGGTAGAAGTGGCCGCCGCCCGCGCGCGCCATGCTGCGGAGCATGGGGCTGTTGTCGCCGTAGCCGATGGTGTACGTGCGCACCGACTGCATGCCCTCCAGGTCACCGCGCAGGTCCGCGTTGGCGAGGAAGAAGGCGACGTCGTCCATGTAGTTGCGGTTGTGGGTGTCACCGCCCTTGGGGCCGCTGTCGTCGTCGTCCAGGCCGTCGCCATCCGAGTCAATGAAGTAGTCGCAGTCCTCCTTGGTGACGCCGTACCGGTCGCAGTAGTTCACCCCGCCCGGGTTGCCATCCGTGCCGGGGTTGAAGGTCAGCGGCGTGCCGTCCGGGTGCTTCGCGCCCGCGTCCACCAGCAGGCGCAGCATCTTGTAGACGGGCACGGTGTTGTCGTTGTCCGGGCGGCCGTCGGACAGGACGATGACGGCGCTGGCCTGGCACGCGGCGCATACGGACTTCTGGTCGCCGGGGCCCTCCAGCGGCAGCGGGTCCACGTAGTCGCCGCCCAGGTGGGTGAAGTCGTACGTCTTGCGCGCCCACGTGTCGCCGCGGCCGTCCCTGTCGTCGCGCGTGCCCCCCGGCCCACCGGGGTAGCCCGCCGTCGAGCCCAGCGGGTTGGTGAACCAGCGCGCCCAGACGTCGTCCTGCCGCTGCGAGGAGAAGTACGCCCCGAGGCTGTAGAGGGACTCGCCGATGGAGCGCTCACTGTTGATGAACTCCACCTGGTTGACGGCCGTCACCAGCCCGGCGCGCTCCAGGTCCGCCTCGGAGAACAGCGGCCACGACTTGTCGCACGAGGGCTTCAGGGGGCGCAGGAGCCACGCGGGGTCGAACAGGTCCGCGCTGTGGCTGAAGGTGGCCACGCCCATGCGCAAGTCCGGCACGGTGTTGATGACGTCCTTGAGCACCTTGCGCGCGGTGACGAACTTGGGCGGCCGCACGTTCAGCACGCGCCCACTGAGCACCCAGCGACGGCGGCCTCCGTTGTCCTTCTCGCCGCGGTACCAGCCCACGGTGCGCAGGCAGGCCGAGCAGGCCGCCCGCTTCGCCGCGTCGCCCGGCCAGAAGCGGCCGCAGGCGGCCTCGGGCTGGTCGCTGCCCAGGGTGCCGTCGAAGTGGCGCAGCACCGTGTACGCCGTCGTCGAGTCCCCCGTGTTGTCGCCGTTGCCCACCCGCTGCAGCGGCAGCCGCGTGCCGTAGGAGAGGTAGTACCGGTCCGGGTCGAAGAAGCCGCGCCCCGCCCCCAGCGCCGCGTCCGGGTCGAAGATGCGCGTGCCGTTGAGCTTCGCATCCGGCGACGCGGCGTTGAACCAGGCCATGCCCGCGAGCAGGTTCGGGTCCGAGCAGCCGGTGACGGTGGGAATGGCCTCCGGCTCCGGCAGCGGCGTGTGGAAGTCCTGCATGCTGGCGTTGTTGCCGAGCAGGAAGATGGCGGCGGGCGGGCGCGTCTGCGCCTCGAAGAAGTCCTTGTCGGCCCCGGAGGGCGGCTGGAGCATCGCATCCCCCATGGCCACCGGGCCGGTGCAGCAGGCGGCGAGGGACGGTGGGGCCAGGGCCCCGGAGACGGCGAGCCCGGCGGTGAGGAGGACGGCGCCCCGGCCACACCGCCCACGAGGGCGGCGCGACGGCGCGGGGCATGACGACGGAACAGGGGAGACAGGCGCATGGGGACGCTCCTGCGTGGGGAAGGAATGGGGACGGCGACGGCGACGGCGTGCCGGATGGGGGCGGGGCTACAGGCCGAAGCGGAGGGTGAACTCGACCTCGCTCTCGGCGCCTCGGGCGCCACGCAGTGGACGACGACCTGGTAGGTCTGCCCGCCGAGGCTGGAGGCGGGCGCGACGATGTTGGTGAGGTCTCTCGCGCTGGAGCGGGGCCGTGCGTCACCTGGGGCACCAGCCGCACGCCGCTGACGGTGGCGGGCTCGCCCAGGTGTCCGCTGCGGATGCAGCGTGAGTCGTCGCCGGGCGCGGCGCCGTCACAGCCGGGCAGGCCCGCCAGGTCCAGCCGCTGGTCCGTGGGCGTCAGCTGCGTGGGGGAGCTGCCGATGAGCCGGAAGCGCGACAGGAGGTACTGACGGCCCGCGTCGGCGCAGGCCACCAGCTCCTCGCTGGAGCGGAAGCTGCTGGCCGCGCCGCGCTCGGAGCCGGAGAAGCCGATGGCGGCCATGGCCAGCACCGTCACCACGGCCAGCAGCACCACCACCAGCAGCATCACCGCGCCCCGGGGGGAGCGGACGGGAGTGTTCTTCATGGCTTTCAGCCTCCAGCGCAGAGCAGCCCGTCAGCGGGCATGCGGCCCAGGCACGCGCCGGGCGTGGTGGTGTCCTGGGAGTAGGACGGCAGCGGCAGCTCCGTGGAGCGCAGGTTGCGGGGCAGCACAGTCGTTTCGTAGAGGAAGCGCCGGTAGCCGGCCGGCGCGGGCAGCGTCGTCTCGCCGGGCATGGAAGGGATGCTGGCCTCCATCCCCGCCTCTCGCAGGACGGAGTCCGCCCGCGTGGCGCGCGCCACCACCCGCAGGCGCACCGCGCGCACGTTGGCCGGGTTGTCGTTGCGGCGCAGCGGCGAGCCCGCCGGCGTCTCGTACTCCGGCGGCGGGTGGGCCACGTTCCACCGGGGGACGAAGGCCTCGCCGCTCTCGCGCAGGAAGGTGACGCGCAGTGACTCGATGCCCTCGGCCACCGGCTCGCCCAGCGCGTCCGGCCTCGTGCCCAGGCCGTGCGCTCGGAAGAGGTAGGGCCGCTCCGGCGTGGTCGGCTCGCCGTCGTCATCCACCAGCCGCACGGCGTAGTCGTGCACGTCCACCTTGAAGACGCGCGCGGGCAGGCCCGGCGCGCCATCGAAGCAGGGCTCGTCGAACACCGTGCCCAGGTGCGGGAAGGTGCCGGTGGCCTGCTCCAGCGTCAGCATCGTCGGGCCGTTGGAGGCGGCCACGTCCGCGGCCAGCCGCGCATAGCCCCAGCGCATGGCGCCGGGACAGACGACCTGGAGCACCTGCCCCCGGCGCAGCGGCGCCGGCAGCGACGCCACGCGGATGCCGCCGGAGGACGCGCCTTCGTGCAGCACGGCGGCGCTGAACAGCAAGTCGCGCGAGCGCACCACCAGCCGGTCCGAGCCATTGGGCCCCGAGCCCACCCAGCCGTCCGGCACGCCGAAGGCATACGCGGGCTCCAGGCCATAGCCCGCCATGCGCAGCTGCCGCGTCAAATCATGCAGGGCCGCGCGCATGCCGGCCTGGCCTCCGCGGATGCCCTCCTGCGTGTAGACGTTGCGGGTGAAGGCGACGAAGGCCGCGGCCACCGCCGTCACGGTGAGCATGGCCACCGTGGTGCCAATCAACATCTCAATCAACGTGAAGCCCTGACGTGAGCGCATCACCGCCCCCCACTGATGCCCGTGAGCGACACCGGGTTGAACTTGATGGCCTGGCTGGTGACGCGGCGGACCGTGCCGCCCTCGCTCCACGTCACCAGCACCCAGACGACCTTGCGCGCGCCGGAGTGCGCCAGCGGCCCGGCCACCGGGCGCCCCTGCGCGTCCACCTCGCTGACGACGAAGTAGCGCCGGTAGCGGTCCCACTGCCCGTCGCCCACCGGGAAGTCCGCCTCCGGCAGGCCATGCCAGGGCCGCGAGCGCAATTGCGCCTCGCCATGGGCACAGGCCAGGAAGGCCGCATGGCCGGGAGCATTCGCGTCCAGCAGCACGCCGGCCCCGTCGGCGGGGTCCTCCGCGCACGGCGAGCCCGAGGGCAAGAGCCGCGCATCGTCATAGGCCCAGAGCTGCACCTGCGCGACGAGGTCCGTGGCCACCGCCACCGCATGCACATGGCGGCGGGCGCTGGCGGTGGAGGTGCGCGCCTGGATGATGGCGCCGAGCAGGCCCGTCATCCCCAGCATGAAGACGACGGAGGCCACCATCGCCTCGATGAGCGTGAAGCCGCCAGCGCGCCTGCGAGCGTGGAAGGGGCGCATGGCGTTCACGGGTTCCCCTCGAAGGAGCGGAACAGGCCGGTGTCCAGCAGCACCAGGGCGCGCACCTCGCCATCGTCCTCGCTTCCACGGAAGACGATGGAGCCCGCGCCGCGCGGGTCCTCCCGGCCCTGTGCATCCAGCAGCGCCACGCGCCCGTCCGGCTCGAAGAGGATGGCGCCGCGCACCGTGCCCCCCGACAGCGAGCAGAAGGTGCAGGGCCTGTCATCGGGCACCTGGCAGAACGGCGGCGGAAAGGCCCAGTGGCCATCCATCGTTCCCGACGACAGCTCCACCGAGGGCGCCCGCGCGTCGACACAGCTCGGGTGGATGCTCGGGCTCACCAGGGAGCGGAAGCCCGAGGGCGCGAGCCGCACTGCCTCACCGAAGCGGCCCGAGGACAGCACGCGGAACTCGGAGCCGGCCGGCACGGGCAGCGGCGGCAGCAGCGCCTCCGGGGAGCTCCAGCCCGGGCGCGCCGCCATGGCCTCATCCAGCAGGAACCACGGGTCCATCACCGTCCAGTAGCGGATGCGCGTCTCCACCCCGGGGGCACCTTCCGCGGTGTCGATGAGCACCGCCGTGCGCACCCCGCGCCCCAGGCTGTGGGAGCGGGCCGCGGACAGCGCGGCATTGAGCTCCAGCACGCCGCCCGACATCCGCGCCCGCGCGGGCAGCACGCCCAGCGCCATGACGGACAGGCTGACAAGGATGGAGAGGATGGAGAGGACGACCACCACCTCGATGAGCGAGAATCCCCCGGAACGACGTCGCATCGGCACTCCGCAACGGCTGGACAGCCGCGAATCCGCTGCGGGAGACAGGAACCTTCACCGAGCACGTCACGCCGACGCCCCCGCCCCAGCCCCCCGAGCTGTGAGACATGCGCGGACCTCGCACCTGCTGCGTTGCGAGTCCGCCCGCCGCCGCCAACCACCTCGCCCGGAATAAACGTTGGACACGGCTTTCCGGTTGAACGCCGTACCGGAGGGCAGGTGCGTGGAGTAACGGACTGTGTCCCGTGGCGCGGGAGGAGCGGGTGTCAGCCGGGCGTCGGCGTGGGTGTCATCCCGGAGTCAGGCTCGGCGCCACCCCCGAGGGCCGCGTCGATGGCCTCCAGCAGCGGCCCCGTCGGAGCGCCCGGCAGCGTGGTGCAGTCCTGCACGAGGCCCCGCTTCATGCGCAGCCGCTCCGGGTGGCTCTTTGCCTCGCGGGCCAGGGCCTCCGGGTCCACCGGCATCGCCAGCAGCGTGGCGCAGGTGCGGAACGTCTCCAGCCGGGCCTGGTCCTCGTCCTGGAGGAGCACGGGCGTGCCGTCCAGCAGCAGGCCGGTGAACGTCATGTCCCGCACCTCGTCCGCGGTGAGCACCAGCGCGCCGTTGGACGTCATGCGCGGCTGGGGAGGCGGACCGCTGCCGCCGGCCAGCTCCACCACGCCGTCGGCGGGCTTCGGCTGGCAGGGCACCTCGCGCAGGGCCACCATCTCATCCGCCTTGCGCGTCTCGCGGTCCTCCCCGCTCCGGGCGAGCAGGACGAGGCCCGTCACCAGCGCGGGCACGCCGAGGATGAGCAGCCCCGCGCCCCACCCGGTGGCCACCTCGCGGCTGGACGCGCCGAAGCGCCCCTCACGGTCGATGGCGTCGCGGTCCGGTGAGTCCGAGAAGAGCGTGCGCCCCAGCAGCAGGCCTCCGCCCACCGCGGTGAAGATGCCGCCGGTGCTCACCGCCGCCGCCGCGCCCTGCGAGGAGCGGGTGGAGATGATGTGCTCGGCGTACTCCTCGTGGTGCTCGGTGCGGCAGATGTCCGCCGTGGTGAAGCGCACGGACAGCTGCGGCCACTGGGCCTGCACGTCCGCGAAGGGCAGGCGCTCGCCCAGCGTCTTCTCCTGGGTGTACGTGCGCAGCACCGCGCCGCGCTCGGTGCGCCGCTCCACGTCCAGCGGCGCGCAGCCCACCGCGAGGACCAGCACCGCCGCGCCGAACCGCTTCATGGCTGCTCCTCCTGGAAGAGACCCGCCACGTCCCCGCACTGCACGAAGAAGCGCGCGACGTCCTCACACGCGGGCGGGCGCTCGGTGGAGGTGCCGTTGCGCAGGAGCAGCTCGCGGCAGTCCAGGAACCGCTCGCGCGAGGGCGAGGTGAAGGTGAACTCCTCCGCCCCACAGCCGGAGCGCTCCTGGAGGGAGAACTGGCAGTCGAGGCCCGGGGCGAGCTGCGCTCCCACTCCGGGGCAGGAGGCTGTCTGACACAGCCGGGTGACGACATCCTGACACACCGCCGCATCCGGCGCGGCGGGGCCAGAGCAGGCGGACAGGCAGACCAGGGGCCCCAGGACACGAAGGTATCTCACGGCGCTTCCACGCTAGACACGGGAGGATTAAACGGCCCGCATGTCCCAGACCTATCTGTCACTCACAGTGGAGTTGTCCGAGGAAGCGTCCGAGGCCGTACAGGACGTCCTCCATGAGTCGGGTGCGCTGGGCCTCGAGGTGAGGGACCGCGAGGCGCCCCTGATGCCGGGCGTGCGCGGGCCGAAGCCGGGCGAGGCCATCGTCATCGCCTACTTCGAGGACCGCGATGCGGCCGAAGGCGCCCAGGCCCTGGTGCAGGAGGGCTTCCCCGACGCGCGCGTGGGGTTGGACGAGCAGCCGCAGCAGGACTGGAGCAACCAGTGGAAGTCGCTCATCAAGTCCGTGCACGTGGGCCGGCTGTGGGTGGGGCCGCCGTGGGATGTGGCGAACGCCCCGGCGGACGCGGTGCGGCTGGTGATTGAGCCGAAGATGGCCTTCGGCACCGGAGACCACCCGACGACGGCGCTGTGCCTGGCGGCGGTGGACGCCTACATGAAGGACCACCCCGGCGCGAGCGTGCTGGACGTGGGCACCGGCACGGGCGTGCTGGCCATCGCCGCGAAGAAGCTGGGCGCGGGCCGGGTGGTGGCCACGGACAATGACCCCGTCTCCGTGGAGCTGGCGCGGGAGAACCTGACGGACAACGGGACGCCGGACATCGACGTGTCGGAGAAGGAGCTGACGCGGGTGGACGGCACCTTCGACCTGGTGCTGGCCAACATCCTGGCCAACACGCTCATCGAGCTGGCGCCGCTGATTGTGGCCAAGGTGAAGGACCGGCTGGTGCTGGCGGGCGTGCTCGCGCACCAGCGCGCGGACGTGGAGGCGGCCTACCGCAACCTGGGCCTCACGGTGCTGGAGGGCGCCACCCAGGGCGAGTGGGTGCGCATCGACCTGAAGCGCTGAAGCGGCACTTGCGGCACCGTCCCTCCGACGTCGAGGGACGGTGCGCTACTCGCGGGTGCGCACCCGCACGGGCCGCAGCTCGCGGTCCAGCTCCACCACCGCCCGGCCCAGCCCGCCGCTCTGCGAGCGTGAGTACCGCACGTCGTTGATGGTGACGCGCCAGCCGTCCTGCGTCTCCGTCACCTCGTACGTGGGCAGCCGCAGCCAGTTGGCGAGGCCGCGAATCTCCGGCGCCGTGAGGGCCGCCTGGATGACGGGGCCGGGCTGGGGCGCGCGGGGCTGGCTCGCGTCGGTGAAGCGGTAGCGGTCGTCTGCACCGGCCAGGAAGTTCGCGCTGACGAAGTGATAGCGGTCCGGCGTCAGGGCGATGATGTCCCGCACGAAGGGGTTGGCGGGAATGGGCCCGGCGATGGTGCGCTCCACGGGCAGGTTCTGCGCGCGCAGCCACGCCTGTGCTCCCGGCGCCGCCACCTGCGAGCCCAGCAGGATGGCACCCAGGTAGAGCACGAGCGCCACGCCGCACACCGTGGCCACGCGCTGCGCGGACAGCCGGTGCGAGACCCGAAGTCTCAGCCAGAGGATGGCCACCACGCCCGCGCACCACAGCGCCTTGGCGGGCCAGGGCACCAGGTCGGGAATGGTGACGAGCGCGGTGGTGGCCACGCCCAGAATCAGCCAGCCCGCGGCCGAGCGGCGCGTGCGCGCATCCGCCATGACCACGGACGCACCGGCGAGGAGCCACACCCACGGGTCGACGATGAAGAGTGTGTCGCCGTAGAACCACGTCCCATCGAAGGGCATCAGCAGGCGCACGCCGTACGTGTTGAGCCAGTCCAGCGCGGGGTGGCTGAGGATGGACAGCACCGAGCACACGAGCAGCGGGCCGAAGCGCGCGGGCGGCAGCTCCGGGTGCCTGCGCCTTCGCACGTACCGGTCCCAGAGCAGCATGAGCCCGGTGAGCACGAAGGGCCACAGGCTCAGCGCGAGCACGCCGTGCGTCCAGCCCCGGCGCCAGTAGAGCGACGCGTCCGAGCCTCCGAAGGCGAAGACGATATCCGCGTCCGGAAGGTTGGCGCCGATGACCAGCGTCGCGGTGGCCAGCGGCGTGGTGCGCTTCAGCCCCGCCTCCGCCATCCATGCACCGACGAGCGAGTGGGCCAGGTTGTCCATGAGCGCGAAGCACTCCCGTGCGGTGAGGGGCCGACACCTTCGCACGGCGCTCGCCACCGTGGGGGTCGGGCAGCCAACCGGGGTCTGCCCACCCATCCCATAGGTAGGCCCGGCCTGTTGGCTGGTGCACGTCCAGGCGAATTGCGGGGTACCCAACGCACAATGGCGGACGCACATTCGGCTGCACCATGACCCGTCCCACGGTGCTCATTCTCAATGGCAGCGAGGACCTCCTGGCTGTCCTCAGTGAGCTGCTCCAGGCAGAGGGTGTCCATCCGGTCTGCGCGCGCATTCCCGACATCGAGCGGGGGCGCGAGGACTTCCCCAAGCTGGTCCAGCAGTACAACCCGGGGGCTATCGTCTTCGATGTGAGCGTCCCCTTCGGGCGGAGCTGGGCGACGTTCCAGGAGCTGTCCTCGCGTCCCGAGGTCTCCGGCCGCCCCTTCGTGCTCACCACCACCAACCGTGAGGGCGCGCAGGAGTACACCGGGCCGGACATCATCGAGCTGCTCCTCAAGCCCTATGACATCGGCCAGTTCATCTCCGCGGTGAAGGACGCGCTGAGCCGCTCTACCTCCGTGAGCCGCACCCGGACGCTGGGCGCGGGGGCGGAGGACGGCGCCGCCCCCTTCCCTCCTGAGGGCTCCGGTGCGGGGCAGCCGCGCCAC